>NZ_JBIAWP010000003.1:0-387679 GCF_042895785.1 Streptomyces sp. NPDC001380 | reverse complement strand
TGTTGAGTTCTCAAGGAACGGACGCTTCCTTCGCGGCCCCTGCGGGCCCCTCCGGGCGCTTCGTTCTTCCGTGTCTCCAGCTTATCAGACCCGCGGAGTGTCTCTCTCCGCTTCCCTGACCCCCGCCGGCGGGGTTTTCCGCTTTTCTTCGTTCCGAACCCTATCAGGCTTTCGGCACTCCGTTTAACGGATTCACCGTTCCGGACGCACGCCACCGCAGAGGAATTCTGAATTCACTGCGGATTCGGCGGTCTGCAAACCGGACCGGCGGTGTCGTAGACACTAACGCCGACTTCCGACCTTGTCCAGTCGGAGGCAACCCTTCGAATCTACTGGTTCGCCCGACCGAAGTCAACGGTCCGGCGGACGATCACGAGACTACCAGCTCGGCCGCGCCGTCCCGCGCAGGCCCTCACGCGGCGACGGGAAGTTCGTCGGCTCGGTCCGCGGCCTCGACGTCCCCGACGTGTCCTGCGCGGAACGCCCGGCGGCCGACCACGAAGACGTAGGCGAGGAAAAGGGCCTCGGCGAGCCCTCCGATGCCGATGCGTGCCCAGGTGGGCAGCGAGGAGGGGGTGACGAAGGCTTCGAGGACCCCGGAGACGAGCAGGACGGCGGTCAGGCCCACGATCGTCCCAATGATCGCCCGCCCCTCCTCCGCGAGAGCGACCGCGCGGGTGCGCGGCCCCGGGTCGATGACGGTCCAGGCGAGGCGCAGGCCCAGGCCCGCGGCGACAAAGACGGCGCTCAGTTCCAGCATGCCGTGCGGGAGCAGCAGTCCGAGGAAGAGGCCGAGCCGCCCGGCCGAGGCCATCACGCCGACACCGATGCCGAGGTTGACGACGTTGACCACCAGTGCGTAGAGGACCGGCAGGCCCAGGAAGACGCCGCCGACCAGGCAGAGGGCGGCGGCCCAGGCGTTGTTGGTCCACACCTGGGCCGCGAACGAGCTCGCCGGATGGCTGGAGTAGTAGGCCTCGTACTCGCCCCCGGGACGGGTCATCTCCCGGATCTGCCCGGGTGCGGCGATGGCCGCGCGGACATGCGCGTCGGTGGCCACCCACACCGCGACGACCGCGACGAGGGCGAGCGACGCCAGAGCGGTGGGCACCCACCAGCGCCGGGTCCGGTACAGCGCTGCGGGGAAGCCGGCGGCGAAGTAGCGCCCGGCGTCCCGCCAGCCCGCCGACCTGGCGCCCGTCACGGCGCTGCGCGCGCGGGCCACGAGGGAGGTCAGGCGGCCGACGAGGAGGGGGTCGGGGGCGGTCGACTGCACCTGGGAGAGGTGGGAGGCCACCCGCTGGTACAGGTCGACGAGTTCGTCGGCCTCGGCGCCGGTGAGGCGGCGGCGGCCGCAGAGCTGTTCCAGGCGGGCCCACTCCGCGCGGTGGGTGGTGACGAAGACGTCCAGATCCATGCGCGGGCTCCGGGCTCGGGGGCGTTCGGGGTCGGGGACAGCTTGCCAGAGCACCGTCCCGGCTATCGGCGGTCCGCACCGCGGCCTTATCTTGGGCGCCCGGAGAGCACGGGGGCGAGCACGGGGGCGAGGACGGGTGGGAGCGGCAGTGAGCGACCTGGTGACCGGCGAGGCCGTGGTGCTCGGGGTGCAGCCGGCGAGGCTGCCCAGCAGGATGCTCGCCTGCGCCCTCGACCTCACGGCACTGTTCGCCCTGCTGATCGCCCTCACCGCCGGTCTGGCGTTCGCCGTGCCCGACCTCGACTCGGCTGCCGCCGCAGCGGTCACCCTGAGCCTGACCGTGGGGATCCTGGTGGGCATACCCGTCGCGGTGGAGACCCTCTCGCGGGGGCGCTCGCTGGGGAAGCTCGCCCTGGGACTGCGGGTGGTCCGCACCGACGGCGGGCCGGTCCGCTTCCGGCAGGCGCTGGTCCGCGGCCTGGTGGGGTTCTTCGAGATCATCGCGCTGACCGGGGTCCCGGCCGTCGTCTGCTCCCTCGTCTCGGACCGCGGGCGCAGGCTGGGGGACGTCTTCGCGGGGACCCTGGTGGTCCGCGAGCGGGTGCCGGGGGCGGGCGCCGGGCGGGCACCGCTGCCGCCCCTGCCGCCGCAGGCCGCGGGTGCAGCGGGAGGGGAGCTGTCCTCGCTGGACCTCTCCGCCGTGCCCGACGCTCTGTGGCTGGCCGTGCGGCAGTACCTCGGACGGATCCGGGAGCTGGACCAGCAGGTCGCCTGGGACCTCGGCCGGCGGCTGTCGGCCGACGTGGCGGCGCGGACGGGCCGGGCCGTCCCCGGGGGAGTGCACCCGGCCGCCTACCTGGCGGCGGTGCTGGCCGAACGGCAGCACCGGGAGTGGGTGCGGACCGCCGCCGCGCACCGGGCCGCCGCGGCACCTGCTGCACCTGCTGCACCCGGCGTGCAGACGCCCGCGTCCGGGGCCGGACCGGCCGCACCGGCACCCGGGCCGTGGGCCGGGCCCGGCGCGGCCCCGCAGGCTCCGGTGCCGACGCCGCCGATCCGGCCGGCGGCGGAGCCGTCGGACACCGGTGCCGGCCGGAGCGGCGGCGGTACGGCCGGAGGGGGCTTCGCGCCGCCGGCCTGACGGCACGCACGACGGCTCCGCAGGCCCTCCCGGTCCTGCCCGCCCCCGCCCGGCCTGCCTTCCCGGCTCCCCGCCCGCCGCTCCCCCGTTTCCCGTCTCCCCTGCGGTCAGTCCGCGGAGGCCGCCGGGGGCTGCTGGTTGGGCGGCCCGTCGAGGGCCTCCAGCTCGACCCCGGGCGCCGCGAGCACGACGTCGCCGGCCAGGTGCACCGTCTGCTGCTCACCGGTCTCGAGGTCGGCGACGGTGTAGCGGTGGACGAGCAGCGGGCCGTTGTCGGTGGCGTGTGATTCGATGCCGTCCAGTGACCAGCCCTGGTCGAGGGTGCGTGGTGCGAGTACGGGTTCGGTGAGGGCGACCAGGCGCAGCCTCGTCCTGTCTCCGGGTTCCAGCCGGAGCAGCCGGGCGGTGGCGATCAGGAACGCGGGCGAGCGCCCGGTGAAGGTGTGGGCGCGGTCGTGCCCCTCGGTGGCCTCGGGAGGCACGTCCCCGGCGTCGGGGGCGGCGGCCCGGGTGCGTACCCAGGCGAGGCCGTCGAGCATGCCTCCGCGGACCTGCCAGTCACCGGTCCGCAGGTGGAGGCGGAGCGGTCGGCCGCGGGAGTCGAGGGTGAGGTCGACGGAGCCTGCGGGTGCGCCGTCGGGGGTGAAGGTCTGCGAGGTGTAGCGCCAGCCGGCGGGGCCGGGGGCGCAGCTGAAGTGTTCCTCTCCGAGGGGGGTGTCGTCGTGGGGGTCGTACAGGGAGTACCGGCCGCTGGGCATGGTCGCATGCTACGGCGGGGACGGGCCGGGCCCCGGACCTGGCTGCAGGTCCGGGGCCCGGGGTGGCGCGCTGCCGCGCGGCGGCTGTCAGTAGCGGTAGTGGTCCGACTTGTACGGGCCCTCGACCTTGACGCCGATGTACGCGGCCTGCTCCTCCGTGAGCGTGGTGAGCTTGACGCCCAGCGCGTCCAGGTGGAGGCGGGCGACCTTCTCGTCCAGGTGCTTGGGGAGCGTGTAGACGCCCACCGGGTACTCCTCGGTCTTCGTGAAGAGCTCGATCTGGGCGATCGTCTGGTTCGCGAAGGAGTTGGACATCACGAACGACGGGTGGCCGGTGGCGTTGCCCAGGTTGAGCAGGCGGCCCTCGGACAGCACGATGATCGTCTTGCCGTCCGGGAAGGTCCAGGTGTGGACCTGGGGCTTGACCTCGTCCTTGACGATGCCGGGGATGCGGGCCAGGCCGCCCATGTCGATCTCGTTGTCGAAGTGGCCGATGTTGCCCACGATGGCCTGGTGCTTCATCCGCTCCATGTGGGAGGCGAGGATGATGTCCTTGTTGCCGGTGGTGGTGATGAAGATGTCGGCGGTCTCGACGACGTCGTCCAGGGTGGTGACCTGGTAGCCGTCCATCGCAGCCTGGAGGGCGCAGATGGGGTCGATCTCGGTGACGATCACGCGGGCGCCCTGGCCGCGCAGCGACTCGGCGCAGCCCTTGCCCACGTCGCCGTAGCCGCAGACCACGGCGACCTTGCCGCCGATGAGCACGTCGGTGGCGCGGTTGATGCCGTCGATCAGCGAGTGGCGGCAGCCGTACTTGTTGTCGAACTTCGACTTGGTCACCGCGTCGTTCACGTTGATGGCCGGGAACAGCAGGCTGCCGTCGCGGTGCATCTCGTACAGGCGGTGGACGCCGGTGGTGGTCTCCTCGGTGACGCCCTTGATCGCGGCCGCGGCCTCGGTCCACTTGCGGGGCGACTCGGCCAGGGTGCGGTTGAGGAGCTCCAGGATGATCCGGTACTCGTCGTTGTCGGCGGTGGAGGGGTCCGGGGCCGCACCGGCCTTCTCGAACTCCACGCCCTTGTGGACGAGGAGGGTGGCGTCGCCGCCGTCGTCCAGGATCATGTTCGGGCCGACCTCACCGGGCCAGGTGAGGGCCTGCTCGGTGCACCACCAGTACTCCTCCAGCGTCTCGCCCTTCCAGGCGAAGACGGGGACGCCCTTCGGGTTCTCCGGGGTGCCCTCGGGGCCCACGGCGATGGCCGCGGCGGCGTGGTCCTGGGTGGAGAAGATGTTGCAGGAGCACCAGCGGACCTCGGCGCCGAGGGCCGTCAGGGTCTCGATGAGCACGGCGGTCTGCACGGTCATGTGCAGGGAGCCGGTGATCCGGGCGCCGGCCAGGGGCTGCTGGGCGGCGTACTCCTCGCGGATGGCCATCAGGCCGGGCATCTCGTGCTCGGCGAGCTGGATCTCCTTGCGGCCGAACGGGGCCAGGGACAGGTCGGCGACCTTGAAGTCGCCGGTGGTCTGGGACGCCATGCGTCTGCTCCTCGGGCTGGTTGTGGGGCGTTGCGGGCGCGCCGGGCGCGCCCGGCGCTGTGGGCTGGTCCGGTGTGCTGCAGCGGTACGGGACGGGGCTCGGGCAGGTGCGGCCGCGGAGCCGGCGGTGCCCGACGGCGCGGACACACCGATCCCCACGGGGTGGTGCACTCCCGTGGTCCACGGGGCCCGGCGGACCGGTCCCCTCGCTCCAGCACAGCCCGTCGGAGGCCCTCTCTCCCTCGACCGGAGGACGCGTCGGAGCGCGCACCGTCCGATCGACCGCCATCAGCAGCGACGTCTGGCTCTGCCCACGAATCTACACCGGCGGCTCCGAAGAGGACCCGGGACGCCGGTCGATCCGGCCATCCGGAGTGCCCGCCGCCCCGGGGCGCGGGCGGGACGCGCCGCTACGATCGCGGGCGCTCCCCCGCCGGGAGGAGCACCACGGGAAGGGACGGCGTCCATGGCGGAGAACGGGTGGGACCAGGTGTGGGCAGCACCGCAGGACGGTCCGGGCCGGGGAGTCGCCCCGTCGGGGGTGCCGGCGCAGGGCGGTCCGGCACGGTGGCCGGCGGGACAGCCGTGGGCGGGGCAGCGGCGTCCCGCCCGGCCCGGCCGCCGGGCGGCGGCCGTCTGCCTGGCGGTGGCGGCGGCGGGCGTGGTGGCCGCGGTGCTGGGTGCGGCCCTGCTGGTGACCGGCTACCACCGCTACACGATGGGCGGCGCCTCGATGCAGCCGACGCTCCATGCGGGCGACCGGGTGTGGGTCCGCAGGATCAGCACGTCGGAGGTGCGGCGCGGCGATGTGGTGGCGCTGTCGGTCCCCGCATGGGGATGGGGACGGCAGCTGGTCGTCAAGCGCGTCGTGGGGGTCGGCGGGGACCGGGTGTCCGCACGTGCGGACGGACGGCTGACGGTGAACGGCAGGGCGGTGGAGGAGCCGTACACGGCGTCGTCGGGGCAGTTCTCCGGTCCTCCGTTCGCGGTGACGGTGCCGCGGGGGCGCTTCTTCGTGATGGGCGACAACCGGGAGAACTCCAACGACTCCCGCTACCACCTCGAGGACGGCATGGGCGGCGTGGCCGCGGCGGACGTGCGCGGGTGCGTGGAGCGGGTGGAGGACGTCTCGGGCTTCCACGCCCTGGTGCCGACGCGGGCGTTCGCCGACGCGGG
The DNA here is from genome assembly GCF_042895785.1 of Streptomyces sp. NPDC001380. NCBI lineage: Bacteria > Bacillati > Actinomycetota > Actinomycetes > Kitasatosporales > Streptomycetaceae > Streptomyces > Streptomyces sp. NPDC001380. The sequence continues at coordinate 381,651 of NZ_JBIAWP010000003.1, read as the reverse complement.
CGTCGGGCCGGCTGCCGGGCCGGGACCCTTCAGGGCGTACGTGACGGTGCTCGGCTCGGGTGTGGTGGCCGCGTTCACGGGCCTGGCCGCGCTGCCGGTGTCGCTGTGGACGACGCGGAGGCGCGCCCGGTCCCGGGCCGCGGGAATCCCCGGGTCCGTGGCGGCCTGACGGCTCCGTGCCGCCCCGGGAGCCCGGGGCCCGGGGGCCGGGGGCCGGAGTGCGGCAAGGGCGCGGAGGCACGGGCGCGGAGACGGGGACCGGCGTGGGAGTCCCGGGCCGGACGGGACAGGTCCGCACGCGCCGGAGCCGGGAACGCCGCCGCCTCCCGGGGCACGGGGTCCCGGGAGGCGGCGGGTGCCGACGGGCGTCCGGGCCCGGCACGGGTGCCGGGCCCGCAGGACGGCGGGCGTGGGTGGGTGCCGGTGGGCGTCAGCGGGTGTCAGTGGGCGCCGGAACCGGCATCGTCCGGAACGGGGCCGCCGGGGGTGGCCAGGCGGTCGGGGCCGGCGGCGGCCTTGTCGGCGCTGTAGACGTCCGGTTCGAGGTAGATGACGCGGGCGATGGGCACCGCCCGGCGGATGCGGGCCTCGGCCTCGTCGATGGCACGGGCCACGTCGGCGGCCGTGTCGTCGTGCCGGACGGCGATCTTGGCCGCGACCAGGAGCTCCTCGGGGCCGAGGTGGAGGGTGCGCATGTGGATGAGGCCCGTCACGGTGTCGTGGTCGACCAGCGCCCTGCGGATGTCGGCGACGGTCTCCCTGGTGGCGGCCTCGCCGAGCAGCAGGCTCTTGGTCTCCACCGCCAGCACCAGGGCGATGGCGATCAGCAGCGAGCCGATGCACAGGGTGCCGACCCCGTCCCAGACGCCGTTGTCCGTGAGGACGGCCAGTCCGACGCCGAAGAGCGCCAGGACGAGGCCGATCAGGGCGCCGAAGTCCTCCAGCAGGACGACGGGGAGCTCGGGCGCCTTGGCCCGCCGGACGAACTGCGGCCAGGTGAGGGAGCCGCGGATCTCGTTGGACTCCCTGATGGCGGTGCGGAAGGAGAAGCCCTCCGCGACGATGGCGAAGACCAGGACGCCCACGGCCCAGTACCAGCTGTCCAGCGGGTGGGGGTGGACGACCTTCTCGTAGCCCTCGTAGAGGGCGAACATGCCGCCGACGGTGAACAGGACGATCGACACCAGGAAGCCGAAGATGTAGCGCTCACGCCCGTAGCCGAACGGGTGCTCCTCGGTGGCCTCCCGTTTGGCCCGCTTGCCGCCGAGCAGCAGCAGCCCCTGGTTGCCGGAGTCGGCGACGGAGTGCACGGCCTCCGCGAGCATCGAGGAGGAGCCGGTGACGACGAACGCCACGAACTTGCTGGCAGCGATCGCGAGGTTGGCCCCCAGGGCCGCGACGATCGCCTTGGTGCCGCCGGATGCACTCATGGTGCGGTTCAGTCCTTCCGCCGGGCCGCTGCGGGCCTGCTGTCTCGTCGCCGCGGCGTCCCCGTGCCCGGGATCGCCGCCGCGGCGCGCCATTCTCGCACCAGGCGCCGCCGGTTGCTCCTGCCCGCCCGGGCGCGGCGTCAGTCGCGGCGCAGGCCCCCGCGCGGCGCGGCCGTCACCCGAGGGCGACGGTGGCGCGGAAGACGACGGCGCCGGCACCGGTGAGGACGGCGTCCTCACCGGCCGGGAGGTACGCGGACCCTCCCCTGGGCAGGACGAGGGACGCGCCCCCGGGACCGGTGAGCACGGCCTCGCCCGCGGTGCAGAGCAGGATCTGGGGCGCCCGGCCCGCCACGGACCGGTCGGCACCGGTGAGGTTGTACCGGGAGAGGCGGAACTCCTCCGTCGGGGTCGGGTAGACCTCCTCGCCGTCCGCTCCGAGGACGGGGACGGGCTCCAGCACGGCGGGCTCGGCGGCCCGGAAGTCGACGACCCGCAGCAGCTCGGGCACGTCCACGTGCTTGGGGGTGAGGCCGCAGCGCAGCACGTTGTCGGAGTTGGCCATGAGTTCCACCCCGAGGCCGCGCAGGTAGGCGTGGGGGACGCCGGCGCCGAGGTGGAGCGCCTGGCCGGGCCGCAGCGTGACGTGGTTGAGCAGCAGCGCGGCGACGATGCCGGGGTCGCCGGGGAAGTCGCGGGCGGCGACGGCGTAGGCGGCGCAGGCGGCGGCGTACGGGCCGTCGCCCGCGGCGGCCTTCTCCAGCGCCTCGGCGACCTCGGTGGCGCAGGCGGCCGTGCGGTCGCGGTCACCGCCGAGGACCTCGGCGAGGACCGTGCGCAGGGCGGCCTCCTCCGGCTCGGAGCGCAGGACGGCGGTCCACGGGGCCAGGGAGGGGACGCGGAGGGAGTCCATCAGGTCGGCGGTTGCGGCGGGGGCGCGGAAGCCGCAGAGCCCGTCGAAGTCGCTCAGCGCGCAGATCATCTCGGGCTTGTGGTTGGCGTCCCGGTAGTTGCGGTGCGGGGCGTCGCGGGGGACGCCCCGTGCCTCCTCGTCGGCGAACCCGGCCCGGGCCTGTTCGAGGGTGGGGTGGACCTGGAGGGAGAGCACGTGGCCGGCGGCCAGGACCTTGAAGAGGAAGGGCAGGGCCGGTCCGAAGCGGTCGACCACCGCGTCGCCCAGCTCGCCCCGCGGGTCGGCGGCGATCACGTCGGCGAGGGAGCGGTCGCCGTCGCCGCGGTCGACCCGCGACGGCGCGCCGGGGTGGGCTCCCATCCACAGTTCGGCCTGCGGCTCACCGGTGGGCTCCTGGCCGAGCAGCTCGGGGATGGCGGTGGTGGAACCCCAGGCGTACGGGCGGACGGTGTTCGCGAGGCGGTCCATGCGCGCTGCTGCCTCTTCCTGTGTCGGGTGCCGTGGCGGGCGGTGGTCCGGGAGCCTGCCGGACGGGCGCGCCCGGCACGCCCCCGAGGGGCCTGCCGGGCGTCGCCGTACCGGAGGCACGACCCTAACCGACGTGGATGACATCGGGCCGCGGCATCGGGAAGGTGTCCACGATGCGGCCGCCGGGTGTCGGCGGGGCGGCGGGGCGGCACACCGGTGAGGCCGGTGAGGGCGGTGAGGGCGGTGAGGGCGCGGCCCCGGCCCCCGGCGGGAGGGGGACTCGGCCGGCCTCAGGAGGGTCCGGGCCGCGAGGCCGGGGCTGCGGGGAGGCGCGCGGCCGGGGAGCACCGCCGGGTGCACCGGCGAGGGGGCCGACGGGGCCCCGGTTCAGGAACCGGTGGCGAGACCGAGGTAGACGGCGGCGAAGTCGGCGGTGCCGACGAGCTCGGCGAACGCCCCGACAGGGTCGTCCTGGGCGACGGCCAGCTCGCTCAGCACGACGCCGTGGTCCTCGGCGAGCCGCTGGGCGCGGGCGACGGCGCGGTGCAGCGCAGCCGCGTCCCGGTCCTCCCGCGTCGGCGCGCTCCCGCCCTCCGCACCGCCGGCGGCGGACGGGCCGGGGCCCTCGATGCCGGGCTCCTCGGCGGGGACGGGCTCGGCGACGCGGCGCAGCAGCAGGACGTGGAGCCGGAGCGGGTCGGGCTCGTCGACGCGGTCGCGGAAGAAGTCGTCGGTGCCGGTGCCGCCGCCGAGGCGGGCGGAGAACAGGCCGCGGTGGCCGGTGAGGACCTGCGGCAGGACGCCGGTGAGGGCCGGCTGCCCGGCCCGGTCGGCGAGGAGGGAGGCGAAGCGGCGGGCGGCCGCGGCGGTGAGCGGACCGTCGCCCCAGAGCAGGGGGAGGACTCCCGACAGGCGGCCGGCCAGGCTCTTGCCGGGGTTGAGGTAGGCGGCGGCGTCCGGCCGGCACCGCACCGCGACCTCGTCCAGCCGGTCGGCGGCCGCCTGGAGCGACCGCTCGTCGACGGCGGCGACACCGATCCGCCCGGCGAGGGCGAGGAGCGGGGGGAGGAGGGACCACAGGGCCGCCGGGTCCTCGGCCGGCAGTTCGCCCGCGGCCTCACCGCGCGCTCCCTCCCGGTCCCGTTCCCGCTCCCCGTCGGGGCCCTCGGCCGCGGCGGAGTGCAGCAGGGGCAGGGCGCGGGCCTGGATCGCGGCCTCGGCGAGCGGACTCCCGGCGGGGGCGACGACGGCGGCCGAGCAGCCGCGGATGTAGGCCTGCTCGACGAGGGAGCAGAGGCCGGGTTCGGCTCCGTCCGCGGAGACGGCGACCACCAGGTCCAGGGAGCCGACCCAGCCCGGCAGGTGCCAGCCGAGGTCGAGGAGGCCGGCGGGGCCGGTGTGGGTGGAGGCCCCTTCCTCGGGGGCCGCGGCGGCCGGGCCCAGGGGCAGCACGGGGCAGGTGACGCCCCCCAGGGCGGCGAGGACGTCCGCGGCGGTCAGCGCGCTGCCCTGCCCGGCGACGAGGACGGTGCGGGGGCGGCCGTCGGGCCGGAGCCGGCCGAGCCCGGACTCCTCGGCGCGGCGCAGGGCGTTGCGGACCCGGGCACCGGCGCCGGCCAGGGCCAGCAGGGCGCCGCCGGTGTCGGCGCGCTCCAGCGCCGCCGGGTCGTCGAGCAGGGCGTCGTCGAGCATGCGCCGGTCCTTCCGGGGAGGGCGGAGGGCCCTGGGTGCCCTCCGCTGCGGGGCGCGGTGGCCGCGGGTGCCGGGCCGGGTCGCCGGGTCAGGCGGGGCGGCGGGCCTCGTCGACGAGCAGGACGGGGATGCCGTCGCGGACGGGGTACGCCAGCCCGCACTCGGCGGAGGTGCAGACCAGCTCGGGCCCGTCCTCGTGCTCCGACTCGGTGAGCGGGGCCCGGCACTGCGGGCAGACGAGGATGTCCAGCAGGAAGGGTTCCAGCTTCATGCGCTGCGGCTCCGGAGTGCGGGGGCGGGGTGGTTCGTAGGGCATTCTCAGCCTACCGGCCGAGGGGTCCGGTGCCCTGCCGCGCGGCGCCCCGGTCGGGGAGCCGCGCGGCGGGGAGGGCCGGCCGCGGGCGGCGGCGCGGGGCGCGCGGCACGGCCGGGCGGCCGGGCGGCCGGGCTGCCGGACCGGCCGGGCGGACCGGCCGGGCGGACGGGTCAGCCGCGGACCAGGGCGAGGACCTCGTCGCGGACCTTCTCCATGGTGGCCGCGGAGCGGGCCTCGACGTTCAGGCGCAGCAGCGGCTCGGTGTTGGAGGGCCGCAGGTTGAACCACCAGTCCGGGCCGGCGACGGTCAGGCCGTCGAGCTCGTCGACGGTCGTCCCGGGCACGTCGGCGTAGGCGGCGCGGACGGCGGCGGTGCGGGCCGCCTGGTCCTCGACGGTGCTGTTGATCTCGCCGGAGGCGGCGTACCGGTCGTACGCGGCGACCAGCTCCGACAGCGGGCGGTCCTGGCCGCCGAGGGCGGCGAGGACGTGCAGGGCCGCGAGCATGCCGGTGTCGGCGCGCCAGAAGTCGCGGAAGTAGTAGTGCGCGGAGTGCTCGCCGCCGAAGACCGCGCCGGTGCGGGCCATCTCCTGCTTGATGAAGGAGTGGCCGACGCGGGTGCGCACCGGGACGCCGCCGTGCTCGCGGACGACCTCGGGGACGGTCCACGAGGTGATCAGGTTGTGGATGACGGTGGGCTGCTCCTCGCCCGCGGCGCGGGCGCGGGCGAGTTCGCGGACCGCGACCAGGGCGGTGATCGCGGACGGGGAGACGGGCTCGCCCCGCTCGTCGACCACGAAGCAGCGGTCGGCGTCGCCGTCGAAGGCGAGGCCGATGTCGGCCCCGGTCTCCTTCACGCGGGCCTGCAGGTCGACCAGGTTCTTCGGGTCGAGCGGGTTGGCCTCGTGGTTGGGGAAGGTGCCGTCGAGCTCGAAGTACATCGGCACCAGGTCGACCGGCAGGTCGGCGAAGACGGTGGGCACGGTGTGCCCGCCCATGCCGTTGCCGGCGTCGACGGCGACCTTGAGGCGGCGCAGCGAGCCGAGGTCGACGAGGCCGAGCAGGTGGTCGGCGTAGGCCTGGAGGAGGTCCTGGCTGCTGAGGGTGCCGTGCTCGCCCGGGTGGGCGGGGACGGTGACGGTGCCGTCGGCGGCGGTCCAGCCCTCGACCAGTTCGCGGACGCGGTCGAGGCCGGTGTCCTGGCCGACGGGGGCGGCGCCGGCCCGGCAGAGCTTGATGCCGTTGTACTGCGCCGGGTTGTGGCTGGCGGTGAACATGGCGCCGGGCAGGTCGAGCTTGCCGCTGGCGAAGTAGAGCTGGTCGGTGGAGCAGAGCCCGATCTGCACGACGTCGGCGCCGCGGGCGGCGGCGCCCTCGGCGAAGGCGCGGGCCAGGCCCGGGGAGGAGGGCCTCATGTCGTGGCCGACGACGATCGCGGTGGCCTCGGTGACCTCGGTGAACGCGGCGCCGAAGGCGCGGGCCAGGTCCTCGTCCCACTGGTCGGGAACCACGCCCCGCACGTCGTACGCCTTCACGATCTGCTTGAGGTCGCGCACTCCGGCTCCACCCTGCTCTGCGCGGCTGGGCCGCGGCGGTCTCCTGGCACCCACGTCCGTGGGGGACTGCACGGCGGACCACCTCCGCCCCGGCCCGCGGGCCCGGACGGGTGGCTGCGCCTCGGCGGCGGCGCGCGGGGGCGCAGGTGTGCGTGCGGTGGAGAGACTACCTGCTGCGCGGCGGCCGGCCCGTTCCCGGGCGGGGGGCCGTCGGGGCACGCGGCACGGCCGGGGGCGGCGGGAGCGGACGGACCCGGGGCCCTGCCGCCGGCAGCCGTACGCGCGGGCCGGCGGGACTCACGGGGGCCGCGGGACTTCAGGAACCGCGGGGAGCCGCGGCGCCGGGCCGCCCGGCGCCGTTCAGCTGTCGGGCGAGCGGAGCACCCGCAGGTGTCCGCGGCGCGCGACCTCCAGCGGGTCGCCCGGTCCGTCGGGGCGCCCCCGGCCGCGTTCGGGACGAGGCTGGGGACGGGCGGCCTCGCGGACCGCGTTGGCCAGGGCCTCCAGGTCGTCGCTGCTGGGCCGGGCGGGCCCGGCGTCCACGGCGAGGCGCACGACGTCCCAGCCGCGCGGGGCGGTGAGGCGCTCGGAGTGCTCGGCGCACAGGTCGTAGCAGTGCGGTTCGGCGTACGTGGCGAGGGGGCCCAGGACGGCGGTGGAGTCCGCGTAGACGTACGTCAGCGTCGCGACGGCGGGACGACCGCACGCGGTCCGCGAACAGCGACGTACAGGGCTCACGACGATGGACGGTACCGCACTCCTGACCGGGCCGCGACGACTCTCCCCCACCCGGTTGCGACGTGTCGCCCCGCAGCAGGGGCGCGGGGGCCGCCGCAGCCGTGTGCGGAGGCCGCCGGGGACGCGGCGCCGGGGGCCCCTGGGGGCCGCAGGCCGGGGGCCCCCGGGGGCCGCAGGCCGGGTGCTCCGGCGGGCGGGTGCCGGCCGGGGCGGGCGGTGCCGTGTCGGCCCCGGGCGGGCTCCGCGGCGACTAGGCTCGTGCCTGCTATGGACAGGTCCGCACCCCACCGCCCCCCCGGTCCGCGCCCCCGGCGCCGCGACCGCCACGGCCGCGGCCTGCGCGGCCCCCTGGCCCCGCCGCAGGTCCCGATCGCCCTGACCCGCGCCGAGGTCTTCGACGACTTCGTGCGGGACTCGGTGGAACGGCTGGAGCGGCGCTGGCCGCAGCTGGGCGAGGTGGAGTTCGCCGTGCAGGAGGTGCCGTGGCCGCCCACGGCCCCCGAGGAGGCGGCGGGCGCCCTGGGCGAGAGCGTGCCGCTGGGCCGACTCGTCCCCGCGGGCAAGGACCGGCCCACCCGGATCGTGGTCTTCCGCCGTCCGGTGGAGATCCGGGCCAAGGGCCGCGACGAGCGGGCGGCGCTGGTGCACGACATCGTGGTGGAGCAGGTCGCCGAGCTGCTCGGCCTCTCCCCCGACACGGTGGACCCCCGCTACGGCGAGGAGTGACCCGCCGCCCGGCGTGTCGCCGGGCGGCGGGGGCAGCGGGAGGCGGCCGCGGGGCCGGGTGCGGCCGGTTCAGCCCGGGAGGACCGCGATCCGCCCGGTGGTGGTGCCGTCGGCGATCCGCTGCACGGCGTCGGCCGCGCCGTCGAGGGGGACGCGCTCGCTGACCAGCGGCCGGACGACGCCCTTGGCGGCGAGTCCGGTGAGTTCGGCGTGGGCCCGGTGCACGGCGTGCGGGTCGCGGGTGTTGTACAGGCCCCAGTGCAGGCCGAGGACCGAGTAGTTCTTGATCAGGGCGTGGTTGAGCGCGGGCGCCTGGACGGCGCCCCCGGCGAAGCCGACGACGAGGATCCGCCCCTCGAAGGCGGTGCACCGGGCGGAGCCGGTGTAGGCGTCGCCGCCGACCGGGTCGAAGACCACGTCGGCGCCGCGGCCGCCGGTCGCCTCCTTCACGGCGGCGGTGAAGTCCTGCTCCCGGCGGTCCACGACCAGGTCGGCGCCGAGCGCGCGGGCAACGGCGGCCTTCTCCGGTCCGCCGACCACGCCGATCACGGTGGCTCCGGCGGCCTTGCCCAGCTGGACGGCGGCGCTGCCGACGCCGCCCGCCGCGGCGTGCACGAGGAGGGTCTCGCCGGGGCGCAGCGCGGCACGGCGGTGCAGGCCGAACCAGGCGGTCTGGTAGCCGATGTGGAGGGCTGCGGCCTCGGCGTCGTCGAGCGCCGGGGGTGCGGGGAAGGCGGCGGCGGCGTCCATGAGCGCGTACTCGGCGTACGCGCCGTGGGGCAGCAGCGGGGTGCCGATCACCCGGTCGCCGACGGCGGGCACGCCGTCCCCCGCACCCTCCTCGCCGGGACCGCCGGGACCGCCGGGCCGGCCGCCCTCCGCCGGGCCGCCCGCGGCGACGACCTCGCCGCACAGCTCGACGCCGGGGGTGAACGGGAGCGGGGGCCGCACCTGGTACTGGCCGCGGCACATGAGCGCGTCGGGGAAGTTGACCGCGGCCGCCCGCACCCGGACCAGCAGCTGCCCCGGGCCGGGCTCCGGCCGGGCGGTCTCCGCGAGCCGCATCGCGCCGCGGGGTTCGCCCAGCTCCGCCACCTGCCATGCCTTCACGCCGTCCTCCTGTTCGCCGATGCCCTTACTAAGCGCTTGCTCAGAATAGGAGCGGCCCCGCAGGATGGGAACCCCGGACCGGGACCGCCCCGGACCGGCCGCCCGCCGAGACGGATCTGCGAGGATGCCCCCCATGACCGCGACGCCCCCCGCCGACCTCTGGCCCGAGGTCCGGCCCGAGGCCGCCCGGCGGCTGCTGCTGGCCGCCGTGGAGTCCTTCGCGGGCCGCGGGTACCACGCCACCACCACCCGCGACATCGCCACCGCGGCCGGGATGAGCCCGGCGGCCCTGTACGTGCACTACCCCTCCAAGGCCGCCCTGCTCTCCGAGATCAGCCGCACCGGGCACCAGCGGACCCTCGACCTGGTGGAGGACGCGGCGGCGGGCCCCGGCGGTCCCGACGAGCGCATGCGCCGCCTCGTGGAGGACTTCACCGCCTGGCACGCGCGCACCCACACCGTGGGCCGGATCGTCCAGTACGAGCTGCAGGCGCTGCCGCCGGAGGACTTCGCCGCCGTCGCGGAGCTGCGCCACCGGATCGAGGAGACCGTGCGGGCGATGATCGCGGAGGGGGTGGCGGCCGGGGTCTTCGCCGTGCCGGACGTCCGGACGGCCGCCCGGGCGGTGCTCTCCCTCGGCATCGACGTCGCCCGCTGGTACAACGAGCGGACGGCCGAGCCCCCGGAGGAGCTCGGCCGCCGCTACGCCGACCTGGTGCTGGGCATGCTGGGCGCCCGCGGCAGCGCCTGAGACGCCGCCCGGGACGCCGCCCGCGGCACCGCCTGCGGCGCCGCCCGCAGGACCGTCAGGAACCCCGTCAGGAACCCCGTCCGGGACCTCGTCCGGAACGCCGCCGCCCCGGCCGACGGCCGGGGCGGGCAGCCGGGGGGCGGACAGCGGCGGCGGGCAGCCGGGGGCCGTCAGCCCCCGACGAGGATCGCCGGGTCCTGCGCGGCGTGCGGCACCAGCACCGTGGAGCGGTCGTCCTGGAGCGGCTGGACCGTGAACGCCGCCCCTCCGCCCGTACCGCCGGTCAGGATGCGGGCGGCGGCGACCGGGCCGCCGGAGAGGGTCTCCACCGTCACGGCCCACGGTCCGGCCGCTCCGGACGGCGCAGGGGGGGCCAGGGCGACGGTGCCCCCGGCGGGCAGCTGCACCTCCTTGACGGCGGGGCTGCCGCCCCGGGCCCCGGCCGACGAGGTCACCCGGACCTTCGCCGCCTCGCCGGTGGAGGTCAGGACGAGCGTCGAGGCGCCGGCCCGGTTCTCGGCGGCGGTGGCCCTGGCGCCGACCGGCGCGCTGGAGGCCAGCCAGGCCGCGTCGGACGAGCCGCCCTTGCGCCGGTCGACCCGCAGCCCGGCGACCACCGGCGCGGCGTGCTTCGGGTCGGTGGGGCTCAGCCGCAGGGCCGACGCGTTGCCGCGGGTGACGGCCCCCAGGTCGGCGGCGGCCACCATGCCGGCCTTGACGTGCAGGGTCTCGTGGCCGGCGGGGGTGAACCAGCCGTTGGGCCCGGAGAGCTGCACCTTGAGGTCCGCGTCGTCCTCGCCCGGGGCGAGGACGACCAGCCGGGCCGAGGCCAGGTCGCCCGGGAGGCCGGGGACGACCACCGTGCCGGCGGGCGCCGCCGCGGCGGGCAGCCAGTCGCCGCCCCGGCCGGCGTCGGAGGCGTGGAGGGCGGCGGCCACCCGGCCGGTGCGGGCGGCCACGTGGACCGCCAGGTCGGGCGCGGGGGTCCTGGTGAGGGTGGAGAGCAGGATCGGCATGGAGGCGCCGGGCGGCACGGTGACGCTGCCCGCGGAGCCGCCGTCCAGCTCGCCGTCGGCCCCGTACAGGACGACGTCGACGATGGCGGGGTGGTCCTCGGAGTTGACGAGGTCGACGTAGTCGGCGCGGCCGCTCGCGGTGGAGGCGCCGGCGAACCAGAAGCCGGTGCCGGAGGCGCCGCAGGTCAGGCCGGACATGCCCCGGCCGGGGCCGGCGGTCGCGGTGGTGGTCTGCTGCACGGTGAAGCCGGGCGCGAGGCCGCCGTCGGCGACGGCCGCCACCGCGGGGGCCTCATCGCCGCCGGGCGCCTTGGCGGTGACCGGCGCGCCCGCCTTCGCGAGGGTGGCGAGCGGGCCGCCCCGGGACGCCCCGGCCCGCGGCGCGGCCGAGGCGCTGCGGCCGGGCTTCGCACCGGCCCCGCCGCCCGGCGCGGCGCTCGCGGACCCGCTCGGCGAGGGGGCCGGGGAGCCGCTGGGGACGGCGCCCGCGGCGACGGGGACGAGCGTGCCGTGGCCGCCCGCCGCCCCGCCGGCCGGGGTGAAGGCGGTGTACGCGGTGGTGCCGGAGAAGCCCTGGAAGGGCTGCGGGCACACGGCGGAGGTCCGCTCCACCGTGGCCCGGGTGGTGCCCGCGGGACCGTCGGCGGCCGGGTCCGCGGGCGGCCGCAGCTCGGCGACGCCGAACGCGGCGGCCAGGACCGCGGCGGCGGCGAGCAGCGAGGCGGTGGTGCGGTTGGAGGTCAGGTTCCTCATCACTCGTCAGCTCCCGGATCCGTCGCGGCGGCTGTCGCCCGGCCCGTAGGGGTCGGCGTGGCCGCCCTGCTGCAGCCAGGGGTCGTCGGCGTCCAGCGAGCCGTAGGCCCCCTGGTCGCCGTCCTGCCCGGCGCCCTGGGCGTAGGGGTCCCAGCCGTAGTCCGCGGCCTGGTCGTAGCCCGCGGCCTGGTCGTGGCCGGGGTGGGGTGCCGGGACCCCGTAGGGCTCCTGCCGGGGCGCCGCGTACGGGTCCCAGGCGGCGGGTCCGGCCTGCTGGTAGGGCTGCTGGGCGTATCCCGGGTCCGCGTAGGCGCCGGCGGGCGTGTGCGGGTCGTAGCCGTACGCGTCGGCGGCGGCCTGCGACGGGACCGCCGCCGCGTACACCGCGCCGTCGGCCTCCGCACCCTCCGGCAGGGAGGCGTCGCCGGGGCCGTCGCCGTCCGGGTCCGCCCCCTCGGCGGCGGCGAGACGGCGGGCGCGGCGGCTGCCGGGCACCGGCGGCTCGGCGGCCTGCGGGGCCTCCTCCTCCGGCAGGTCGTCGTCGTTGGTGGAGCGCCGGGCCGGCAGGGCCAGCACGACGAGGGTGAGGGCGAGCAGCACCTGCACCCAGATCCGGCCGGTGTGCAGGGCGCCGCCGCGGTGGGTGACGGCGAGGGTGCCGCCGGAGGCGGGCAGCCGGAACCCCTGCGCCCAGCCGTCGACGGCGGGGACCGCCGGGAGGGCGCGGCCGTCGAGGGTGGCCTGCCAGCCGTCGTCCGCACGCTCGGCGAGGCGCAGCACCCGGCCGTCGGGGCCGGCGGGGACGGCGGTGCGGATGTCGGACGGCCCGGAGGGCACGGGGGTGACCGTGCCGTCGGGGGCGGTGAGCACGGCGCGGGCGGCGGGGGCGCCGTCGATCCGCCACAGGGCCGTGCCGCCCTCCTGGCTGACCCGGGTGAGGCCCGGGGTGGTGTCCAGGACGTCCTGCACCTTGGCGGTGAGCGGGTCGTGGACCAGCACGTACTGCACCGCGTAGCCCGCGAGCCGCCCGGACTGGTCGCCGCCGGAGCCGGCCAGCAGGTTGCCGACCAGGGTGGTGAGGCCGGGCGCCGGGGTGTCGGTCTCGGCGTCGCCGAGGGACAGGCCGGAGCCGCGGACCAGCGCGTAGGTGACGGCGCTGCCGTCGGCGTCGCCGTGCAGGACGAGGGTGCGGGTGCGGTCGACGGTCCCGGACTCGGCGGCGACGAACGCCGGCACCTGCACCGGGCTGGTGCGCCGCAGCGGGTCGCCCGCGCCGCGCACCGCCCACCACAGGGCCGTGCCGAGGGGGGCGAGGACGGCGGCGAACACCACCAGGGCGGCGACCGGCTGCCGCCAGCCGAAGTCGATGCCGGCGACGCGGGCCTGCGCGCCGTCGGCGCCGATGCAGGCCGCGGCGAGCAGGGCGGTTCCGGTGAGCAGGGTGGCGGGCCCGGCCCAGGCGGCGACCGGCAGGGCGCCCGGCCCGGGGGTGACCGCGGTGCCCGCGACGACGACGGCGAAGAGCAGGCCGACCGCGGCGCCGGCCCAGGCGGCCAGCACGGCGCGGCGCCGGTCGGCGCGCAGCAGGGCGGCCAGGGCGGCGAGCACCACGCCCGCGGAGAGGAGCAGGGGCGGGGTGCCGGCGCCGCCGGGGTTGACCAGGACCAGGCCGAGGGGGGTGGCGGCGGCGCCGGCGCCGCGGGGCAGTCCGGCCTCCAGCAGCAGCCGGGAGGGCGAGCCGAGGACGTCCAGCGACCAGGGCGCCAGCACCAGGACCGGCGTGGCGGCGACGGCCAGGCAGCGCAGCCCGAGGCGGCGCACCGCGACCGCGCCGCTGCCGTACGCGCCGCCGCGGACCGCGGCCGCGGCCACCGCCGCGGCGCACAGCAGCAGGGCCAGCGCCCAGACGGCGGGGACGAAGGCGGTGACCGCGGTGAGCAGCAGGGCGGCCGTCCACACGCTGCGCCAGCCGGGGCGGGCGCCGCGGGCGGCGGTCTCCCGGCGGATGCCGAGGCCGGCGGCGACGGCGGCGGCGCGGGCCAGCGGCGGCAGCAGCACGGCGAGGACGGCGGTGCCGATGCGGCCCTGGGCGAGGGCGCCGGTGGCGGCGGGGAGGAAGGCGTAGGCGGCGCCGGCCCAGGCGCGGACGGCGCGGGACTCCACCAGCGGCCGGGTGACGAGGTAGGCGGAGACGCCGGCCAGCGGCACGGAGAGCACGAGCAGCAGGGTGACCGCGAGGTCGGCGTCGCCGCCGAGGAGCCAGGAGAGCACGGCGAGCGCGCCGAGGTAGGGCGGGGCGGCGGCGGTGGACCCGGCGCCGACGGGGTGCCAGGCGTCGGCGTACGCGTGCCACAGGCCGGCGGCCCGGTCGGCGGGCAGGAGGGCGCCGCCGAGCAGGGTGCCGCCGCCGACCAGGTCGCGGCAGGCGGCGAGGGCGACCAGCAGCAGTCCGGCGAAGAGCACCGGGGCGGGGCGGCGGGCGATCCGCTTGAGCCGCGCGAACTGCTCGACCTCCAGGAAGTCGGCGTCGTCGTCGGTGGGTCCGCTCTCCGCGCCGCCGTGGCGTCCGGCGCCGGAGTCGTCGCCGCGGCCGGCGCCCAGGGCGCCGGCGGCCTGCTCGACGGTGAGGCGGACGGTGGCGCCCGGGGCGGGGAAGAGGGTCCGGTCGTCGAGGGCGTCGGCGGAGCGGGTGCGGGAGCGGCGGACGCGGGCGCCGAGGACGCCGGGCAGCCGCAGCAGCACGTGGCCGAGGCCGGCGAGCTCGTCGAGCGACTGGCCGGGGGCCTTGCCCACGAGGTAGCCGACGGCGCGGACCAGGGTGGAGAGCAGCACCCGCAGCAGGACGTAGGGCAGCAGCAGGCCGCGGGAGTTGGCGAGGAGGGTGAAGACGGCGCCGGCCTTGTCGACCCGGTGGGGGTGGTCGGGGGCGCAGTCGATGGGGCGGCGCTCGCGGCTGGCGGCCTCGGCGTGGCGCAGGACGGCGTCGGGGGCGACGACGACGCGGTGACCGGCGGCGTTGACCCGCCAGCACAGGTCGACGTCGTCACGCATCAGGGGCAGCGCCCGGTCGAAGCCGCCGAGCTGCTCGAAGACGTCGCGGCGGACCAGCATGCCGGCGGTGGAGACGGCGAGGACGGGGCGCACCTGGTCGTGCTGGCCCTGGTCCTGCTCGCGGCGGTCCAGGCCGGTCCAGCGGCGGCCGGAGCGGGCGATGGTGACGCCGACCTCCAGCAGCTGGCGGCGGTCGTACCAGCTGCGGAGCTTGGGGCCGACGACGGCGGCGGAGGGGGTGGAGTCGGCGACCTGGAGGAGGCGGCGCAGGGCGTCGGGCTGCGGCTCGGAGTCGTCGTGGAGGAGCCAGAGCCACTCCACGGGCTCGCCGGAGCCGCCGTGCCCGCCGCCGTCGAGGGCGTCGTCGCGGCCGAGCGGGTCGCCGTACTCGTCCCAGGCGCCGGCGGAGGCGGCGGGCCCGGCCGGGGCGAGGTCGTAGGGCAGGTCCTCGGGGCGCAGCGGCGCGGTGGAGCGGACGGCCTCGCCGACGGCGGCACCGAAGCCGGTGCGGCGGGCCAGGTGGAGGACGCCGCCGCCGAGCGCGTCGGCGAGCAGCCGCGGCGAGGCGTCGGCGGAGCCGGTGTCGGCGGCGACGACGCGCTGGACCGGGCGGTCCTGGCCGAGGAGGCCCTGGAGGGTCCTGGGGAGCCAGCGGGCGCCGTCGTGCGCGACGACGACGGCGGTGACCAGGTGCCTCGGGTAGGCCGGCGGTCGGGTGTGGCTGTAGGCAGTCATCGCGTGAGCGGGCCCCGGTTCGCATGGACGGCAGGTTGCGCGCGCTGTGCCTGCCGGGGGCGGGGACGGCCTGCCCGGGTGCCGGCGGTGCGCGGTCCGGACGACGCTTCTCCGGATGGCGCACCACACTAACGGCTCCGCCGGGGGCGGCGGGCCGCGAGGCCCGCACACGGCTGCGCCCCGCCGGTCGGGCGGGGCGCAGCTGTGGTGCTCGTGTGCAGATGTCCTGGCGCCGGTGTGCCGACGGCCGGTCAGGTCGCCCTGCCGGACCGCGGGCCGGGCGCGGCCGTCAGACCGCGCTCTTCTTCAGCCGGCGGCGCTCCCGCTCGGAGAGGCCGCCCCAGATCCCGAACCGCTCGTCGTTGGCGAGGGCGTACTCCAGGCACTCGGAGCGGACCTCGCAGGACAGGCAGACCTTCTTGGCCTCCCTGGTGGAACCGCCCTTCTCCGGGAAGAACGACTCGGGATCGGTCTGGGCGCACAGGGCGCGCTCCTGCCAGCCGAGCTCCTCCTCGGTGTCCTCACCGATCATCAGCTCAAAGAGCTCGCTCATGCGGCGCGCCTCCTAGCCCCTCTTCAGCTTCCCCGTGTGCCGCCCTCGCCCGTGGCGGTGAACGACACGAGTGAAATTACAAGTGCGTCACTCTGGCTCAGTCAAGCCGGGCTCTGGTATTGGCCGGTGGATTCACTCCCCGGAACCAAGGGGCCACGAATAGTGTGCATATTCGGGCAAACCGGAACCATCACCTGGGGAAGGAGCGCTGCCGGCCGGACCCCCGCCGTCTCCTCGGGAAAGACGGTCTCCGCAGCCCGGCGGTTGCCCGGTCGGCGGCGGAGGCGGTGTGGATCACAGCCGGGCACGGGACCGCCCAGGACTGATGACGCGCTGCTTCCCGGGGGCTCCGGCACGCAAACACCGTGCCCGCAACATCCGTCGATCGAGTGACGGCCGACGGTACCCGCGCTGACGGTTTGACATCCGGCGGGCCTCCGGGGTCTCCTTGGCCCCATGTCCGCGCGCCTCGCCCACCGGAGCCTCCACGTCGAGCTCCGCCGTGCCGCCAGCGCGCTCTGTTGTCCTCGCACCCGCCGTCCGTAGCGCCCGCTCCGCCGGGCGCCGGCACGCACCCCAGGCCCCTGCCCCCCGCGCGCCCGGCCCTGCAGCCCGAGCACCGCCGCCCGCTCCCGGCCCCGCGCGCACGCCTCCGCGAGGACCCACCCGTGCACCGCACCCCCGAGCAGCCCGCCGCCCGTCCCGCCGCGCCCGCGCCCCGCTGGTCCGACGGCCTCAGCGACCTCTCCGTCGCCGGCGACCCCCTGGCCTTCCCGCACCTCGCCGTGGACGCCGCGCCCGCCGGGCCGGCCACCGTCGCCGACTTCACCGCGCTGGTCCGCGGGACCGCCGCCGACCGCGCCCGCTGGGAGCCGCTGGTCCGCTACGACGCCCTCACCCGCTGGTACGCCCGGCTGGCGACCGGCCCCGGCCACGAGGTGTGGCTGCTGAGCTGGCTGCCCGGCCAGTCCAGCGGGCTGCACGACCACGGCGCCTCGCTCGGCGTGATGACCGTGGTCCGCGGCGAGCTGGCCGAGCGCTCGCGGGACCGCTCCGGCGAGCGCTCCCGCACCCTGCGGCCCGGCACGGTCCGCGTCCTGCCGGGCCGCCCGGCGCGCGGCGGCACGCCCGGGCGGCCCGGCGGCACCGGGGCCGTGCACGAGGTGGTCAACGCCTCCCTGGAGCCCGCCGTGAGCATCCACGTCTACGCACCCGGCCTGGTGGAGATGAACCGGCACCGGCCGTCCGCGGAGCCCGTGCGGCCCCCCGCGCGGCTGCCCGCCGGCGGCCCGCACGGGCCCGGCGTGTACGAGGGCGCCTGACGGCGGGGCGCGCCGCGCCTGCGAGGATGGCTGCATGCGCATCGTGGCACTGGCCGGAGGGATCGGAGGGGCGCGCTTCCTGCGCGGCCTCAAGGAAGCCGTCGCCCCCGGCGGCGACCCGTCCCCGTCCGCTCCCGCCGAGATCACCGTCGTCGGCAACACCGGCGACGACATCCACCTCTTCGGCCTGAAGGTCTGCCCCGACCTCGACACCGTGATGTACACCCTCGGCGGGGGCATCCACGAGGAGCAGGGCTGGGGCCGGGCCGACGAGACCTGGTCCGTGAAGGAGGAGCTGAAGGCGTACGGCGTCGGGCCCGACTGGTTCGGCCTGGGCGACCGCGACGTGGCCACCCACGTCGTCCGCACCCAGATGCTCGCCGCCGGCTACCCGCTGAGCGCGGTCACCGAGGCGCTGTGCGCCCGCTGGCGGCCGGGCGTGCGCCTGCTCCCGATGTCCGACGACCGGGTCGAGACCCACGTCCTCGTCGAGGACGCCGAGGGCCGCCGCGCCGTGCACTTCCAGGAGTACTGGGTGCGGCTGCGGGCCGAGGTCCCGGCGCTCGCGGTGGTCCCGGTCGGCGCCGAGGACGCCAAGCCCGCGCCGGGCGTGCTGGAGGCGATCGCGGAGGCCGACGTCATCCTGCTGCCGCCGTCCAACCCGGTGGTCAGCGTCGGCACGATCCTCGCCGTCCCCGGCGTCCGGCAGGCCGTCGCGGAGGCGGACGCGCCCGTGGTCGGCCTCTCCCCCATCGTCGGCGGCGCCCCCGTGCGCGGCATGGCCGACAAGGTGCTGGCGGCCGTCGGCGTGGAGTCGACCGCCGAGGCGGTGGCCCGGCACTACGGCCCCGGGCTGCTGGACGGCTGGCTGGTGGACACCTCGGACGCGGACGCGGTGCCCGGCGTCGAGGCGGCCGGCATCGCCTGCCGGGCGGTGCCGCTGATGATGACCGACACGGCGGCCGCCGCCGCCATGGCCCGGGCCGCCCTGGACCTCGCCGAGGAGGTGCGCGGATGACCGGCTACGCGGTCCTGCCCCTCCCCGGCGTCCCCGAGGTGGCCCCCGGCGACGACCTCGCCGCCCTGCTCGCCGCCGCGGCCGCCGCGGAGGGCGGTCCGGGCCTGCGCGACGGCGACGTGCTGCTGGTCACCTCCAAGATCGTCAGCAAGGCCGAGGGCCGGGTCGTGGCGGCCGCCGACCGCGAGGCGGCGATCGACGCCGAGACCGTCCGCACCGTGGCCCGCCGCGGCCTCACCCGCATCGTCGAGAACCGGCAGGGCCTGGTGATGGCCGCCGCCGGGGTGGACGCCTCCAACACCGCCCCCGGCACCGTGCTGCTGCTGCCCGAGGACCCGGACGCCTCCGCCCGCGCCCTGCGCGCCCGGCTGCGCGCGCTGACCGGCGCGGACGTCGCCGTCGTCGTCACCGACACCGCCGGCCGGCCCTGGCGCAACGGCCTCACCGACATCGCGATCGGCGCCGCCGGGATCGCCGTCCTCGACGACCACCGCGGCCGCACCGACAGCCACGGCAACGAGCTGGCCGTCACCGTCACCGCCACCGCCGACGAGCTCGCCGCCGCCGGGGACCTCGCCAAGGGCAAGACCTCCGGCACGCCCGTCGCGGTCGTCCGCGGACTGGCCGGCGTCGCCACCGCCGAGGACGGGCCCGGCGCCCGCGCGCTGATCCGGGCCGCCGCCGACGACATGTTCCGCCTCGGCACCTCCGAGGCACTGCGCGAGGCGGTCACCCTGCGCCGCACCGTGCGGCGGTTCACCGGCGAGCCGGTGGACGGCGGGGCCGTGCGCCGCGCGGTGGCCGCCGCGGTCACCGCGCCCGCGCCGCACCACACCACGCCCTGGCGGTTCGTGCTGCTGGAGACCGAGGCGGCCCGCACCAAGCTCCTCGACGCGATGCTCGACGCCTGGCGCACCGACCTGCGGGAGATCGACGGCTGGGACGAGGAGCGGATCGCCCGCCGCACCCGCCGCGGCGACGTGCTGCGGGACGCCCCCTACCTGGTGGTTCCCTGCCTGGTCGCGGACGGCGCCCACGCCTACCCGGACCCGCGGCGCAGCGCCGCCGAGCGGGAGATGTTCGTGGTCGCGATGGGCGCGGCGGTGCAGAACCTGCTGGTGGCGCTGGCCGGCGAGGGCTACGGCTCGGCGTGGGTGTCGTCCACCATGTTCTGCCGGCCGACGGTCCGCGGGGCGCTCTCGCTGCCGGACGGCTGGGACGCCATGGGCGCGGTCGCGGTCGGCCGGCCGGCCGAGGCCCCCGCGGTCCGGCCCGCCCGGCCGGCGGACGCCTTCGTCGAGGTCCGCTGACCCCGACCCCGGGTCCTCCCCTCCCGGCCCCTCCCGGCGCCGCCCGGGCCCTTCCGGCCGCGGACGCACGGCGCCGCCCGGACCCCGAGGGGTCCGGGCGGCGTGCGTACGGGCACGGGGACCGCACGGCAGCCGGCCCGCCGGAGGGGGAGAGGACGGCGGGCCGGCTGCGGGGCCCGGCCTGGTGCCGGAACGGCCGGAGAGTGTCCGTACCCGTGGGGCCGTTCCGGCGGCCGGGCGGTCCGTGGGACCGCGGCCTGCGGGGCCGCGGCCTGCGGGGCCGCGGCCTGCGGGGCGGCATGCCGCCGCCGCGCGGGTCGGCGTACGGGTCGTGCGGGTCGGCGTACGGCTCCCGCGGCGCGCCGGCCGAGCCCGGCCGCCCGCCGGGGGTATCGCCCCACTGCGGGGTGGCCTCGTGGGCCGGCGCGCCGGGCTTCGGGGCGCCGGTCCCGTACCCGGACGCGGCACCGCCCCGGCGCTCGGCGCCGCCGGGCACCTCGCCCCGCCAGGCGCCGCTCTCGGCGCCCCGCGACTCGATGTACTCCTTGAACTTCTTCAGGTCGCCGCTCACCTGCCCGCGGACCACGCCCAGCTTGTCGCCGGCCTGCTCGACGATGCCCTCCGGCTCGAAGTCGAGCTGCAGCATCACGCGGGTGTGGGTGTCGTCCAGCCGGTGGAAGGTGACCACGCCGGCCTGCTTGGTGCCGCTCAGGCTGTGCCAGGCGATGCGCTCGTCGGGCCGCTGCTCGTCGATCTCCGCGTCGAACTCGCGGCTCACACCGGCGATCTTCGTGTGCCAGTGCGTCAGCCTGTCGGAGCGCTGCTCGATGCGCTCGACGCCGGACATGAACCTGGGGAACTCCTCGAACTGCGTCCACTGGTTGTAGGCCGTGCGGACGGGCACGTCCACGTCGATCGAATGCTCGACGGTCGTCACGCCGGATCACTCCTCACCCTGTCGGGGATCACTCTCGAAGGTCGCTCACTGGATCGGCTGCCCCTGGCCAACCGGGCAAAACGCCCGTTTCTCGTGGGATGCACCGGGTAGAAACGGGCCTTCGCGCCCGGGGTGCCCGGCTGCTCCCGGCGCCCGGCGGCCGGGCGCCGGGTGCCGGGTACCGGGCGGCCTCCGGCGGGGTGCCCGGCGCGTCGCGGACGCGCTCCCGCACCGGCCCGCGGCCCCGCCCCGCAGGACCGCCCGGCCCCCGTGCCGGACGGCACGGGGGCCGGGCGGCGGGGCGTCACACGGCGCGGAAGTCGCGCGGCGCGAACCGGGGGGCCCGGCGCGGCGGGCGCGCCCCGCAGAGCCGGACCAGCCGGCAGGCGCGGTGCCGGTGCCCGAGGTAGGGCTCCAGCAGCTCCAGCATCCCCGCGTCGTCCGTGCGGTGCCGCCCGGCCAGCACCCACCCCACCGTGTTCGGCAGGTGCAGGTCGCCGACGCTGACGGCGTCGGGGTCCCCGTTGCTGCGCTGCAGCGTCTCGGCGGCCGTCCACACGCCGATGCCGGCCACGGCGGTGAGGCGGGCGACCGCCTCGGCGGGGCCCATCGCCGACGCCTCCTCCAGCCGCGGCGCCAGCCGCGCCGCCCGGACGACGGCCGCCGCCCGCCTGGCGTCCACGCCCGCGCGGTGCCACTCCCAGGAGGGGACGGCCGCCCAGTCGCGGGCCGCCGGGGCGACGCGCATGCGGGCCACCGGCGAGCCGGGCGCCGCCGCCGGGCCGGGCGCGGGCGTGCCGAACCACTGCAGCAGCAGCCGCCAGCCGCGGTGCGCCTCGACGACGGTGACCTTCTGCTCCAGCACGGCCGGGACGAGCGACTCCATCACCAGCCCGGTGCGGCCGAGCCGCAGGCCGGGGTGGCGCCGGTGGGCGTCGTGCAGCAGCCGGTGGCGCGGGTCGGGGGCGAAGCCCGACGGGTCGTCGGCGGCGCCGAGCAGGTCCGGCAGCCGGTCCAGCAGCCATGCGGCGCCCGGCCCCCACGCCTGCGCCTCGACCACGCCCTCGGCGGGACGGGCGGCGATCCGCACGGTGCCGGGTCCTGCCGGGGTGCGGGAGGCCCGCCACACGGCGCCGTCCGGCGCGGTGCGGTACGCCGGGTCGCCCGGCCCCCGGCACAGCACGCCCAGGGTGAGCGGCACGTCCACCGGGCCCGGCGGGCGCCAGGTGCGGCACGGTCCGGCGCCGGCGGGCTGCGGGCCGGGCGCGGACCTGGGCGGGGGGACGGTCATGACGGCCCCAGCGTACGCGGCCTGGCCCGGTCCGGGCCCGCACGGCGGGTCCGAGCGGCAGGTCCGGCCGGGTCCCCCGGGGCCGGGCGGCGGCCCGGCGCCCGTCCGCCCGGGGCTACCGGCCCTGCAGGTCCGCGGCCTCGCTGCGGACGTCCTCGAGGTACGCGTAGAGGGCGTCGCCGGGGCACTGGGTGGCGAGGGCGTCGCGGTGGCCGGAGATGCCCCTGAACTCCGCCTTCTTCGACCCGAGCACGGCGGTGCCCTTCGGGTCGCGGCCGCCGAGGCCGAGCTTCCAGGCGGCGAGCCGGGCGATCGCGTCCAGCATGTCCTGGGGCACGTCGCCGTCGCCGTCGCCGAAGCTGCCGATGGCCGCGATGCCGGCGGAGTCGCTGTTGTAGCCGAGGGTGTGCGCGCCGAGGACGGCCCTGGAGACCCCGCCCGCGCGGCCCTCGTAGAGGGTGCCGCACTTGTCGACCAGGAAGTTGTAGCCGATGTCCCGCCAGCCGTTGCTCTTCACGTGGTAGCGGTAGATGCTCCGGACGATCGCGTCGGCGTCGGAGCACGCGTAGTCGTTCTCGGTGGCGGTGTGGTGGACGAAGACGACCCGCACCGTGCCGGTGTACTGGGGCGGTTCCGTCCGCAGCTTCTCGTCGGCGCCCCAGCCGGCCCGGGTGACGATCTCCGGCCGGTCGGCGGCGTACTCCCGGCGGGCGAGGCGCCGGCCGCCGGCTGCGGCGCCCGCGGCGGGCAGGACGCGCGGCAGGGCGGCGCTGTGCACCCCGGTGCCGGGGTCGACGAGGTCGACCCGCAGCCCGGCGGGCAGGGCGCGGCGGCCGGGCACCACCTCGACCTCGACCCCGTCGGAGGGACCCGTCCACAGCGGGGCGGTGCCGCCGCGGGTGCCGGGGGCGTCGCGTTCGGCGGCTCCGACGTCCGGCGCGTCGTCGGAGCCGCCGGAGATGCGGTGCCAGCCGCTCCAGCGGCCGGTCCGGCTGTCGCGGGTGCGGGCCCGCACCGTGCCGTCGAGCTCGGCGCGCGGGTCGTTCCAGGTGACGCCGAGCAGGGAGAAGCGGTGGGTGCGGCGCGCGGGGAGCTCCCGCGGCCCCCGGGCTCCCGCGCCACCCGCCGGGGAGGCGGCGGGCAGACGGCGGGCGGCGCCCGCCGGTGCGGCGGTGAGCGGGATGACGGTGGTTGCTCCGTCCGGTCCGCCGCCGGGGGTGGAGGCCGCCGCGTCGCCGGGGAGGAGGCCGGCCCGGACGGCCGGTCCGGCGGCGGTGCCGGGGGCGAGACCCTGCAGGGCGAGGGCGGCGGCACAGCCCGCCCCCAGTACTGTCACGAGAGCAATGCGCATAAAAAGGATATTGAGCCCAATGAACTCATGACGCCACCTCAACTGGCGAACCGCCAGATCCGCACGGCCGCCGCCGCGACCGTGGCCATTCCGTGCCTCGCCCGCGCGCACTGCCGGGGAGTCCAGGCCTTAGTCTGGGGCGCACCATGACTGCGACATTCGCCGCCGACGCCCGCACCCCCGCCGACCTGCTGCGATCCGCGCTCGACGGGGACCCCGCCCGCCCCCTGGTGACCTTCTACGACGACGGCACGGGGGAGAGGGTCGAACTGTCCGTCAGGACGTTCGACAACTGGGTCGCCAAGACCTCCAACCTGCTCCAGGACGAACTCGGCGCCGGTCCCGGCGACCGGGCGGCCCTGCTGCTCCCCGCGCACTGGCAGACCGCGGTCTGGCTGCTCGCCTGCTGGTCCGTCGGGGTCTGCGCCGCCCCCGGCGCGGACCCGGCGGAGGCCGACCTGGTGGTCAGCGGACCGGACGGCCTGGAGGCCGCCCAGGCCTGCTCCGGCGAACGGGTGGCGCTGGCGCTGCGCCCGCTCGGCGGGCGGTTCCCGCAGCGGCCCGCCGGATTCCTCGACTACGCGGCCGAGGTGCCGGCCCAGGGAGACCGGTTCGCGCCGTACTCCCCCGTCGACCCCGAGTCGACGGCGCTGGAGGTCGACGCCGGGGGCCGGGTGGAGCGCCTGACCGCCGAGGAGGTCGTGGCGCACGCCCGCGCGGGCGCGGCGCGCCTGGGCGTCGGCGCCGGGGACCGGGTGCTGTCGACACTGCCGTACGACACCTGGGACGGCCTGGAGGCCGGCCTGCTGGCCCCCCTGGCGGCCGGCGCGTCGCTGGTGCTGTGCCGCAACTCGGACGGGCTCTCCGCCGAGCAGTGGGAGAAGCGGGCCGCGTCCGAGCGGGTCACGCTGCGGCTGGGCTGACCCCCGCGCCGGGGCGGCGCCGCATCCGCGCCGGCGAGCCTTGGGCGGCGCCTGCGCGGGTAGGCGCCGCCCGGGACGAACACGGCCTCGCGGGCTCGTGCAACCTTGCGATCCGCCGGTGTGTCTCACGGACGTATCCGTCGGGCGGCCGCGGCCCCAGCAGGGACGCGCCCCCCGGCCACGACGCACAGGGGGAGCGAGAACCGACGTGTCCACTTCATCAGGCTCACCGAACACCCCGGGCACCCCCGAACCCCACGCACACCCCGAGGGGACCGCGCCCGACACCGACACCGCGCCCGCGGCGGGCGCCCCCGCGGGGCAGCCCGCGCCGGCCGGGCCCTCCGCCGGGTCGGGGACCGACACCGAGGCCGAGGCGTCGGACCCCGAGATATCCGGCCCGGACACATCCGGCCCCGGGGCCTCCGGGGCACCCGCCCCGGACGGTGCCGCCGGCCCCTCCGCGGACGCGGGGGACGCGGACGCCGGGGGCGCGGACACAGGGGGCGCGGACGCGGGGGACGCGGACGCCGGGGGCGCTGACGCGGACGCGGGGGACGCCGACGCCGGGACCGGGAGCACCGCCACCGCCGACGGCCCCGCCGCCGACCGGGACGGCACCGGGTCCGACCACGCCCCCGCCCCCGGCCGCCCGCACCGGCGCCGCCGCAGACTGGTCGCCGCCGGCGCCGCCGCCCTGCTCCTGCTCGCCGCCACCGGCGGCGCCGGGGCCTGGTGGGCGTACCACCGGCTGGACGGCAACATCCGCACCGACGCGGCCACCAACCGCATCCTCCAGGACGAGGAGTCCGCCCGCCCGGCCCGGGGGGCCGACCCGAAGACCTACGGCGCCGAGAACATCCTCCTCATCGGCAGCGACGACCGCAGCGGCGCCAACGCCGCGTACGGCGCGTCGGGCGGGCAGCGCTCGGACACCACGATCCTGCTGCACCTCTCCGCCGACCGGAGGCGGGCCGTGGGCGTCTCCATCCCGCGCGACGCCATGGTGCACGTCCCGGCGTGCGAGCGGCCGGACGGCTCCCGCACGCGGCCGGCGTTCGTCCAGTTCAACTGGGCCTTCGAGCGGGGCGGCGCGGCCTGCACCATCCGCACCGTGGAGGACCTCACCGGCATCCGCGTCGACCACCACATGATCGTCGACTTCACCGGCTTCAAGCGGATGGTGGACGCGGTCGGCGGCGTCGACGTCTGCCTGGACCGGGACGTGCACGACAAGGACGCCAAGCTGGACCTCACCGCGGGTCCGCACCGGCTGGACGGCGAGCAGGCGCTCGGCTTCGTCCGGGTGCGGGAGACCCTCGGCGACGGCAGCGACACCGCGCGGATGGGCCGCCAGCAGGAGTTCCTCGGCTCCCTGGTGAAGAAGGTGCAGACGGACGGGGTGCTGCTCAACCCGGCCCGGCTGTGGCCGCTGCTCGACGCGGCGACCTCGTCGATCACCACCGACCCGGGGCTCGGCTCGCTCCATGCGCTGTACGGCCTGGCGCAGAGCCTCCGGTCGGTGAGGCCCGAGAACGTGGCCTTCCTCACCGCGCCCCGCGAGCCCTACGCGGCGGACCGCAACCGCGACCAGCTGGTGCAGCCCGCGGCGGACCGGCTGTTCGAGGCGCTGAAGGAGGACCGGCCGGTGCAGGTGGCGCCCTCGGCGACGCCCTCCTCCCCCGCCGGGTCCTCCTCCGCGGCCTCCCCGGCCTCCCCGTCCGGCTCCCCGGCGCCCTCCGTGAGCGCGGACGCAGGGGCGTCCCCGGTCTTCGGAGGACGTACGGCGGATCAACAGGTCTGCGGCAAGAGTTGACCATGCACCCCTAAAATCCTCGCCACTCTGCACCGTTTTGCCCGTTCCGGCGAGGGCGGGACTTGTCACACGGCTGCCGACCGGCTGAACTAGGCAGCTAGTGTGTGCCCGGTCGGCCCAGGGGGCCCGTCCGGCACAGGCGCCCCGGGGGGCGGCGGACGCACCGGCCGCCGCGGGCCCCGACAGGGGGGCGCGTGTCCCAGTACTACCCAGGAACCACAGGATCCACTCGCGCAGGGGGAGCGCGGTACACCGGCACAGCGGGAGAGGTTGGAACCGTGAACGCGGGAGACGGCCGTACGCACGGCGCCCCGGGCAGGGGCCCGGACTGGTCGGGCGGCGACCCGGCGGACCAGTGGGTCCTCGACCCTGCCACCGGCAGCTACCGGCTGCGGGACGAAGCACACGGATCCGGGGCAACCGGATCCGGGGCGCCAGGCGTCGGGGCACCCGGCCGCCGGTGGGGCGGCGTACCCCGGCAGGGCGGCCCCGGAGGCCGCCCTGCCGCCGGTACGGCGGGCCGCCCGCGGGACGCCGCCCCCGCCGAGGACCGCGCCGCCCCCGGCGTCCCCCCGCAGGGGGGCCGCGCCGCGGCCCGCAGGGCGCGCGGCGCCCGGCCCGGTCACGCCACGGCGGTCCCGGAGGCCGGCGGCAGGGCCGCGCGCCGCAAGGCGGGCCGGGCACCGTCCCGCAAGGGCCGCGCCCTGAAGTGGACGGCGGGCGTGGGCGGCTTCGTCCTGGTGGCCGGCTGCGCCGGGGGCATCTACGCCTACCAGCACTTCAACGGCAACATCACCGGTGTCCGGGTGAACCTCGGCGACGAGGCGGACCGCCCGAAGGCCGCCAACAAGGCGATGAACATCCTGGTCATCGGCACCGACAGCCGGAAGGGGCTGGGGAAGAAGTACGGCGACGCGGGCAGCGTCGGCCACGCCGACACGACCTTCCTCTTCCACGTCTCCGCGGACCGGACCAACGCCACCGCCATCTCCATCCCGCGCGACCTCATGGTGAAGATCCCCGAGTGCAAGACGGGGGACAAGGTCATCCCGGGCCAGGAGAACGCCATGTTCAACACCAGCCTGGGCCAGGACGACCGCGACCCCGGCTGCACCTGGAAGACGGTCGAGCAGCTGACCGGCGTGCGCGTCGACCACTTCGTCGAGGTCAACTTCGAGGCCGTGAAGACCATCTCCACCGCCGTCGGCGGCGTCGAGGTCTGCGCCGCGAAGAACCTCGTCGACCCCAAGTCGCACCTGAACATGACGGCGGGCCGGCACACCATCATGGGCGACGAGGCGCTGGCCTTCGTCCGCACCCGGCACGCGGTCGGCTTCGGCGGCGACCTCACCCGCATCCCGCTCCAGCAGCAGTTCATCAGCGGCCTGATCCGCAAGGTGAAGAGCGACGGGACGCTGACCAGCCCGACCAGGCTGCTGAAGCTCGCGGACGCGGCCACGAAGGCGCTGACGGTCGACGACGCCATCGCCGGCGTGTTCAAGCTGAAGGACCTCGCCCAGGACCTCGGCGGGGTCGACACCAAGCACATCACCTTCACGACCGTCCCGGTCCTGGACGACCCGGCGGACAAGAACCGCCTCGTGCTCAAGCAGCCGGACGCCCGGCAGCTCTTCGCCCTGGTCGCGGCGGACCAGTCGCTCACCAAGGTGAAGAAGAAGCACGCCGCGCGCGCCGGCACCCCCTCGCCGCAGGCCACCGCCAAGGCGGCCCCCGCCGACGTGCGGGTGACGGTGAAGAACGGCAGCGGCGTGACCGGACAGGCGCAGACCACGGTCGACTGGATGCAGAACACCCAGGGCTTCCTCCGCAGCAGCAACGGCGCCAACGCCCCGGAGACGGAGAAGACGGTCCTCTACTACGCCCCCGCCCACGCGGACCAGGCCCGCACGCTCGCTGCGGCGCTGGGCCTGCCCGCCTCCCAGATGAAGGCCACCGACCAGTACGGCACCGGGGAGAGGGACCCGATGCTGCTGGTGCTCGGCAAGGACTTCCAGGGTCCCGGCGTCCCGCTGACCGTGCCGACGGCCGCCCCCTCGGGCCTGCAGCGCGTCGAGGCGTCCGACACCAACGCCTGCGCGAAGTGACGCACCGTCAGTGACGGTCCGCACGCGGTGCGCATTCACCCCGCCGGAACACCCGCACGCAATTGCGCGGCAAAAGGTTGCACCCCGCCGTACGTGATCCGGATCACAGCGCCCTATTGCCCCCCTCATTCCCCCGGACGTGTGCGTGGAGGGTCCGCAGAAAGGTAGATTGCGGAATGGCGGCGGCCGGTCGGCCGCCGGCGTCCTCCGGGGGAAGGTGAACCGGCCCATGGCCACGCATGACCGCGCCGCCCCGCTCGGCGGGACGCCCGACCCCCGCGGAACCGCCCCCTCCGGCCGCCGGGGCGGCGGCCCGGCCGCGTCCGGAATCCCGGTCCAGCGCCCGGCGGATGATACGCCGAAAACACCGGGAAGCCGTCGGAGGCCCAAAACCCGCGCCCGGCGGCACCTGAAATGGGCTGCCCTCGGAACCGGCGCCTGCGTGGCGGTGGCAGCCCTTTCCGGATGGCTCTACTACGAGCATCTCAACGGCAATATCCAGTCGTCGAAGAAGAACCTCAGCGACGCCACGGGACAGCGGACCGCACCCAACGCCTTCGGCCAGGTCCCGCTGAACATCCTGCTGCTCGGCTCCGACAGCCGCGCCACCGAGCGTGCCCGGAAGCTGGGCGGCGGCAAGGACCTGAGGAACGACCCGCCGCTCGCGGACGTGCAGATGCTGCTCCACGTCTCCGCCGACCGCAGCAACGCCTCGCTCATCAGCATTCCCCGCGACACCATGGTGACCATTCCCGAATGCCGGAGCGCGGACGGGAAGCAGGACTGGAAGGCCTCGCCCTACACCCGCATCAACGCCTCCCTGGCCCACGGCGGCCCGGGCTGCGTGCTGGGCACCTGGACCGGGCTGACCGGTCTCGAGATCGACCACTTCATGATGATCGACTTCGGCGGCGTGGTGGACATGGCGCAGGCCGTCGGCAAGGTGAAGGTCTGCGTCGACGAGAACCTCTACGACCGGAGGAACAGCCACGGCGGCACCGGCCTGAAGCTGCCCGCGGGCGACAACTACCTGGACAAGGAGCAGTCCCTCCTGTGGCTGCGCACCAGGGACGCCTGGGGCAGCGACCTCAACCGCACCAAAGCCCAGCACATGTACCTCAGCTCGATGATCCGGATGCTGAAGGAGCAGGGCACGCTCACCAACCCGGGCAAGCTGATGGACCTGGCGGAGGCCGCCACCCGGGCCCTCAAGGTCGACGACGGCCTCGACAGCATCAGGAAGCTCTACGACCTGGGGACCGAGCTGCGGAAGGTGCCGACCAACCGCATCTCCACCCTCACCATCCCGGTCCTGCCCGACCCGCGGAACCCCAGGGCGACCGTCGTGCTGAACAAGCCCGACGCCGACCGGATCTGGCAGATGCTGCTCGCCGACACCCCGCTGGACGGCAACGGGAAGCCGAAGGCCGCGAAGCCCGCGTCCGCCTCCCCGACGGCCTCCCCGGCTCCGGCCGTCGACCGGGCCGCGGTCGCCGTCACCGTGCAGAACGGCACCCCCGTCCGCCGGCGGGCCTCCGTGGTCGCCGGCGCGCTCACCGGCGCCGGCTTCACCAAGGCGGCCGTCGGGGTCCCGGGGAACGCCCCGGCGCAGGCCAGGACCACGGTCTCCTTCGGTGCGGGGCACCGCGCCGAGGCCCAGGCCGTGGCCGCGGCCCTGAAGCTGCCCGCCTCCGCGCTGTCCCGGTCGGCCGGCGGCGGCGCCGGCGTGGCGGTCGTCATCGGCGGGGACTGGACGGAGGGCACCGCGTTCCCCGTGCAGGCCGCGCCGAAGGCGGGCGCCGTCCCCAGGTCGGCGGACGCGAGGACCGCGGACGAGAAGGGCTGCATGCACGTCGTGGACCAGGGCGGGTTCTACACCTACTGACCCCGGTCCCGCGGCCGGCCTCCGGGCCGGACCGCGGGACCGCCCTCCGGGCGGAAAGGGGGACCGCCGCCCCCGGATTCCGGAGGGCGGCCCTCCGGATTCCCCGGCGGGCCCCCCTCCCCGGCGGCGGTGCGTTCCGGGGGCTGTTCCGCGGACCGTTCCGGGGCGCGTTCCACGAACCGTTCCGCAACCCGTTCCGCGAACCGTTCCGCGAACCGTTCCGGGGCGTCGGCGGTCCGCCGCATCCGACATCCCGTCCGAAACTCGGCAGGAAAGGGCAGTCGGGCGGCCGGAGCCCTGCGACCTGCGCTTTCATCTGCGTTCCGCGGGGCACGGAAGGGCCTCGCCCGACCCGCCCCTTTCCGCACGGACCGGCAACTGCGTCACCTTCCGTGCACGTTCCACACATTCCGGTTCGCGCAGAAAAGGTTGCATGCGGAACGCGTGACGTACATCACCGGCCCATAAGGGTTTGCATTCCCTCCCGACTTACTGATGGGTCGTCACCCGGTGTTAGATTGAGCGCCCCGGCCGCACACGACAGTTCCGGCCTTTCCCGGGACAGGTGGAGGGACCCCGATGGCCTCGCACGACGGCTCCGGCACCGCGGGCGGCGGACACACCGCCCGGACCGGCACCACCGTCTCCGCCCGGACCGGCACCACCCCCCCGGTCGACGCCCCCCGCGTCCCGGGGCCGCGGCAGCGGGCGCGCCAGGAAGCACGGCAGCGTCCGAGCCGCCGGAAGCGGAAGACCGGCGCGAAGCGCTTCCTGAAGCCGGTCGCGATCGGCGCGGGCACCTGCCTCGTGGCCGCCGCCGCCTCGGGCTGGTTCTACTACGAGAACCTGAACGCCAACATCAAGCACGGCGCCCTCAACACCAGCGACGTCAACGTGCCGCAGACCCGGGCGAACGCCGCCGGGCAGACCCCCCTCAACATCCTGCTGCTCGGCTCCGACGGCCGCGGGGACAAGCGCAACTGCGACCTCGGCGGCGCCTGCGACAGCGGCCCCCCGCACGCGGACGTCGAGATGCTCCTGCACGTCTCGGCCGACCGCAGCAACGCCTCGGTCCTCAGCATCCCCCGCGACACCAAGGTCGACATACCGCCCTGCAGGGACCCGAAGACCGGCCAGTCCTTCCCCGCGGTGCACGACATCATCACCACCAGCCTGGGCCGCGGCGGCCCCGGGTGTGTGGTGGGCACGTGGCAGCAGCTCACCCGGATCCACATCGACCACTACATGATGGTGGACTTCGGGGGCGTGGTGGACATGGCCGACGCCGTGGGCGGCGTACCGGTCTGCGTCGACCACAACGTCTCCGACAACCAGGTCTCCGTGGACCGGCAGGGCCGCCGGCACGTGGTGGGGTCGCACCTGAGGCTCCCGGAGGGCACCCACGTCATCCGCGGCGTGCAGGCGCTGGAGTGGCTCCGCACCCGGCACGCCTTCGAGGACGGGACCGACATCGGGCGGACCCACGCCCAGCACCTCTACATGAACTCGCTGATCCGGCAGATGAAGGCGGCCAGCACGCTGACCAACCCGCTGAAGCTCAACGCGCTGGCGCAGCAGGCGACGAGGTCCCTCACCGTGGACGACGGGCTGAGCAGCATCAAGGCGCTGGCGGACCTGGCCCTGGACCTGAACAGGGTGCCGACCAAGCGGATCACCATGACAACGATGCCGTTCTCCTACATCCCCACGGACCAGGCGCACGTCCAGCCCAGGCCCGAGGCCGCCCGGGTGTTCGCGATGATCGCGAACGACATCCCGCTGGACCGGAACGGCCCCGCGAAGGCCGCGGGCGGCAGGGGCGCGGGCGCCGCGGGGGGCGCCTCCCCGGCCTCCTCCACCGCCGCGTCCCCCGCCGCCGCGTCCTCCGCGCCCGTCGACAAGGCCGCCGTGCGGGTGGCCGTGCGCAACGGCGGCGGGGTCGACGGCCGTGCGCGCGCCATGGCGGGGTTCCTCACCGCCCGGGGCTTCTCCCAGGCGTCGGTGGACGCGACCCCGCTCACCGCGAAGACGACCTCCGTCTTCTACCCGGCCGCCGAAAAGGCGCAGGCCCTCGCGGTGGCCGCGGCACTCGGCATCCCCGTGTCCCGGACGACCGCGTCCCCCCGCGTCGACCGCACCACGGTGGTGATCGGCGCCGACTGGAGCAGCGGGACCGACTTCGCGAGCACCCTGCCGAAGGCCGGCGACCTCCCGGCCACCGCGGTCTCCCAGAACGCCGAGACCGACAAGGGCCAGTGCATGCGGGTGAACACGGCGAAGTACGCGGACGGCCGCTCCATCTACATCTGGTAGGCACGGCCGCGTCCGGCGGGTGCGCGGGCCGGGCGGCGCGCCGCTCAGGCCCCCGCCCGGCCCCGCCCGTCAGACCTGGACCAGCGCCCCGTCCCGCTCGGCGTACTCCTCACCCGTGCGGGGGCAGCGCCAGCGGAGGGTGCCGTCCCCGTCCCCGCCCGCGGGCTCCAGCGGCTCGCCGGCGCGGCCGACCCACTTGATACGGCGGGCCGGGACCCCGGCGACGAGCGCGAAGTCCGGCACGTCGCGGTGGACCACGGCGCCCGCGGCGACCAGCGCCCAGCGGCCCACGGTGACCCCGGCGACGAGCACGGCCCGCGCGCCGACGGAGCAGCCCTCGCGGAGGACGACCCCGCGGGCGTCCCAGTCGTCGCCGCGCTTGAGCTTCCCGTCCGGGTCGACGGACCGCGGGTAGAGGTCGTTGGTGAGCACCGCGGCCGGGCCGACGAAGACGCCGTCCTCCACCACGGCCGGCTCGTAGACCAGCGCGTGGTTCTGCAGCTTGACGCGGTCGCCGAGCCGCACGCCGGGGCCGACGTAGGCGCCCCGGCCGATGATGCAGTCGCGGCCGACCACCGCGCCCTCCCGGACCTGGGCCAGGTGCCAGACGAGGGTGCCGTCGCCGATCTCCGCGCGCGCGTCGACGTCCGCGCTCGGCTGGATGCCCCCCGTACCGCCCTGCGACGCCATCGGCCGCCCCTTCCGGTCGTCCCGTGCCTGCGGATGGCGCGAGCGTACCGAGCGGGGGCGGCCGGTGCGAGGAGGTTCAGCGGTCGGCGAGGCTCCCGTCGAGGGTGCGGCTGCCGACGGCGCCGGCCTCGGGGGCCCGGCTGGCGATGACGCGGCGGGCCAGCGAGCGCGGCGAGGTGAGGAAGCCCCAGCCCCAGGACATGTGCATGGTGGCGAGGGCGACCGGCAGCTGGAGCCGGGCCCGGGCGGAGAGGCCGCGGCCCTCCTTGAGCGAGCCCAGCAGGATCGCCGCGGCGTAGGCGCCGGGGACCGCCAGGAACACCGGGTGCACGGCCGCGCCCAGCACCAGCCCGCCGACGACGCCGGCGAGGGCCGCCGGGGGCGCCAGGTAGCGCAGGTTCACCGAGCCGCGGTGGTAGCGGGTGACGACCCGGCGCCAGCGGCCGTAGTCCTTGTACTGCTTCGCCAGGGCCCGCACCGAGGGGCGCGGCCGGTAGGAGACCCGCAGCTCGGGGGTGAACCAGATGAGGCCGCCGCCCTGCCGGATGCGGTAGTTGAGCTCCCAGTCCTGGGCGCGGACGAACTCCTCGTTGTAGCCGCCGAGGCGCTCCAGCACCTCGCGGCGGAAGACGCCGAGGTACACGGTGTCGGCCGGGGCCGCCTCGCCCCCGGTGTGGAAGGCGGCGTTGCCGACGCCGATGCGGGAGGTCATGGCGGCCGCGACGGCCTTCTCCCACTCCGTCTCGCCCTCGGCGTGCATGATGCCGCCGACGTTGGCCGCGCCCTTCTCCGCCAGCAGCCGCACCGCGGTCGCGATGTAGCCGGGGGTGAGCATGCCGTGGCCGTCGACGCGGACCACCACGGGGTGGCGGGAGCCGCGGATGGCCGCGTTCAGCGCCGCCGGGGTGCGGCCGGTGGGGTTGGGGACCGTGCGGACGCGGGGGTCCTCGGCGGCGAGGGCGGCGGCGATCTCGTCGGTCCGGTCGGTGGAGGGGCCGAGCGCGATCACCACCTCCAGCCCGCCGGCGTAGTCCTGCTCCAGGATGTGGCGGACGGCGGTCCGCAGGTGTCGTTCCTCGTTGAGCACCGGCATGATCACGGAGACCGCCGGCAGCTCCTCGGCAGTGTTGGCGCTCATCGCGCCCACCGTACAGGTGGCCCGCACCCCGCCGCTCCCCGCCCGCCACGGTGACGCAGTTCATGTCAAGGAGAAGCGGATCCATTCACCCGAAAAGGCGCAACGGGGCGCGCGGCAGCGTGTGCTGCGCCCCCGGCGCCGCGGACACGCCTACCGTCGCAGGAGTGCCCGACGACTCCCCCGTCCCCGATCCCGCCGCGACCCGACGGCGCCGCTGGGGGGCCCGGCTCGCCGGCGCCCTCTCCCTCGGCGTCCTCGCCGCCTCGGGCGCGGGCTGGAGCGTCCTGAACGGCGTCGGGGACTCCCTCGGCCGCGTCGACGCCTTCGCCGGGGCGCACGACCGGCCCGCCGCCTCCGACGGCAGCGCGCCCACCTTCCTCCTCGTCGGCACCGACGACCGCGAGGGCATCCCGCGCCGCCGCCTCAAGGAGGTCCTGCACGCCGGCGGCGAGTCCTGCCACTGCACCGACACGATGATGCTGGTCCACCTCTCGCGCGACCGCTCCCGGGCCACCGTCGTCAGCATCCCCCGCGACTCCTACGTCACCATCCCCGCCCACACCGACCCCGCCACCGGCAGGCCGGTGAGCGCCGGACGCGGCAAGATCAACGCCGCGTACGGGATGGGCGGGGCGCCGCTCACCGTGCAGACCGTGGAGCAGGCCACCGGACTGCGCGTCGACCACTACCTGGAGGTCGACTTCCGCACCTTCGTCTCCACCGTCGACGCCCTCGGCGGCGTCGAGGTGTGCAGCGCCGTCCCCCTCCACGACACCTACGCCGGCCTCGACCTGCCCGCCGGCGCCACCCGCCTCGACGGCGCGGGCGCGCTGAAGTACGTCCGCGCCCGGCACGTGGACGCCAGCTCCGACCTCGGCCGCATGCAGCGCCAGCAGCGGCTGGTCGCGCAGGTCCTGCACGAGGCCGCCTCCGAGGGCACCCTGCTCAATCCCGCCAGGCTCGGCCGGGTGATGGGCACCGCCCTGGCGTCCGTCAAGGCCGACCGGGGCCTGTCCACCCGGGACCTGCTGGACCTCGCCTCCTCGCTGCGCGGCTTCTCCACCGACGACGCCGCCTTCACGACCGTCCCGGTCGCCGACGTCAACCACGTCGTCCCGGGCTGGGGCTCCACCGTGCTGTGGGACGCGCCCGCCGCCCGGGCCCTCTTCGACGCCCTGCGCCACGACCGGCCGCTGCCGGCCGCGCCGGGCACGGGGGCACCGGCCCCGGGCGCGGGCGGGACGGGCCCGGGCGCCCCCTCCGCCGGGAGCACGGGCGGCGCCGCCGCGCACCGCACCGCCGCCCCGGCCCCGGGCGGCCGCGCGCTGACCGTCCCGCCGCTGCAGGTCCGGGTCCAGGTGCTCAACGGCACCCGCACCCCCGGCCTGGGCGCCCGCGTCGACCGGGAGCTCCGGCAGGCGGGCTTCGCCACCACCGGACTGGCCTCCAACGCCGCGGGCGGCGGCGCCGCCCGCACCGTCGTCCGGTACGACCCCCGGTGGGACGAGTCCGTGCGGACCCTCGCCGCCGCCCTCCCCCGCGCCCGGCTGGTCCCGGTGCCCGGGCTCGGCGCCGTCCTCCAGGTGGTCGTCGGCTCCGACCACACCGCGCCCCGGCGGGTCACCGTCGCCCCGCACCCGGCGGCCGTCTCCTCGGCCACCACCACCGCCACCCGGGCCGCCTGCCCCTGACCCGGGCGGGCGCGGACGCGGGACGCGGGCGCGGGACGCGGGCGCGGGACGCCGGCCGCCCGGGACGGCCCCGCACGACTCCCCCGCACGCCTCTCCCCTCCCCCCGCACGCCTCTCCTCCCACACACGGACAACGGGGCGGCCCCGGCGCACGCGGGGTGCACCGGGGCCGTCCCCGTCCGGCGGACCGGCGTCAGTCGGTGGCGATGGCCGCCAGCACGTTCATCCGCGAGGCGCGGAACGCCGGGCCCAGGGCCGCCAGCAGGCCGACCAGCGCCGCACCGGCGAAGACGGCGGCGATGGTGCCGACCGGGACCGTCAGCAGGTCGAGGCCCTGGGACTCCAGGACCCGCTGCGCCGCCGTCCCCCACGCCAGGCCCAGACCGGTGCCCAGGACCGCGCCGAAGACCGCGATCACCACCGACTCCAGGCGGACCATGCGGCGCAGCTGGCGCCGGGACAGTCCGAGGGCGCGGATCAGGCCGATCTCCCGGGTCCGCTCCACCACCGACAGGGCCAGGGTGTTGACGACGCCGAGCACCGCCACCACGATCGCGAGCCCCAGCAGGCCGTAGACCATGGACAGCAGCTGGTCGACCTGCTTGCGGATCAGCGCCTTGTAGTCGGCCTGGTCCTTGACCTGCACCTGCGGGTAGTCGGCGAGCGACTTCTGCAGGTCGGCGTAGACCTTGCCGGTGTCCGCGCCGGGAGCCGCGGCGGCGAGGAGCATGACGTCCAGCGGCAGCCGGTCGGCGGGCAGCGCCCGCTCGGCGACGGCCAGGCCCACGAACAGCTGGCCCTTGTACAGCTCGCTGTCGTCGGCGGTGACCGCGGCGACCGGCAGGGTCTCGGTCGCGCCGCCCCGGAAGGCGACCTTCAGCGGGTCGCCGACCTTCAGGCGGTGGGCGTCGGCGAAGCCCTGGTCCACCGAGATGCCGCGGGTCAGTGCGGCGCCGAAGTCGCCGGAGGCCGCGGGCACCCGCAGGTCCCTGGCGTAGGTGGGGCTGACGGCGTTGACGCCGGTCTCCGTGCTCCTCCCGTCCGGGGTGGTGACCGTGGCGGGCACCTGCTTCTGCCGGCTGACGTGGTCGAGCCCGGAGGTGCCGGTGACCGCCCGGACGACCTGCGGCGGGAGGGCGCCGGAGGCCGAGCGGACCACGTAGTCCGCGCCGACCGACCGGTCGATCTGGCTGGAGGCGGAGGAGACCATCGAGGAGGTCACCACCGACGCGCCCGTCACCAGGGCCAGGCCGATCATCAGCGCGGCGGCGGTGGCGCCGGTGCGGCGCGGATTGCGCAGCGCGTTGCGCTGGGCGAGCGTCCCGGCCGGGCCGAACAGGGCCGGGAGCGCCGCGCCGAGCACCCGCACCACCCCGGCCGCCAGCAGCGGGCCCGCCACCACGAAGCCGACCAGCGTCAGCACCACGCCCAGCCCCAGCAGCGACCCGCCGGCCGCGCCGCCGTGCGACGCCGCCGCGCCGGCCAGGGCCGCGGCGCCCGCCGCGGTGAGCACCAGGCCGACGGCGGCCCGGACCCGGTGGGCGGAGGGCTCGGCCGGGGTGCCGTGGTCGCGCAGCGCGGCCATCGGCGAGATCCGGGACGCCCGGCGGGCGGGCAGCCAGGCGGCGAGGACCGTGACGACGACGCCGATCGCGTACGCCACCGCCGGCACGTAGCCCCGGACGGAGAGCTCGGAGGCGTCCAGGTGCATCCCGAACGACCCGATCAGCCGGACCAGGCCCACCGCGAGGCCGAGGCCCGCCGCCAGGCCCAGCGTGGAGCCGAGGAGGCCGAGCAGCAGCGCCTCCGCCAGCACCGAGCGGTTGACCTGGGCGCGGCTGCCGCCGACGGCCCGGAGGAGGCCGATCTCGCGGGTCCGCTGGGCGACCAGCATGGAGAAGGTGTTGACGATGAGGAACGCGCCGACCAGCAGCGAGATCCCGGCGAAGCCGAGCATCGCGTACTTCATGAAGTCGAGGAAGCCGCCCACGCCCGTCCGGGCCTGCGCGGCCGACTCGGCGGCGGTCCGCACCGTGTAGGAGGGGCCCAGCTCGGCGGTGACCTCCGCCTTGACCCGGTCGTCGCTGCGGCTGCCGTCGCCGTACGCGGCGACCGAGGTGAAGACGCCGGTCCGGCCCAGCAGGTACCGCTGCGCGGTCGGGGTGTCGAAGAAGACCAGCGCGGCGCCGGGGTTGGTGGTGGTGAAGGTGGCGACGCCGGAGATGGTGAGGCGGTAGTCGCCGACCGGGGTGACCACGCGCAGCGCGTCCCCGGTCCCCAGGCCGGCCTTCCCGGCGGTGTCCGCGTCCAGGACCGCCTCGCCGGGGCCGTGCGGGACCCGGCCGGAGGTGATCCGCAGGGCGGGGTTGGGGGTCTCGTACCAGTTGCCCGCGATGGTCGGGGCGCCGCCGGTCGGGCCGATCGCCTTGCCGGTCGCGGGGTCGACGACGGTGGCGTCCTGCACCGAGACGTCGCCGGCCGCGCTGCGCACGCCGGGCTGCGCGGCCACCCGCCGCACCACGGAGTCGGGCAGGGTCGCGGCCCGGGCGCCGCCGTACTGCTGGTCGTCGTCGGAGCCCGCGCCCTTCGGGCTCACCGAGACGTCGGCGGCGGTGGAGGCGAAGAGGCGGTCGAAGGTGGCGGTGGCGGTGTCCGCGAAGACGAGGGTGCCGGAGACGAAGGAGACCGAGAGCACCACCGCGACCAGCGAGAGCGCCACCCGGCCCTTGTGGGCGAGGAGGTTCCTGAGGGAGGTCCTGAGCATCATGGCCGTGTCCCGTCCCCGTCAGCCGGCGGTGCGGTCGTCGGCGCCCTTGCGGAGGGCGTCCGGGGCGGGCCGGGCGCCCGCGGCGGGGGCGTCGGCGCCGGAGAAGCGCAGCATGCGCTCCAGGACGGCGTCGGCGGTGGGGTCGGCCATCTCGTCGACGATCCGGCCGTCGGCGAGGAAGAGCACGCGGTCGGCGTAGCCGGCGGCCACCGGGTCGTGGGTGACCATGACGATGGTCTGGCCGAGCTCGTCCACCGAGCGGCGCAGGAAAGTGAGCACCTCGGCGCCCGCGCGGGAGTCGAGGTTGCCGGTGGGCTCGTCGCCGAAGATGATCTCGGGCCGGGAGGCCAGGGCGCGGGCCACCGCGACCCGCTGCTGCTGGCCGCCGGAGAGCTGGGCGGGCCGGTGCCGCAGGCGGTCGGCGAGGCCGACGGTCTCCACGACCTGGTCCAGCCACGCGCGGTCGGGACGGCGGCCGGCGATGTCCATCGGCAGGGTGATGTTCTCCAGCGCGTTCAGGGTCGGCAGCAGGTTGAACGCCTGGAAGATGAAGCCGATCTTGTCCCGGCGCAGCCGGGTCAGCTGCCTGTCCTTCAGCCCCGTGATCTCGGTGCCCCCGATCAGGATCCGGCCGGAGGTGACCGAGTCCAGGCCCGCGAGGCAGTGCATCAGCGTGGACTTGCCCGAACCCGACGGGCCCATGATCGCCGTGAACCGCCCGCGGGCGATGTCCACGTCGACCGCGTCCAGCGCCGTCACCCGGGTCTCGCCGGTGCCGTACGCCTTGGTCACCTGCCGTGCGCTCGCCGCGACGGCCGGCGCGCCGCCGGCCGCTCCCGCGGGCGCTCCCGCCGCAGGGGACCCGAAGGGGGCTGCTGCTGCCGTCGTCACTGGTCTCACTCCTCGGTCGCGGTCCTGCCCGGTGCCGCCCGGCCGCGGGGGCCGGACCGCGGCGGCACGCCGCGCACGGTCCTCCGCAGCCGGGGGTCCTCCCCGTCCGGCCCGGTGGGCCGGCGGAATGCCACGACGCTACGGGGTGCACCGCCCCCCGCGACTCCTC
The DNA here is from genome assembly GCF_042895785.1 of Streptomyces sp. NPDC001380. Classification (NCBI taxonomy): domain Bacteria; kingdom Bacillati; phylum Actinomycetota; class Actinomycetes; order Kitasatosporales; family Streptomycetaceae; genus Streptomyces; species Streptomyces sp. NPDC001380. The sequence continues at coordinate 342,226 of NZ_JBIAWP010000003.1, read as the reverse complement.
CGGCGGGAGGAACCCGGCACCGGAGGTTGTCCGGGGTGCCGGACCGCGCCCCCTAGGGGGGCCGGGGACGCCGTCTCGGGGTGCCCCCGCGCCCCGGCCGGTCCCCGCCCGCCGGTCCGCCCCCACCTGCACCGCGACCGGCCCGCGACCATGCCCCCGGTCCGTCCCGTACCTGCACCAACTCTGCTACAGCGGCCACCCGGCTGGGGTTCGATCGGCCGGATGGGGCATCCTTCCGGCATGAACTCGTGGGAGGACGGCCGCTACGGCGGCGCGCAGCAGGGCCAGGGCGGCGGCGGGTACGGAGGCGGCGACGCCGAGCCGACCCGCTCGATGCCGCACGTGCAGCGGCAGCGCCGCCCCGGCGCCCCGCACGGCGGGTACGGGCAGGCCGGGTCCCCCGCCGAGCCCCCGCTGCCGCCCGGCCTCAACCCGCGCGGCCCCGCCGCCGGCGCCCCCGCGGGCGGGTACGGCGCGACCATCCCGCAGCAGTCCTCGGGCGGCTACGGGGGCGGCCCGGCCGCCCCCGGGTACCACGACGGGCCCCCGCCGGGCGCCTCCCCGGTCCGCTCCTCCCGCTGGCCGCGCCGCCGCAAGGTGAAGGTGGCGCTGCTCACCCTCCTGTGCGCGCTGCTGGTGGTCACCGCGGGCACCTGGTTCTGGGCCGACGGCAAGCTGCGCCGCCAGGACGTGCTGCAGGACTACCCGGGCCGCCCCGGCGAGGGCAAGGGCACCAACTGGCTGATCGTGGGCTCCGACAGCCGCGAGGGCATGACGAAGCAGGACGCCAAGGACCTGCACACCGGCCTGGGTGCCAAGGGCAAGCGCACCGACTCGATGATGCTGCTCCACATAGGCGACCACGGGAACACCATGATGAGCATCCCGCGCGACTCGTGGGTGACCGTCCCCGCCCACCAGAGCAGCATCAACCCGAGCCAGACCGTCTCGGCCCGCAAGCACAAGATCAACGCGGCGTTCGCCATCGGCGGCGCCCCGCTGCTGGTCAGGACGGTCGAGACGGCGACCGGGCTGCACGTCGACCACTACGCGGAGATCGGCTTCGCGGGCTTCCGCGACCTGGTCGACTCCCTGGGCGGGGTGCGGATGTGCCTGGACAAGCCGATGAAGGACGCCAAGTCGGGCGCGGACTTCCCGGCCGGCTGCCGGGAGTTCAACGGCACCGACTCGCTGAAGTACGTGCGCTCCCGCTACGTGGACGGCACCGGCGACCTCGGCCGCATGAAGCGCCAGCGGCAGTTCCTGGCGTCCATCGCCAACGAGGCCGCCTCCCCCGCCACCATCGCCAACCCCTTCACCCTGTACCCGACGATCAGCTCCGGCCTCGGCACCCTGATCGTCGACAAGGACTGCGGGCTCACCGACCTGGCCTCCATGTTCTTCGCCATGAAGGGCGTGAGCAGCGGCAGCGGGAAGACCATCACCGTGCCGATCGCCAACCCGGGCCTGCCCACCTCCGAGGGCTCCGCGGTCGACTGGAGCGACTCGCGGTCCAAGCCGGTCTTCGACGCCCTCCGCAACGACACCGCCGTCCCGGACGTGAAGTAGCCGGCGCGGGGCGGCGCACCGGACCGGCCGCCGCCCTCCGGGGCACGAAGGCCCGGGCCCCCGTCTCCGGGGGCCCGGGCCTTCGCCGCACAGCGGCCCGGCAGGGAGGCGGGAAACGCCGGAGGCGCCCCCCTCGGGGGGCGCCTCCGGTCTGCGCCTACGCGACGGCTTCCGCCTCCGTCACGGCAGGTTCCGGGCCATCACGATCCGCTGGACCTGGTTCGTCCCCTCGTAGATCTGCGTGATCTTGGCATCGCGCATCATGCGCTCCACCGGGTAGTCGCGGGTGTAGCCGTAGCCGCCGAGGAGCTGGACGGCGTCGGTGGTGACCTCCATGGCGACGTCGGAGGCGAAGCACTTGGCGGCGGCGCCGAAGAAGGTGAGGTCGGCGTCGACGCGCTGCGACTTGGCGGCGGCGGAGTAGGTGAGCTGGCGGGCCGCCTCCAGCTTCATGGCCATGTCGGCGAGCATGAACTGGACGCCCTGGAACTCGGCGACGGCCTTGCCGAACTGCTTGCGCTCCTTGACGTAGCCCTTGGCGTAGTCGAGGGCGCCCTGGGCGATGCCGAGGGCCTGGGCGGCGATGGTGATCCGGGTGTGGTCCAGGGTCTTCATCGCGGTGGCGAAGCCGGTGCCCTCCTCGCCGATCATGCGGTCGGCGGGGATGCGGACGTTGTCGAGGTAGACCTCGCGGGTCGGGGAGCCCTTGATGCCGAGCTTCTTCTCCGGGGCGCCGAAGGAGACGCCCTCGTCGCCCTTCTCGACCACGAACGCCGAGATGCCCCGGGAGCGCTTCTCGGGGTCGGTGACGGCCATCACCGTGTAGAACTCCGAGACGCCGGCGTTGGTGATCCAGCGCTTGACGCCGTTGAGCACCCAGAAGTCGCCGTCGCGCACCGCGCGGGTCTTCATGCCGGCCGCGTCCGAGCCGGCCTCGGGCTCGGAGAGGCAGTAGGAGAACATGCCCTCGCCCCGGGCGAGGGCGCCCAGGTACTTGGCCTTGAGCTCCTCGGAGCCGGAGAGCTGCACCGGCAGCGAGCCCAGCTTGTTGACCGCCGGGATGAGCGAGGAGGAGGCGCAGACGCGGGCGACCTCCTCGATGACGATGACGGTCGCGAGGGCGTCCGCGCCCGCGCCGCCGTAGGTCTCCGGGACGTGCACCGCGTGGAGGTCGTTGGCCTGGAGGGCGTCCAGCGCCTCCTGGGGGAAGCGGCCCTCCTCGTCCACCTCGGCCGCGTACGGGGCGATCTTCGCCTCCGCGAGCGACCGCACGGCGTCGCGGAGCATCTCGTGCTCCTCGGAGATGCGGAAAAGGTCGAAGTCTTCGCTGCCCGCCACGGAACCCCTCCGGTTAACTACTGTTAAGTACCCCCACGATTCTACGACCGGCCCCCTCCCCCGCATCACGTGACGTGCGCGACAGCCCGCGGGGGGCGGATACCATCGCCGGGTTCGGTCGGGACGTCGGAGGGATGCAGGGCCGTGACACTCAGGATCACCGTGATCGGCACCGGGTACCTCGGCGCCACCCACGCGGCGTGCATGGCCGAGCTGGGCTTCGAGGTGCTGGGCTACGACATCGACCCGGACAAGGTGGCCACGCTGACGGCCGGCCGGGTGCCGATGTACGAGCCGGGGCTGGAGGAGCTGCTGGTCCGGCACGTGGCCGGGCACGAGGGCTCGACCGGGCGGCTGCGCTTCACCTCGTCGGTGGAGGAGGTCGCGGAGTTCGGCGACGTCCACTTCGTCTGCGTGAACACGCCGCAGAAGGGCGGCGAGTTCGCCGCCGACATGAGCTACGTGGACGCCGCCGTCGACGCGCTGGCGCCGCACCTGACCCGGCCGACGCTGGTGGTGGGCAAGTCCACCGTGCCGGTCGGCAGCGCGGCCCGGCTGGCCGCCCGCCTGGCCTCGCTGGCCCCGGTCGGGGAGCGGGCGGAGCTGGCGTGGAACCCGGAGTTCCTGCGCGAGGGGTTCGCCGTGGGCGACACCCTGCACCCGGACCGGCTGGTGGTCGGCGTGCGCAGCGGGCGGGCCGAGGCGCTGCTGCGGGAGGTGTACGCGACGCCCGTCGGCCGGGGCGTGCCGTTCGTGGTGACGGACTTCGCGACGGCGGAGCTGGTGAAGGCCGCGGCGAACTCCTTCCTGGCCACCAAGATCTCGTTCATCAACGCGATGGCGGAGGTCTGCGAGAGCGCGGGCGCCGACGTGGTGCAGCTGAGCCGGGCCCTGTCGTACGACGAGCGGATCGGCGGGAAGTTCCTCAACGCGGGGCTGGGCTTCGGCGGCGGGTGCCTGCCGAAGGACATCCGGGCGTTCATGGCGCGGGCCGGGGAGCTGGGCGCGGACCAGGCGCTGACGTTCCTGCGCGAGGTCGACTCGATCAACATGCGGCGGCGCTCGCGGATGGTGGAGCTGGCCCGGGAGCAGTGCGGGGGCGGGTTCCTGGGCCGCCGGGTGGCGGTGCTGGGCGCGGCGTTCAAGCCGAACTCGGACGACATCCGGGACTCGCCGGCGCTGAACGTCGCCGGGCAGATCCAGCTGCAGGGCGCGCAGGTCGCGGTGTACGACCCGAAGGCGATGGACAACGCGCGCAAGATGTTCCCGGGCCTGGCGTACGCGGAGTCGGCCCTGGAGGCGGCCCGGGGCGCGCACGTGGTGCTGCACCTGACGGAGTGGCAGGAGTTCCGGGAGATGGACCCGGAGGCGCTGGGCGCGGTGGTGGCCGAGCGGCGGATCCTGGACGGGCGGAACGTGCTGGACCCGGTGGCGTGGCGGGCGGCGGGCTGGACCTACCGGGCGCTGGGCCGGCCGAGCTGAGCCGGTCCCTCCCGGCCGTGGGCCTCTCCGGACGGGCCTGGCCGGGCCCGTCCGGAGAGGCCCGCGGCGGGGTCGGGCCGCCGCGGAATCCGGTGGCGGGCCCGGTCGTTGGACCTGCCATGACGGACTACGGTGACGACGCGGCCGTGCGGGAGATCCTGACCGGCACCGGCGACGTGTGGGCGGTGGTGGGGCTCTCGGGCAACACCTCCCGGGCCGCCTACGGGGTGGCGCGGGTGCTGCAGCGGTTCGGGAAGCGGGTGGTCCCGGTGCACCCGAGGGCGGAGACCGTGCACGGGGAGCAGGGGTACCGCTCGCTGGCGGAGGTGCCGTTCCCGGTGGACGTGGTGGACGTCTTCGTCAACTCCTCCCTGGCGGGCGGCGTGGCGGACGAGGCGGTGGCGGCCGGTGCCCGGGCGGTCTGGTTCCAGCTGGGCGTGGTCGACGAGGCGGCGTACGCGCGGGTGCGGGCGGCGGGGCTGCCGATGGTGATGGACCGCTGCCCGGCGATCGAGATCCCGCGGCTGGGCCTGGGCTGAGGCCGGGCCCGGGCCGGGGCGGGCCGGGACTGCGGCCGCCGGCCGGCGCGGCCGGGGTTTCCGGGACTACTGCAGGGGCTTCCGGGGGCTGCCGCGGGGGCTTCCGGGGGCTGCCGCGGGGGCTTCCGGGGGCTGCCGCGGGGGTGCGGACGTGGGTCCGCGCCGCCCGGGGTCGGAGTCCGCCGGGCGGCGCGGGGTCGGGGGCGGGGTCAGCAGGCGCCGAGGTCCTGCCAGACGCCCCACTCACCGGTGGTGCCGGGCTCCTCGCCCTGGGTCCACCACTTGGCCTTCCACGTGTGCCCCTGGTGGGACACCGTGTTGCCGCCGACATAGACCGCGGTGCGGTCCCAGGCGGGGGCGGTGCAGGTGCCGCCGGTCGGGGTGGGGGTCGGGGTCGCGGTGGGCGTCGCCGTGGGGGTGGGCGTCGGGGTCGGCGTGGGCGTGCCCGTGGGCGTCGGGGTGGGGGTGGGCGTCGGGGTGACCGTGGAGCCGGAGCAGTCGGCGGCGGAGCCGTCCGTGGCGGTCACGATCCGGTTGAAGAGCGTGGCCGAGGCGTCCAGGTCGAGCAGCGAGTACATCATCGACCCGGCGAGGCCGTGGCAGTGCGCGTAGTCGGCCTTGGCCTGGATGCCCTGGGCGCCGAGTCCGGTCCAGAACTCGGTGCCGTTGTAGAAGTAGTTCGACTGCGTCCTGGGGTCCCAGTAGGTGGAGGCCGGGTTGTCGACGATCCCGGTGAGCTCCTTGGCGTAGGCGATGCCGGCGGTGGCGCTGAGGCCGCGGGCCGGGGCCGGGCCGGTGGCGGACTGGTACAGGCCGTGGTTCGCGCCGGCGGGGACGCCGGTCCAGCCGCGGTAGTACAGCGGGTAGCCCATGGTCAGCCTGGAGGCGGGGAAGCCGCCGGGGATGCCGTACGCGGGGTCGCCCTGCGTCCAGGCGCGCAGCGCGTTGTCGCTGCTGTACTTCCCGGTGCCGGGGGCGATCGGCGTGGAGGGGTCGTCCGGGGACTGGTAGGTGGGGTCCTGGTGGTTGGTGGGGCCGGTGGCGTCCCAGGCGCCGTGCATGTCGTAGGTCATGATGTTCGCGTAGTCGAGGTACTGGCCGACCTTGTCGGTCTCGATCTGCGCGATCTTGTCCTGGCCGGCCGGCAGGGCTGCCGTGAGGAGCATCCTCCGGCCGTTGGCGGTGCCGTAGGCGTCGAGCTCGGCGCGGAACTCGGCGAGCAGCGCGGTGAAGTTCTTCCTGTCGTTCGCGCTGTAGTGGTTGCCGACGTGGCCGTTCGGCGAGCCGGGGTACTCCCAGTCGAGGTCGAAGCCGTCGAAGATCCCGGCGGCGCTGCCGGGGCCGCCGAAGCCGCCGTCGACGGGCAGGTTGCCCTTGACGAACATGTCGATGCAGGAGGAGACGAACTTCTTGCGGCTCGCATCGGTGGCGGCGGCGTCGGAGAAGTACTTGGAGTACGTCCAGCCGCCGATGGAGGCGACGATCCGCAGCCCGGGGTACTTGGCCTTGAGCTTCCGGAGCTGGTTGAAGGTGCCGGCGATCGGCTGGTTCCAGACGTCGGCGACGCCGTCGACGCTGGTGTCGGCGCCGAAGGACTTCTGGTAGTCGGCGAAGGCGTCGCCCGCGCCGTCGCCGGCGTTGGGGTTCGACTCGTTGGTGGAGTCGGCGGCCTTGGTGGCCTCGAAGCAGGTGAGGTCGGTGGGGTGGATGTTCTCGAAGGAGTAGTTGAGGACGTCCAGCTTGCCGGCGATGCCCCGGGTGTCGAGGTCCTTGGGGTAGAAGGCGTTGCCGTAGACGGACCACTGGTCGTAGTAGGCGATCTTCACGCCGCCGCTGGTGGCGGCGGTCGCGGCGGCGGGGACGGCGGCGGCGTCGGCCTGTCCGGCACCGGCGAGGACGCCGAGGGCGCCGGCGGCGAGGGCCAGGGCGGAGAGGGCCGCGGCGAGCGGTCCGCCGGTCCTGCGGGGGGTGGGGTGCACGGTGGAGGACCTCCTGGGGAGGGGGGCGGGGGGGGCCGTGCCCGGCGGCACCCTGGTGCGCGGTCAGGTATGGGATACCGGTTCTGTAGGTGCGCGGTCAATGGTATGGACCAATAAGGTCTGGACCAATATCCGGAACCGTGCCTTCCGGGCGCATGACGCACCCCGCACACCCCCGGATCGAGTGGGTGTTCGCCGGATCGGGGCCGGTCCGGCCGCCGGTCGCGGGATGCTGATCCCTGCTGTGCTCCCGTGCCATGCTGGGGTTCGGAGACGCCGCTGGAGGCAGTGATGGCCATGAGCACCGCCCACCGCATCGAGGACCACGCCGGCGCCTGGACCGTCGACGAGGTCCTCGCCCTCGACGAGCACCCGGCAGGCAGCCACTACGAGCTCGTGGACGGTGTGCTCATGATGTCCCCCGCGCCCGGCTGGGCCCACCAGGACGCCTCCTTCGAGCTGGCGAGCCAGCTGAAACGCGCCGTGCGCACCGCCCGCGCGCCCTTCCGGGTGGCGGAGGCCGTCAACGTGCGCGGCGACTCACGGCTCTTCGTGCCCGACATCGTGGTGGCGGACCGGTCCGCGGTGCGGCGGGACACCGTCGCCGTGCCGCTGGAGGCGGTGCTGCTGCTGGTGGAGATCGTCTCGCCGTCCACCCGGCCGCAGGACCGGATCCTCAAGCCCGCCCTCTACGCCCAGGCGGCCGTGCCGCTGTACTGGCGACTGGAGCTGGAGCCCGAGCCGCACGTCGTCGTGCACGAGCTGTCCGACGGCACGTACCGGGAGGGGGAGGTGCTGAAGGGGCGCCGGACCGTGCGGGTGGCGGACGCCTTCACGGCGGAGCTGGACCTGGGCGCCCTGCTCGCCGACCTCGACGGGGAGGGCGACGGGGAGGGCGAGGGCGCCTGACCCTCCGTGACGGAGGCCACAGGGGCGGTCCGCTTCCTTAAAGCTGCTGGACCGTCCCGACGAGCGCCCCGACGCCCTGCTCTCCCGGATCGCCCACAAGCACGCCTCACTGGGCGTCACCTCCGGGCAGTACAAGGTCGTCCACACCCACCTGCTGGCGGCCGTCGCCGAGGTGCTCGGCGACGCGGTGACGCCCGAGGTCGCGGCCGCCTGGGACGAGGTGTACTGGCTGATGGCCAACGCGCTGATCGCCGTCGAGGCCGAGCTCTACGAGCGGGCCGACACCCCCAAGGGCGACGTGTGGCGGCGGATGCGGGTCGTGGGGCGCACGCGGGAGACCGCCGACACCGCCTCCTTCGTGCTGCGGCCCGAGGACGGCTCGGCCGCCGGGGGCTTCCGCCCCGGCCAGTACGTCTCGGTGCAGGTGGAGCTGCCGGACGGCGCGCACCAGATCCGCCAGTACAGCCTCTCCGCGGCGCCGGGCCGCGCCGACTGGCGGATCACGGTGAAGCGGGTCCGGGGCGGGGACGCGCCCGAGGGCGAGGTGTCGTCCTGGCTGCACGGGCACGTGCGGACCGGCGACGTGCTGAGGGTCTCGGCGGCCTTCGGCGACCTGGTGCTGCCCGACGGCGACGGTCCGCTGCTCCTGGTGTCGGCGGGCATCGGCTGCACCCCGATGCTGTCGATGCTGGACCACCTGGCCGCGACCGGCTCCGCCCGGCCGGTCACCGTGGTGCACGCCGACCGCTCCCCCGCCGCCCACGCCCACCTGGCGGAGCTGCGCGAGCGGGTGGCGGGGCTTCCGGGGGCGGCCCTGCTGCGCTGGTACGAGGAGCCGGGCGACGAGGCGGGGCCGGACGTCCGCGCGGGCCTGGTGGACGTGGACGCGCTGGAGCTGCCCGAGGGCGTGACGGCGTACCTGTGCGGGCCGCTGCCGTTCCTGCGGGCGGTGCGCGGCGGACTGCTGCGGCGGGGCGTGCCGGCCGCCGACGTGCACTACGAGGTGTTCGGCCCCGACCTGTGGCTGGGCCGGGACTGACGGGGCGGCAGGGGGCCGGGGCCGCACGGCGCGGTCCCGGCCCTCCGGCGTCCCCGGGGGGCCCTCAGCCGTCGAGGCGGTCGATGGTGGCCGTGGACGGGCCGCGCACGGCCTGCGCCGCCCGCGCCGCGCCCTCGGCGTCGCGCAGCACCCGCACCGCGTTGTGCCAGGTCAGTTTGGCCAGGTCGGCCTCGGACCAGCCGCGCCCCAGCAGCTCGGCGAGGAGGTTGGGATAGCCGGAGACGTCCTCCAGGCCGGCCGGGGTGAAGGCGGTGCCGTCGTAGTCGCCGCCGATGCCGACGTGGTCGACGCCCGCGATCTCCCGCATCCGGTCGAGGTGGTCGGCGACGGTGGCGACGGTGGCCACCGGGCGCGGGTCGGCCTCCTCGAAGGCCCGCTGGCAGGCCATGGCGGCGGGGGTGGTGTCCAGGGGGTGGAAGCCGTGGTCGGCCATGTTGGCGTCGGCGCGCCTCGTCCAGGCGATGGCCTCGGGCAGGACGAACTTCGGCACGAAGGTGGCCATGGCGACGCCGCCGTTGGCGGGCAGCCGCTCCAGGACGTCGTCGGGGATGTTGCGGGGGTGGTCGCAGACGCCGCGCGACGAGGAGTGGGAGAAGACCACGGGCGCCTCGCTGACCCGCAGGGCGTCGCGCATGGTGTCGGGCGAGACGTGGGAGAGGTCGACGAGCATGCCGAGCCGGTTCATCTCCCGCACGACCTCCTCGCCGAAGGCGGTGAGACCGTCGGCCTCGGGGGTGTCGGTCGCGGAGTCGGCCCACGGCACGTTGTCGTTGTGGGTGAGCGTCATGTACCGCACGCCGAGCGCGTACAGGGCGCGCAGGGTGGCCAGCGAGCAGTCGATGCTGTGGCCGCCCTCGGCGCCCATGAGGGAGGCGATGCGGCCCTCGGCGCGGGCCGCCTCCATGTCGTCGGCGGTGAGGGCGAGCCGCAGGTCGCCGGGGTGGCGGTCGACGAGGCGGCGCACCACGTCGATCTGCTCCAGGGTGGCGCTGACGGCGTGGTCGCCCGCGAGGTCGGTGCGGACGTACACCGACCAGAACTGGGCGCCGACGCCGCCGGCCCGCAGCCGGGGCAGGTCGGTGTGGAGCCGGTGGCTCTGGTCGGCGGCGATGTCGCAGGCGTCCAGGTCGTAGCGGACCTGCTCGCGCAGCGCCCACGGCAGGTCGTTGTGGCCGTCGACGACGGGCGCCTCGGCCAGGACGGCCCGCGCCCGGGCGAGCAGCTCGGGAGAGGGGGCCCGGTACGCCACCGCGGTCAGCCGCCGAAGCCGAAGGAGTGGGAGCCGGCGACCTTGGCGCGCAGCTTCTTGCCCTTCTCGGTGGCCTGGTTGTTGAGCTCGGCCTGGAAGTCGGTCATCCGCTCGGCGAGGTCGGCGTCGAAGGCGGCGAGCATCCGGACGGCGAGCAGGCCGGCGTTGCGGGCGCCCGCGACGGAGACGGTGGCCACGGGCACACCGGCCGGCATCTGGACGATGGAGAGCAGGCTGTCCATGCCGTCGAGGTACTTCAGCGGCACGGGGACGCCGATGACCGGCAGCGGGGTGACGGAGGCGAGCATGCCCGGCAGGTGGGCGGCGCCGCCGGCGCCGGCGATGATCGCCTTCAGGCCGCGGCGGTGGGCGTTCTCGCCGTAGGCGACCATCTCGCGCGGCATGCGGTGCGCGGAGACGACGTCGACCTCGTAGGGGACCTCGAACTCGTCGAGGGCCTTGGCGGCGGCCTCCATCACCGGCCAGTCGGAGTCCGATCCCATGACGATGCCGACGACGGGCTGGTCGGTGCTCACTCGGTGGCCTCTCGCTCTGTTCGGTTCGTGCGCTCTGTTCGGTTCGCGGTGCCCGGCGGGCGTGGTGCCCGCCGGGCGTGGTGCCCGCCGGGCGTGGTGCCCGCCGGGCGCGGACCCGCGGCGGCCGCGGGCCCGCGGGGCTCACTCGGTGACGGTGCCGCGCAGGTAGGCGGCGGCGTGGCGGGCGCGCTCGCGCACGTCCTCCAGGTCGTCCCCGAAGACGGTGACGTGGCCCACCTTACGGCCGGGCTTCACGTCCTTGCCGTACATGTGGATGCGCAGGCCGGGGTCGCGAGCCATGCAGTGCAGGAACGCGCCGTACATGTCGGGGTAGTCGCCGCCGAGGACGTTGACCATGACGGTCCACCGGGCGCGGGGGCGGGGGTCGCCGAGCGGCAGGTCGAGGACGGCCCGCAGGTGGTTCTCGAACTGCGAGGTGACGGCGCCGTCGATCGACCAGTGGCCGGAGTTGTGGGGGCGCATGGCCAGCTCGTTGACGAGGACGCGGCCGTCACGGGTCTGGAAGAGCTCCACCGCGAGGTGGCCGGTGATGTCCAGCTCGCCCGCGATGCGCAGGGCGAGGGCCTGGGCCTCGGCGGCGAGCGCGTCGGACAGGTCCGGGGCGGGGGCGGTCACCTCGGCGCAGACGCCGTTCTCCTGGACGCTCTCCACGACGGGGTAGGCGACGGCCTGGCCGCTGGGCGAGCGGACCACGTTCGCGGCGAGCTCGCGGACGAAGTCGACCTTCTCCTCGGCCAGCACCGCCACGCCGGCCCGGAAGGGCTCCGCGGCCTCCTCCTCGGAGGAGACCACCCACACGCCCTTGCCGTCGTAGCCGCCGCGCACGGTCTTCAGGACCACGGGGAATCCGGAGCCCTCGGCGGCGAACGCGGCGACGTCGGCCGGGTCGGCGACGATGCGGTGGCGGGGGCAGGGCACGCCGATGGAGTCGAGCCTCGCCCGCATGACGCCCTTGTCCTGGGCGTTGACCAGCGCCTCGGGCCCGGGCCGGACGGCGACGCCGGCGGCCTGGAGGGCGTGCAGGTGCTCGGTGGGGACGTGCTCGTGGTCGAAGGTGACCACGTCGCAGCCCTCGGCGAAGGCCCGCAGGACGTCCAGGTCGCGGTGGTCGCCGACCACGACGTCGCCGACCACCTGCGAGGCGGAGTCCTGCGGGGTGTCCGCGAGGAGCCTGAACCTGACACCGAGCGGGATGCCCGCCTGGTGTGCCATACGGGCGAGCTGGCCGCCACCGATCATGCCGACTACCGGGAAAGTCACACCGCAAGGATATCCGCGCCGCCGCCGGGCACCCGGCGCCGGGGCGGGGGGTCGGGACGCGGGGCCGCCGGACGGGTGGCGGGCGGACGGACGGCGGGGCGGACCGCAGGGCGGGGAGGGGCGGGAACCGGACGGCCCCCTCCGGACGTCGCAGCGGGGCCGCACCGCCCGCGCGCCCGCGCGCCCACGCACCCGTCCGTCCGGCGCCCGCGGCACGTCCGGCCCCGCACGGTCCGTCCGGTGCGCCGGGGCTCCCCGGGGCCCGGATGCGTCCGGGGGGCGAGGCGGGTCCGGCCGTCCGGGGTGCGCCGTGTGCCGGGCGGGCACGCGGATACCATGGCAGGAATCCCGATGTCTGGAGACGGTCCCGGTATGACGACTGACACTCGCGCGCCGCACGGCCTGCGCGGACGGCTGCGCGGCCTCGTGCACGAGGTGATGAAGTTCGGCACGGTGGGCCTGCTGGGCGTCGTCGTGAACCTCGTCGTGTTCAACCTGTGCATCCACGGGCTCCACTGGGCGCCCGTGCGGTCGGGCGTCCTCGCGACCCTGGTGGCCATCGCCACCAACTACGTGGGCTACCGCTACTGGGTCTACCGGGACCGCGACGCGGACGCCCGCTCCCGGGAGATCACGCTCTTCCTGGTCTTCAGCGGCATCGGCATGGTGATCGAGAACGGCACCCTGTGGATCTCGCACTACAGCCTGGGCTTCCACTCGGGGCTGGCCGACAACATCGCCAAGAACGTGGTCGGCCTCGGCCTGGGCACCCTGTTCCGCTTCGTCTCCTACCGCACCTGGGTCTTCCGGGCGCTGCCGGAGCTGGAGGGCGAGCAGGCGCCGGGGGCCATAGGCGCGCACGAGCCGGCCATGGCCGGCCGGCCCGCCGCCGTCCGCGAGGGCTGACCGCCGCCCCGCGCCCCGTACGGACCACCGCCGCGCCCCGGGCCTCCCGCCCGGGGCGTTCCTGTTCCCGCGCCCGGCACCCCCACCATCGGCCGCGCCCCGCCCGGCCCGTCCCGTCCGGCCCGTCCCGCCGCTCCCGGCCCGCAGCCCGAGAGGCGCCGGCCGGTCCGCGGGCCGGCCGGCCGCCGGTGCGTCAGTCCTCGAGCTGCCGCCCCAGGAAGAGGGCGAACACCGGCGGCCGCAGCGAGAGCAGCTCCAGCCGCCCGCCGTCGGCCTCGGCGAGGTCGCGGGCCACGGCGAGACCGATGCCGGTGGAGTTGCGGCCGCTGACCGTGCGCTCGAAGACCCGGGCGCCCAGCTCGGGCGGCACACCGGGCCCCTCGTCCCGGACCTCGACGACGACGGAGGTCCCGGTGACGCGGGTGGAGACCACCACGGTCCCGCCGCCGTGCATGAGCGAGTTCTCGATCAGGGTGGCCAGGACCTGGGCGACGGCGCCGGGGGTGCCGACCGCCTCCAGTCCGTGCAGGCCCTCGACCTCCAGGCGCCGGCCGGCGCCGCGCAGGGCCTGCCGCCACTCCTCCGCCTGCTGCTTGACGACCTCGTCGAGGTCGAAGGAGACGGCGGAGGTGCTGCGGGGGTCGCGCTGGTTGGTGAGCAGGCGCTGCACCACGTCGGTGAGCCGCTCGACCTGGCCCAGGGCGATGGCGGCCTCCTCCTTGACCGTCGCCGGGTCCTCGGTGGCGATGATCTCCTCCAGCCGCATGGAGAGCGCGGTGAGCGGGGTCCGCAGCTGGTGGGAGGCGTCGGCCGCGAGGCGGCGCTCGGCGGTGAGCATGCGGGCGATGCGCTCGGCGCTGGCGTCGAGGACCTCGGCGACGCGGTCGAGCTCGGGTGCGCCGTACCGGCGGTGGCGGGGGCGGGGGTCGCCCGAACCGAGGCGCTCGGCGGTCTCGGCGAGGTCGTTGAGGGGCCGGGTGAGGCGCTTGGCCTGCCAGACGGCGAGGGCGACGGCGGCCTGGACGGCGAGCAGGGCGACGACGCCGAGCGTGAGCAGCATGGTGCCGATCTCGTGCTCGACGTCGCTGCGGGAGTGCTCGACGACCACCTGCTCGCCCCGGCCGCCGCCCTGGACGGCCCGGACGGGTCTGCCGCCGGAGGGCGGGCTGCCGATGACGATGGGCGCGCGGCCCGGGAGGCGGACCTCGGCGTACGAGCCGTCGGTGATCTGCCCCCTGAGGTCGTCGGTGCGGACGGGCTCCCCCGCGGCGATGCGGTTCTCGACCATGCCGAGGACCCGCACCGCCTCCGCGCCGGCCCTGTCCTGGGCGGCGCTCTCGATGGTCCTCTTCTCGAAGAGCGCCAGCGGCACGCAGAAGACGACGACCATCACGAGGACGACGCCCAGCAGGGAGTTGATCATCCGGCGCTTCACGCTGCCGGTCAGCCCTTCTCGAAGCGGAAGCCCACGCCGCGGACGGTGGTGATGTAGCGGGGGTTGCCGGCGTCGTCGCCGAGCTTCTTCCGCAGCCAGGAGATGTGCATGTCGAGGGTCTTGGTGGAGGTCCACCAGGTGGTGTCCCAGACCTGCCGCATGATCTGCTCGCGGGTGACGACCCGGCCGGCGTCCCGGACGAGGACGCGCAGCAGCTCGAACTCCTTGGCGGAGAGCTGGAGCTCGTCCTCGCCGAGCCAGGCGCGGTGGGACTCGACGTCGATCTTGACGCCGTGGGCCCCGGTGGTGAGGTCGACGGTGCCGCGGCGCAGCAGGGCCCGCACCCGGGCGAGCAGTTCGGCGAGGCGGAAGGGCTTGGTGACGTAGTCGTCGGCGCCGGCGTCGAGTCCGACGACGGTGTCGACCTCGTCGGCGCGGGCGGTGAGCACGAGGACGGGGAAGCCCTTGCCGTCGGCGCGGAGCCTGCGGCAGACCTCCAGGCCGTCCATCTCGGGCAGGCCGAGGTCGAGCACGAGGAGGTCGACGTCCTCCTCGAGCCCGGTCTCCAGTGCGGCCGGGCCGTCCTCGCGCACCAGCACCTCGTAGCCCTCGCGGCGGAGCGCCCGCGCGAGCGGCTCCGAGATGGCGATGTCGTCCTCGGCGAGCAGAACTCGGGTCATGGGGCGATCGTAGTCCGCGTCCCCGCCGCCGATCGGGCGCGTCGTGCGGGACGGGCGGGGCGGCGGGGCTGTGAAGTGAAGCACACCGCCCGGGGCGGGGAACGCCGGGCGGACGTGACGTGCACCACTGACGTCGAGGCGAAAGACAGGAAGACTCCCGAAGAACACCTTGTGTTTGAAGGAAGATTTACGCAAACGCCTGCGTTTCGGCGTCAGATGCGCGATATGCACACTTAATAGCTGTTCGCGTTCAATGGGTGCTCTTGATCGGTTATGGCGGCAATGGTGCCCGTACAGTGGTGGCGTCCCCATGTCACGTACCGCGGCACCTCCGTGCCCGGTGCAGGATCCGCACGGCCACCCCCGCGCGGTCCGCGCAGTCAGACAAGGAACGGCTCACATGGCGTCCACCCCGACGCAGACGGTCACTCCGCCCACCGCGGACCGCAGCACAGGCAAGACCTTCTTCGGTCAGCCGCGCGGCCTGGCCACCCTGTTCATGACCGAGATGTGGGAGCGGTTCAGCTTCTACGGCATGCGCGCCCTGCTGGTGCTCTACCTGGCGGCACCCGCCGGCAAGGGCGGGCTGGGCTTCGACCCGGCCACCGCCCTCTCGATCTACAGCGTGTACAACGCCATGGTCTACCTGCTCGCCCTCCCGGGCGGCTGGGCGGCCGACCGGCTGTGGGGCGCGCGGCGCACCGTGGCCATCGCGGGCTTCGTCATCATGACGGGCCACTTCCTGCTGGCCGTGCCGGCGACCGCCTCGTTCTTCGTCGGCCTGGTCCTCATCGCGGCGGGCTCCGGACTGCTGAAGTCCAACATCTCCACCATGGTGGGTCACCTCTACGAGGGACCGGACGACCCGCGTCGCGACGGCGGCTTCACGATCTTCTACATGGGGATCAACCTCGGCGCCTTCGTCGCGCCGCTGACCATCGGCACCGTCGGCGAGAAGGTCAACTGGCACCTGGGCTTCGCCATGGCGGGCGCCGGCATGGCGCTGGGCCTGCTCCAGTACCTGCTGGGCAGCCGCCACCTGAGCAAGCGCAGCGACGTCGTCCCGACCCCGCTGACCGCCGACGAGCGCGGCGCGCTGCTGCGCAAGGCCGGCTTCTGGACCCTGCTCGCAGTCGTCTTCTACGGCGTCGTGGCGCTGTCCGGCCACTTCACCGTCGACTGGGTGACATGGCCGCTGACCGTGGCCGGCCTGGCGATCCCCGCCTTCTACCTGATCCGGATCAAGCGCGACCGCGACCTGAGCCGGGACGAGCAGTCGAAGATGACCGGGTACGTCTGGTTCTTCGTGGCCGCCGCCATCTTCTGGATGATCTACGACCAGTCCGGTTCGACGCTGAACCTCTTCGCGGAGAACGACACCTCCTCCACGCTCCTCGGCTTCGACTTCCCCGCCAGCTGGTTCCAGTCCCTGAACCCGCTGATGATCATGGCGCTGGCGCCGCTCTTCGCCTGGCTGTGGGTCGCCCTCGCCCGGCGCGCCAAGGAGCCGAGCACCACGGTCAAGTTCGCCTACGGCCTGCTGCTGATCGGCGCGTCCTTCCTGGTCATGATGCTGGCCCAGGCCGCCGCCTCCGACGGCACCAAGGTGAGCCCGCTGTGGCTGGCCGTGGTCTACCTGATCCAGACCGTCGGCGAGCTGTGCCTGTCGCCGGTGGGCCTGTCGGTGACCACCAAGCTGGCGCCGCAGAAGTACGCCAGCCAGATGATGGGCGTGTGGTTCCTCGCCGTGACCGCGGGCGACTGCGTCACCTCGCTGGTGCAGCTGGCGGGCGCCAACATCGACAGCCAGGGGTACTTCGCCTTCCAGGGCGTCCTGGCGGTGCTGGCCGGCGTCGCCGTGGTGATGTACCGCCGCAAGGTGGTCTCCCTCATGGGCGACGTGCACTGACGCACGGCACAGCGGAGGGGCCCGGGGCCGGTACGGAGATCCGTACCGGCCCCGGGCCCCTCACCGTTCCGCCGTCCCGCGGGCCGGCCGGCCGGGGCCGCTGCGCCCCGGGACGGCCCTCAGGAGCGCGCCCAGGGGGCGTCCAGCTCCACCCAGACCGTCTTCCCGGGCCCGGCGGTCCCGTCGGCGGAGACGCCGTCCGCGGCCGGGGCGGGGTGGCCGACCACGCCCCAGCGGCGGCTGAGCCGGCCCACGATGTGCAGGCCGTGGCCGCCCGGCTTGCCCCGCTCGTGGGGCCGGCGCGGCTCGGGGTGGGACGGGTTCGCGTCGGCCACCTCGATCCGCAGCGCGTCGTCCGTGCAGTGCAGCAGCAGCTCCTGGGGGCCGCCCGCGTGCAGGCAGGCGTTGGTGACGAGCTCCGAGACCACCAGCAGCACGTCCTCCGCGACCGCCAGCGCCTCCTCGTCCTCCCCCGGCAGCCACTCCCAGTCCTCCAGGGCCCCCCGGGTGAAGTCGCGGCTGCGAGCCACCACACCCTTGGTCCCGGCCAGCGCCAGACGGCGCACCTGGCCGCCCGGTGGCAGGGAGGAAGGCCTCCTGCGGCCACCGGAGGTGTGGGGGTCCTCCGGCACCCGAGGCCGGATGGTGCTCATGCCGCCCCTCCGTTTCGCTGCGGTCCACTGCGCGCCGTCCCGGCCGCGGTGTCGACCGCGGGCGCCGCCGCGCACACCGACCCGGCCCGCCCCGGCCGGATCCTGCCGGCTCTCCTGCCCGCACTTCGCCGGTGGATGCACATCTACCGGTCCGCCAGCGCCTCGTCGAGGGAGCCGTGCACCCGGAAGACGGTCTCCGCCCCGGTGATCTCGAACACGCGGGCCACTGCGGGCCGCATGGCAGCGAGGTGGACGGCGCCGCCCGCCTCCTGGGCCCGCAGCCGGGCCGCGAGGAGCACGTTGAGGCCGGTGGAGTCGCAGAAGAGCAGGTCCGAGCAGTCGACGACGATGCGGTCCTCGCCCTCGTCGAGGGCCCGCTCCAGCGGTCCCCGCAGCAGGTCGGCGGTGTCGTGGTCCAGCTCCCCCGAGGGGGCGACCACCACGCTCCCGGCGACGCTGCGCACCGCGACGGCGAGCCGGTCGGCGCCTGCGGCCTCCCCCGGCGTCAGCCCCACGGCGTCGCCGCCCGCGCTGTCCGAGCCGGGCGTACCGGCTGATCCACGGTCCATCTATGACCTCCCGGCGCCATCATCCCCCATCCCGGGCGATGAACTCGGCTTGCATCCTTGCAGACGGTCGGGGTAGGCAGGAACAAGAGGTGTCCGTACACGGAGGTGGCATGGCAGCCAACCATGCGCATCCCACCCGAGGGAGGAGCATCACCCATGGCAGCCCAGCTCGACGCCACGCGGCACGACGACGCGTCGTCGGAGACGGCGCGCACCGCGGCAGCGGAGCGGCCGGAGGCGGCCGCGCAGGTCACGGGAGCGCCGGTCCGCCGGCCCGCCTCGCTGGGGGACCTGCCGGAGATCCCGCCCGCGGACACGGTCGGCCCCCTGGACGCCAGGGCGCTCTCCAAGGTGCTCTTCCGCCGGATGGAGACGCTGGAGGAGGGCACGCACGAGCACGCCTACGTGCGCAACACCCTCATCGAGCTCAACCTCGCCCTGGTGAAGTTCGCCGCCTCCCGGTTCCGCTCCCGCAGCGAGCCGATGGAGGACATCGTCCAGGTCGGCACGAT
The DNA here is from genome assembly GCF_042895785.1 of Streptomyces sp. NPDC001380. Lineage (NCBI taxonomy): Bacteria > Bacillati > Actinomycetota > Actinomycetes > Kitasatosporales > Streptomycetaceae > Streptomyces > Streptomyces sp. NPDC001380. The sequence goes on along the minus strand of NZ_JBIAWP010000003.1, from coordinate 323,620 downwards.
CGGCCTGATCAAGGCGATCGACCGGTTCGAGATGGACCGCGGGGTGGAGTTCCCCACCTTCGCCATGCCCACGATCATCGGTGAGATCAAGCGGTTCTTCCGCGACACCAGCTGGGCCGTCCGGGTACCGCGCCGCCTGCAGGAGCTGCGGCTCGACCTGGCCAAGGCCACCGACGAGCTGGCGCAGCAGCTGGACCGCGCCCCCACCGTCGCCGAGCTCGCCCGCAAGCTGGACATCCCCGAGGACGAGGTCGTCGAGGGCATGGCCGTGAGCAACGCCTACACCGCCAGCTCGCTGGACGCGCAGCCCGAGGAGGACGAGACCGAGGGCGCGCTCGCCGACCGCATCGGCTACGAGGACCACGGCATGGAGGGCATCGAGTACCGCGAGTCCCTCAAGCCCCTGATCGCCGGGCTGCCCGAGCGCGACCGCCGGATCCTCTCGCTGCGCTTCGTCGGCAACATGACGCAGTCGGAGATCGGTGCCGAGCTGGGCATCTCCCAGATGCACGTCTCGCGGCTGCTCACCCGGACGCTGACCCGGCTGCGGGCCGGGCTCCTCGTGGAGGAGTGACCACCCGCCGCACGGCCTCGCCGGCCCCCCGCACGCACCCCCCGCCGCCCCGGAACGCCCGCCGTCCCGGGGCGGCGGCGCGTTCCGGCGCGCGGGGGGCCGGAGGCCGGCGGGCGGACCCGGGTCAGAGCTCCCGCACGCCGCCGCGCCAGACGGCGGAGACCAGGGGCACCCCGGGCCGGTAGGCGAGGTGGACGTGGGAGGGCGCGTCCAGCAGCACCAGGTCGGCGCGGGCGCCGGGGGCGATCCGGCCGACGTCGGTGCGGCGCAGGGCGCGGGCGCCGCCCGCGGTGGCGGCGTGCACGGCCTCGTCCGGGGTCATGCCCATCTCCCGGACGGCGACCGCGACGCAGAACGGCATCGAGGTGGTGAAGCTGGAGCCGGGGTTGCAGTCCGTGGAGAGGGCCACGGCGGCGCCCGCGTCCAGCAGGCGGCGCGCGTCCGGGTAGGGGGCGCGGGTGGAGAACTCGGCGCCGGGCAGCAGGGTGGCGACGGTGTCCGAGGAGGCCAGGGCGGCCACGTCGGCGTCGTCCAGGTGGGTGCAGTGGTCGGCGGAGGCGGCGCCCAGCTCCACGGCGAGCTGCACGCCGGGGCCGGGGCCGAGCTGGTTGGCGTGGACGCGGGGGACGAGCCCGCGGGCCGCCCCGGCGGTCAGGACGGCGCGGGCCTGGTCCCCGTCGAAGGCGCCGCGCTCGCAGAAGACGTCCACCCAGCGGGCGTGCGGGGCGCAGGCGTCGAGCATGGGCCCGGTGACGAGGTCGACGTAGCCCGCCGGGTCGTCCGCGTACTCGGGGGCGACGACGTGGGCGCCCAGGTAGGTCGTCTCGGCGGTGTGCCGGGCGGCGATCCGCAGGGCGCGGGCCTCGTCCTCCACGGTGAGGCCGTAGCCGGACTTGCACTCCACGGTGGTGGTGCCCTGCCGCAGCGCCTCCCGGACCAGGCGGGCGACGCCCGCGTCCAGCTCGGCGTCGGTCGCGGCGCGGGTGGCGGCGACGGTGGTGCGGATGCCGCCCGCCGTGTAGGGCCGCCCGGACATACGGGCGGCGAACTCGGCGGTGCGGTCCCCGGCGAAGACCAGGTGGGCGTGGGAGTCGACGAAGCCGGGCAGCGCGGCGCGGCCGCCCGCGTCGTGCACGGTGTCGGCGGCGGGGGCGGCCGCGGCCGGTCCGGTCCAGGCGACGCGGCCGTCCTCCAGGACGACGGCGGCGTCGGCGAGCAGGCCGAGGGGGCCGGTGCCGTGCGCCTCGTCGTTGGTGACGAGGCTGCCGATGCCGGTGATCAGGGTGGCGGTCATGGGTCGCTTCCTGCCGCGTGGGGCGGCGCTACCGGCCGCGCAGGGCGGCGATCGAGTCCCGCAGGGCGGCGGGCACGTCGGGGACCAGCTGGTGGACGCCGTCGCGGACGACGTGGCGGCCGCCCACCACGACGTGGCGGACGTCGGCGGCGGACGCCGCGAACACCGCGGTCTCGGCGCCGAGCCGGGGGACGGCGCCGGCGGTGCGCACGGAGTCCAGGGCGACGGCGGTGAGGTCGGCGAGGGCGCCCGGCTCGATCCGGCCGGCCTCCTCCCAGCCCAGGGAGGCGTGGCCGTCCTCGCCGGCGGCGCGCAGCAGGGCGGCGGCGGTCCAGTGGCCGCGGCGGCGGGTGCGCAGCCGCTCGTCCAGCTCCAGGGCGCGGGCCTCCTCGAAGGGGTCGACGACCGCGTGGCTGTCGCTGCCGAGGGTGATGCGGCAGCCGGCGTCGGCGAGGTCGCGGGCCGGCCCGATGCCGTCGGCGAGGTCGCGCTCGGTGGTGGGGCACATGCAGACGGAGGCCGCGGAGCCGCCGAGGAGCCGGACGTCCTCACCGGTGAGGTGGGTGGCGTGGACGGCGCTGGTGCGCGGGCCGAGGACGCCGTGGTCGGCGAGGAGCCGGGTGGGGGTGGCGCCGTGCGCGTCGAGGCAGGCGTCGTTCTCGGCGGTCTGCTCGGAGAGGTGGACGTGCAGCGGGGCGCCGCGCTCCTCCGCCCAGCGGGCGACGGTGGCGAGCTGGCCGGCGGGCACGGCCCGCACCGAGTGGACGGCGGCCCCGACCCGGGCGTGGGGCGTGCCGCGGTGGGCGTCGGCGAACGCGGCGGCGCGGGCGGCCCAGGCGTCGGCGTCGCCGTCGCTGAAGCGCCGCTGGTGGGGCTCGGGGGCGGCGCCGAAGCCGGAGGAGAGGTAGCAGGTGTCGAGCAGGGTGATGCGGATCCCGGCCCGGGCGGCGGCCTCCACCAGCGCCTCGCCCATCGCGTTGGGGTCGGCGTAGGGGGCGCCGCCGGGGGTGTGGTGGACGTAGTGGAACTCGCCGACGCAGGTGGTGCCCGCGAGCGCCATCTCGGCGTAGACGGCGGTGGCGAGGGCCAGGTAGGTGTCCGGGTCGAGGGCGGCGGCGAAGCGGTACATCTGGTCGCGCCACGTCCAGAAGGTGCCGGAGCCGACCTGGACGGTGGCGCGCAGCGCCCGGTGGAAGGCGTGCGAGTGGGCGTTGGCCATGCCGGGCAGCAGCAGGCCGCCGAGGCGGACCGCACGGGGCGGGCAGGGGCCGGAGCCGGGGGTGACGGCGGTGATGCGGCCGTCGCCCCCGACCTCCACCAGCACCTGCTGCTCGACGGCGGGGGCGGGCGCTCCCGGCCGCCGCAGCCAGGCGTGCTCGGCCCAGTAGGCGGTCGTCACCGGCACGCCAGCTCCTCCAGGACGTCGGCCAGGGCGGCGGCCCCGGCGAGGCAGTCGGACTCCTCGGCGGACTCCGCGGGCGAGTGGGAGACGCCGGTGGGGTTGCGGACGAAGAGCATCGCGGTGGGCACGGCGGCGGAGAGGATGCCCGCGTCGTGCCCGGCGCCGGTGGGCAGCACCGGCACCTCGCGGCCGGTCGCGGCCCGCACGGCGGCGGCGAGGCGGTCGCGCAGCGGGACGTCGAAGGAGACGACGGGCGTGTACGACTCGCGGGCCACCTCCACGCGCACCCCCTCGCGGGCGGCGTGCTCCTCGGCGGCGCGGCGGACCGCCGCCACGGCGTCCTCCAGGGCGGGCTCGTCGGCGGCGCGGGAGTCCAGCCAGCCGCGCACCAGGGAGGCGATGGCGTTGGTGCCGTTGGGCTCCACGGCGACCCGGCCGAAGGTGGCGAGGGCGCCGCCGCCGCGGGTGTGCTCGCGGGCGGCGAGCACGGCGCCGGCGTAGGCGGCCATGGGGTCGCGGCGGTCCTCCGGGCGGGTGGTGCCCGCGTGGTTGGCCTCACCGTGGAAGTCGAACCGCCAGCGGCCGTGCGGCCAGATCGCGGAGGCGACGCCGACGGGGTGGTCGCCCAGGGCCCGGCCCTGCTCGACGTGGAGCTCGACGAAGGCGCCGATACGGGCGAGCCGGTCGCCGTCGCGCCCGAGGGCGGCGGGGTCGTGGCCGGCGCGCTCCATGGCGTCGGCGAGGCGGACCCCGTCCGCGTCGGTCAGCGCGCGGGCCCGCTCCGGCGCCAGGACGCCCGTGGTGAGACGGGAGCCGGTGCAGGCGACGCCGAAGCGGGCGCCCTCCTCGTCGCCGAAGTTGACGACGGCGAGCGGCCGGACGGGCCGGGCGCCGCGCCCGCGCAGGGCGTCGACGGCGGCGAAGGAGGAGACCACGCCGAGCGGGCCGTCGTAGGCGCCCCCGTCGGGCACGGAGTCCAGGTGGGAGCCGGTGACGACGGCGTCCCCGGCCCCGGGGTCGCCCCACCAGGCCCACTGGTTGCCGTTGCGGTCCACCTCGTACGCCAGGCCGCGGGAGCGGGCCTGCTCCTCGAACCAGGCCCGGCACTCGGCGTCGGCGCCGTTCCAGGCGTGGCGGCGGTAGCCGCCGGTGGCGCCGTACCGGCCGACGGGCAGCAGTTCCCGCCACATGCGCCGGTACGCGTCACCGGCGGCGCCCAGCCGCTCCTCGGCGCCGGGCCGCCCCGCGCCGCCGGGACGCTCCCCGGCGGCCCGGGCCTCCTGTGCGGGGGCCACTCAGCCCTCCCCGCCCTCGCGCATGGGGACGCGGACCCCGCGCTCGTCGGCGACCTCGGCGGCGCGGTCGTAGCCGGCGTCGACGTGGCGGATGACGCCCATGCCCGGGTCGTTGGTGAGGACGCGGCGGATCTTCTCCCCCGCGAGGGCGGTGCCGTCGGCGACGGTGACCTGCCCGGCGTGGATCGAGCGGCCGATGCCGACGCCGCCGCCGTGGTGGATCGAGACCCAGGAGGCGCCGGAGGCGACGTTGACCATGGCGTTGAGCAGCGGCCAGTCGGCGATGGCGTCGGAGCCGTCGAGCATGGCCTCGGTCTCCCGGTAGGGGGAGGCGACGGAGCCGCAGTCGAGGTGGTCGCGGCCGATGACGACCGGCGCGGACAGCTCGCCGCTCGCCACCATGGCGTTGAACCGCTCGCCCGCCCGGTCGCGCTCGCCGTAGCCCAGCCAGCAGATGCGGGCGGGCAGGCCCTGGAAGTGGACCTTCTCCTGGGCCATGCGGATCCAGCGGGCGAGGGACTCGTTCTCGGGGAAGAGGTCGAGGACGGCCCGGTCGGTCCTCGCGATGTCGGCCGGGTCGCCGGAGAGCGCGGCCCAGCGGAACGGGCCCTTGCCCTCGCAGAACAGCGGCCGGATGTAGGCGGGGACGAAGCCGGGGAAGGCGAAGGCGCGCCCGTACCCGGCGAGCTGCGCCTCGCCGCGGATGGAGTTGCCGTAGTCGAAGACCTCGGCGCCCCTGTCGAGGAAGCCCACCATCGCCTCCACGTGCCGGGCCATCGACTCCCGGGCCCGCTCGGTGAACTCGGCGGGCTTGGTGCGGGCGTACTCGGCCATGTCGGCGAAGTCGACGCCGGTCGGCAGGTAGGCGAGCGGGTCGTGGGCGCTGGTCTGGTCGGTGACGATGTCGATCGGCGCGTCCATCGCGAGGAGCTGCGGGACGAGGTCGGCGGCGTTGCCGAGCAGGCCGATGCCGAGCGGCTCCCGCCGGTCGCGGGCCTCGACGGCGAGCCGGAGCGCGTGCTCGACGGAGTCGGCCCGCACGTCGAGGTAGCGGTGCTCGATCCGGCGGGCGATGCGGCTGGGGTCGCAGTCGATGCAGAGCGCGACGCCGCCGTTCATGGTGACGGCGAGGGGCTGGGCGCCGCCCATGCCGCCGAGGCCGGCGGTGAGGGTGACCGTCCCGCCGAGGGTGCCGCCGAAGCGCTTGGCGGCGACGGCGGCGAAGGTCTCGTAGGTGCCCTGGAGGATGCCCTGGGTGCCGATGTAGATCCACGACCCGGCGGTCATCTGCCCGTACATGGTGAGGCCGAGCTGCTCCAGACGCCGGAACTCCTCCCAGTTCGCCCAGTCGCCCACCAGGTTGGAGTTGGCGATGAGGACGCGCGGCGCCCACTCGTGGGTCTGCATGACGCCGACCGGGCGGCCGGACTGCACGAGCATGGTCTCGTCCTGCCTGAGGGTGCGCAGGGTGCGGACCATGGCGTCGTACGAGCGCCAGTCGCGGGCGGCCTTGCCGGTGCCGCCGTAGACGACGAGCTTGTCCGGGTGCTCGGCGACCTCGGGGTCGAGGTTGTTCATGAGCATCCGCAGGGCGGCCTCCTGCTGCCAGCCCTGCGTGCCGAGCGCGGTGCCGCGGGGCGCCCTGACCTTGCGCGGGCCGCTCTGCTGCTGCGTCATGCGCCTCGACCTCCCTGGTCCGCCGTCCGGGCGGGGTGGATGGAGCCATTCACTCAGTGCTTGTATGAATGTATCCAATCATCGGACGGCCGACCAGAGGCCGGGGCCGGCTCCGGGGCCGGCTCCCCGGACCGCCGCGGCGGACGCCCGCAGCCGCGGCGGGGCCCAGCGGCGGGCGGGGCTCAGCGGCGGCGCCCGGTGCCGAGGTACTGCTCGTTGTTGCGGCTGTTGTCGCCGCCGCCCTCGGTCGTGTTGTTGCTGTTGGGTGAGCCCACGATGTTCGTGGGGCTGCCGGAGTCGTTCGCGCTGCCGTCGAGCCGCACGTTCTGGCTGTTGCTGAGGTTGCCGCTGTGCACGGGGCCGTTGGCGCAGATCCGGGTGCCCTCGGCGCAGCGGACGTCCGCGTCGATGTCCGTCCGGTTGCCGTCGGGGAAGTCCCACAGCAGGCCGGGCGGGCCGTCCCAGGACGCCGCCGACGCGGACGCCGCCCCGGGCAGCAGCAGGCCGGCGGCTCCCGCCCCCACCGCCAGGCACCTCGTCACTCCACGCACCGCGCACCTCCGCTCCCGGCGCGCCCCGGAGCGGGACGCGGCCGCCCCGGGATGGCTACCTCGGCGGCCGCGGCCCGAACGTGCGGGGCCGCCTCTTCACCCGGACGGCGGCGGGCCCCGACCGGGTCAGCGCCGCCCGCCCCGCCCGCCCACGGCCTGGACGGTGTTGCCGCTGTCCACGCTGTCGCCCGCGGTGGAGTTCGCCGCGTTGGAGGAGCCGTTGACGCTGGACAGGTTGCCACTGTTGTTGGGGTTGCCGTGGTTGACGAAGTTCCCGCTGTTCACGCTGTTGCCGCTGTGGATCGCGCCGTTCACGCACTCGACGGGCGCCTTGTAGGTCACCCCGACCAGGGGCCCGCAGAGCACCCCGGACGTCACCTGGGCCAGCGACCCCAGGTCGGCCCCGGCCACCGCGGAGAGCAGCGACCGCTCCGGCGCCGGCCGGGCCGCGACCCCCCTCGCCGCCGCCTGGGCCTGCGTCTGCGCCGCCGCCAGCAGGCACAGTGCCCCCGCCGCCGCGGCCCCCGCCCGCGTGATGCCTCTCATGCCCGCCCGCCTTCCGCCGCCGCCACGTCCACGGCGTCGGTTGTACGGCGCGGCCGGGCCGGGACGGCGCAGGCGCACCGCCCCCTGCCCGAAGTCCGCCGGTTCCGCACCCCGGCGTGGGCCGATCGGCCCATCCGGTCCCCCCGGGCGGAGGCCGCGACCTGCGATAACCCGTTGCCGGGCGGCTCGGCGCCGGGGCAGGATCGGCAGGCATGGAACACCCTCCCGAGACCATCGCCTCCGGCCCCGTCGTCCTGCGCCGTCGCCGGGCGGCCGACGCCGCCGCCGTGGACCGGCTCGTCACCGAGTCGCTCGACCACCTGCTGCCCTGGATGCCGTGGGCCGCGCACCACGACGCGGCGGCCGCCACCGCCTACACCGCGGACTGCGAGCGCCACTGGGAGTCAGGCGAGGCGTACGACTACGCGATCACCTGCGACGGGCAGGACGTCGGGAACGGCTCGCTGATGCGCCGGATCGGGCCGGGCGGGCTGGAGATCGGCTACTGGCTGCACCCGGCCTGGACGGGCCGGGGCCTGGCCACGGCCGCCGCGCGGGCGCTGGTGGAGGCGGCCTTCGCGCTGCCCGGCACCGAGCGGGTGGAGATCCACCACGACGCGGCCAACCACGCCAGCGGCGCCGTCGCCCGCCGGGCGGGCCTCACCGAGGCCGAGCGGCGCCCCGCCGCGCCGGACGCGCCGCAGGCGCCGGGCGAGTGCGGGATCGACGTGGTCTGGCGCACCACCCGCTGACCGCTCCCGGCCGGGGCCCGGACGCGGGCTCCGGCCGGGGGACGCCGCCGGGGAGCCCTGCCGGGGGCACTCAGTCGAGGAAGAGGCCCCGGGCGGCGGCGGTGTGCTCGAAGGCCTCCAGCCGGGCCTCCGCGCCGGGCAGCTCGTCGCACATGGCCTGGAGCAGGACCCGGCCGAGCACCATCGGCGCGCAGGCGGTGTCGAAGACCAGGCTGCTGCCGACGGCGGCGGGCAGCAGCAGGTCGGACATCCGGGCGACGGGGGCGAAGGCGCTGTCGGCGACGGTGACCACGGTGAGCCCGCAGTCGCGGGCGGCGGTGAGGGCGTCGGTGAGCTCGCGGGGGTAGCGGGGCAGGGCGAAGCACATCAGCGCCGAGGCGCCCGCCGCCGCGGCCTGCTCGACACGGTCGGTGAGCATGGAGCCGCCCTCGTCGAGGAGCCGCACGTCGGGGTGGACCTTGGCCGCGAAGTAGGCGAAGCCGCGGGCCTGGGCGGAGGCGGCGCGCAGGCCGAGGACCGGCAGCGGGCGGGAGGCGGCGAGGATCCGGGCGGCGCGCGCGACCGGCTCGGGGTCGGCGAGGAGCTCGGCGAGCCGGTTGAGGTTGTCGATCTCGGCGAGGACGGCGCGCTGCTGCTCGTTGCGGACGGCGTCGCGGGGCGACTCGGCGGGGGCGGCTCCGGCGGCGGCCTCGGCGGGGCCGAGGTCCCGCAGCCGCCTGCGCAGGCCGGGGTAGCCGTCGTAGCCGAGGGCGACGGCGAAGCGGGTGACGGAGGGCTGGCTGACCCCGGCGAGCTCGGCGACCTCGACGCTGGAGAGGAAGGGCGCGTCGGCCGCGTGCTGCACCAGGGCGTGGGCGATGCGGCGCTGGGTGGGGGTGAGCCGGCTGCCCTCGAAGAGGCGCAGCAGGCGGGCGGAGGGGCCGAGCGCCTCGTCGGCGGTGGTCATGGGTCTCCTCGGTGCGGGCTCTGGTCCAGCCACTGCTTCGGCCGCTGCTTCAGGCACTGCTTCAGGCACTGCCGACTGTGCATGAGGCCATTCAACGGGGCAAGGGCTTTCCGGATGCCGGGCGCGGCGGTCCGCGGGGCGGGCTGCCGGCGGCGGCCTGGGGGCGGGGCGGGGGCGGGCCGGGGCCGGGGCGGCGGGGACGACCCTGAACCGCCCCTGAGAGACCCCCCGTTCGCCCCCGAGAACCCTGGACGGCCGGGGCGGCGGGGACCACGCTGGACCGCATGGAGAAGCCGCCGCGCACCGAGCTGCACAAGGACCTCGACGCCGCCGTCCAGACCCGCAAGGAGCTGGGGCCGGAGTACGAGGAGGAGGTCGTCGACGCGTTCCTGGCCCGGGTCGACGCCCGGCTCGACGCCCGGGTGGAGCAGCGGGTCGCCGAGCGGCTGGACGCGTACGGACCGGCGCGGCGCGGGGCGTACGGGCCGCCGCGGGGCCGGGCCGGGAGCCGGCTGGCCGTGATCTCGCTGGCCCTGGGCATCCCGCTCTCCGGCGTCGGCGGCGGCACCGGCGGGCTGACCGGGCTGGTGGTGGTGTGGGCCGGGATCGTGGGGGTCAACGCGGCGGCCGCCCTGGGCGAGCGCCGGGAGGAGCGGGAGGAGCGGCGGCGGCGCCGGGACGGCTGGGAGTGACCCCGGCCGCGCCCGGCACCGGCCGCCGTCCCCCGCATCAGGCCAGCGGCCCGGTGACGGCCTCGACGGCCCCGACCAGTCCGCCGCCCGCCACGAGGGCGGCCGCGGCGTCCAGGTCGGGGGCGAGGAAGCGGTCCGGTCCGACGCCGCCGACCCCGGCCGCGCGGACGGCGGCCAGCGCGGCGGCGGTCGCGGGGGCCAGCGGGTCGGTGTCGCGCGAGGTGTAGGCGCTGCGGCGGATCTCCAGCGCCCGGGCGGCGGCGGTGAGCTCCACGGCGAGGACGCGGCCGAGGTTGTCCACGGCGGTGCGCAGCTTGCGGGCGGCGGACCAGCCCATGGAGACGTGGTCCTCCTGCATCGCCGACGAGGGGATGGAGTCGACCGAGGCGGGCACCGCGAGGCGCTTGTTCTCGCTGACCAGGGCGGCCTGCGTGTACTGGGCGATCATCAGGCCGGAGTCGACGCCCGGGTCGTCGGCGAGGAACGGCGGCAGGCCGTGCGAGCGGTTGCGGTCCAGCAGCCGGTCGGTGCGGCGCTCGGCGATCGAGCCGAGGTCGGCGGCGGCGACGGCCAGGAAGTCCAGGACGTAGGCGACGGGCGCGCCGTGGAAGTTGCCGTTGGACTCCACGCGGCCGTCGGGCAGCACCACGGGGTTGTCGACGGCGGAGGCCAGCTCGCGGTCGGCGACCAGGCGGGCGTGGTCGAGGGTGTCGCGGCCGGCGCCGGCGACCTGCGGGGCGCAGCGCACGGAGTAGGCGTCCTGGACGCGGGGCGCGTCGTCCTGGTGGTGGCCGGTGAGGCCGGACCCGGCGAGCACCTTGAGCATGTTGGCGGCGGAGGCGGCCTGGCCGGGGTGCGGGCGGATCGCGTGCAGCTCGGGGGCGAGGACCCGCTCGGTGCCGAGCAGCGCCTCCAGGGACATCGCGGCGGTGATGTCGGCGGTGGTGAAGAGGCGGGCCAGGTCGGCGCAGGCCATCACGAGCATGCCGAGCATGCCGTCGGTGCCGTTGATGAGGGCCAGGCCCTCCTTCTCGTGCAGCTCGACGGGGGTGATGCCGGCCTCGGCGAGCAGCTCGCCGGCGGGGCGGACGGTGCCGTCGGGCCCGTACGCCTCGCCCTCGCCCATGAGGACCAGGGCGCAGTGGGAGAGCGGCGCGAGGTCGCCGGAGCAGCCGAGCGAGCCGTACTCGCGGACGACGGGGGTGATGCCCGCGTTGAGGACGGCGGCCATGGTCCGGGCGACCAGGGGGCGGACGCCGGTGCGGCCGGAGGCGAGGGTCTTGAGCCGCAGGAACATCAGGGCGCGGACGACCTCGGGCTCGACGGCCGGGCCCATGCCGGCGGCGTGCGAGCGGACGAGGGAGCGCTGCAGCTGGGCGCGGAGCTCGGGGCTGATGTGGCGGACGGCGAGGGCGCCGAAGCCGGTGGAGACGCCGTAGACGGGGCGGGGCTCGGCGGCCAGGGCGTCGATGCGGGCGCGGGAGGCGGCCATCCCGTCCAGGGCCGCGGCGGAGAGCTCGACCCGGGCGCCGCCGCGGGCCACGGCGAGCACGTCGTGCGCGCTGACAGAATCCTTGCCGACCGTCACCACGGTGCTCTCGCCCTCCACGGCATGCATATCCATATGCACATTCTCATCAGGTGAATGGCAGTATGACAACCCGGTGGGGCCGCCCGGACCGGGTAAGGGGCCCGGATCGGGGAAGGGTGCCGGACCGGGGGAGGATGGGCCGCGCAGGCGGCGGACGGCGGCACGGGCAGCGGCACGGGACGGGCGACGGCGCGGGACGGACGGGTGACGGCATGGGACGGGTGACGGAGCGCCGCAGGGTGGTCCGGCTGCGGGACGGGGCGAGCAGTGTGCGCCCGGACTCCCTGGCGGCCGAGGAGCCGCTGGAGATCCGGATCGGCGGCCAGCCGCTCACGGTGACCATGCGCACCCCCGGGCACGACTTCGACCTGGTGGCGGGCTTCCTGGTCTCCGAGGGGCTGCTGCACTCCGCGGACCGCCTGGCCGCGCTCCGGTACTGCGCCGGGACGGACGCGGACGGCGCCAACACGTACAACGTGGTGGACGCCGCCGTGCGCGGCGCCGCGGAGATCCCCGTCTCCCTGCACCGCAACCTCCTCACCTCCAGCGCCTGCGGCATCTGCGGCCGCGACACCGTGGACGCGGTGCGCACCCGTTCGCACTGGGACGTCGCCGCCGACCCGGTGCGGCTGGACCCCGAGGTGCTGTACGCCCTGCCCGACCGGCTGCGCGCCGCCCAGAAGGTCTTCGACACCACCGGCGGCCTGCACGCCGCCGGGCTCTTCACCGCCGACGGGGAGCTGCGCTGCGTGCGGGAGGACGTGGGGCGGCACAACGCCGTCGACAAGGTGGTGGGGTGGGCCCTGCGGGAGGGGCTGCTGCCGCTGTCCGGGCACGTGCTGATGGTCAGCGGGCGGGCCTCCTTCGAGCTCACCCAGAAGGCGGCCATGGCCGGGATCCCCGTGCTGGCGGCCGTCTCCGCGCCCTCCGGCCTCGCCGTCGACCTCGCCGCGGAGCTGGGCCTGACCCTGGTCGGCTTCCTGCGCGGCCGGTCCGCCAACCTGTACGCGGGGGCGGAGCGCGTCACGGGCGCGCCGGCGGGCTGACCCGCGGGGCGCGTGCGGGCGTGGCCCGCGCCGCGCCCGCCGCCCGGCCGCCGTGGACCAGGGCCGGACGGGCCCGCCCCGCCCCACGGCCCCTCGGCACGGCGGCGGGGTCGCACGGCCGCACGGCGGCGGGGCCGCACGCGCGGTCCGGCGCCGCGCGCCCGCCCGCTCAGTCCGGCGGCGAGGCCGGGCCCGACAGCGCCACGGCCACCAGCGCCCGCAGCACCGGGGCGACCCCCGCCAGCGGCAGCGTCGCCTCGTCCGCGAACAGCTCGACCAGCCAGCCCCCGGCGGCGTTGCTGCCGCCCGCCGCGACCATCCCGCGGTAGCCGCCGACCACGAGCACGGCCTCCTCCGCGGGGTCGTTGCCCGGGCTGCCGGTGCGCAGGGCGAAGGCGTCGCCGCGGACGGCCCGCTCCGTCAGCGGGTAGGAGCGCAGGTCGAAGACGGCGTCGGGGGCCTCGTTGAGGGCGCGCTGCGCCTGCGCCCCGGCGCCGGCGGGCCCCCGGGTCATCCGGTGCACCGAGTACCGCACGGTGCGCATCCGCCGGGAGCCCGGCGGCACGTAGGAGGTCCACCACGCGACGGCGTCCAGCATCCGTGCGGCGGTCTCGGCGACGGCGGCGAGGCGGCCGGCGGTGTCGGCCGGGTGGGCGACGCGGACGGGCTGCCCGTCGACGGTGTGGCCCGCGTCCAGGACGGCGAGGACGGCCGGGATCAGCTGGGCCGGGTCGGCGCTGTGCAGGGCGCCCCGGAAGCGCCGGCGGTCGGGCCGCCGGCCGCGGCCGCCGCGGCCGGACCGCTCGGCGGAGTCGGCGAGCTGCACCACCGCGTCGGGCGACCGCCCCCGCCCGGCGACCACGGGCTCGGCGGCGCGGGCGGCCTTGGCCCGGTACTGGGCGGCGTCCGCCAGCCGGAAGAGGCGGTCGGCGGTGGTGACCGGGCCGATGGGGTCGCCGGTGGAGGCGACGCCGCAGGCGACGCCCTCGCCCTCGCCGAGCTCCAGCGCCCGGGTGCACAGCTCCTCGGCGACGCGGACCACCTCGTCGGCGCTCTGGCCCTCGGCCAGCAGGCAGAACTCGTCGCCGCCGAGCCGGGCGGCGATGCTGCCGGGCAGGCGGGCGCCGCACAGGGAGAGCAGGCTGGCGAAACGTTCCAGCAGGCGGTCGCCGACCTCGTGGCCGTGCACGTCGTTGATCCGCTTGAGCCCGTTGACGTCGCAGACCACCAGGGAGACCACCATGCCCTCGCGGCGGTGCGCCTCCAGGGCCGCGTCCAGCCGGCCGTCCACGGCGCGCCGGTTGGCCAGGCCGGTCAGCGGGTCGGTGAAGGCCAGACGCCGCAGGTCCTCCAGCCGCTCGGTCTGGGCCAGCCCCGCCGAGATCTGCGCCGCGACCAGGGTGGCGAAGTCCGTGTCCCCGGCGGTGAAGACCGGGCTGCCCAGGCCCCGGGCCAGGTACAGCTCCCCCCAGGCGCGGCCGTGCAGCACGATCGGCGCGACCAGGCAGGACGACCGGCCCCGGCGGCGCAGCGTGGCGGCCCGCTGGCGGCTGAAGGCGGCGCCGCGCGGGGGCACCCCGGCGGGCGGCCCGGCCTCGCCGTCGTCCGCGGTCTGCACCCAGGCGCGGGGCAGCCGGCGCTGGGCGTCGAGGAAGCTGACGATCTCGGGGAAGTCGGCCACGGGGTAGGACTCGTCCTCGGGCAGCGGCTCCTCGCCCGGCGCCAGGTCGCCGTGGTTGACCAGCACCCGCAGCCGCCCCGACTCGCGGTCCCACACCGAGACGGCGGACATCGCCGCGCCCAGCGCCCCGCGGGCCCGGCCCGCGGCGGCCCGCACCGCCTCCAGGGGGGACTGGGCGGCGGCCATCGCCTGGGCGATCTCGACGACGGCGCGCAGCCGCGCGTCCGGGTCCACCACCGCCGGGGCGTCCTCCGCCCGCTGCGCCTCGCCGCCCACGGTCTCCCTCTCTGCCATCGATGGGATCAAGATTACGGCGGCTTTGCCACGATATGCCCGACCGGTGGGAGTGCGTTCGACGGGACGGAGGACACCCGGCCGCGGCACGGGGGCGGGCGCCCGGGGGCGGGCGCGGGCGCGGCGTGGGTCAGCCGCGCTCGGGGCGGCGGGTGAGCAGCCAGGGCTCGACCAGGCCGAGCCCGCGCACCGGCCGGCGCCACATGGGCTGCAGGTGGAAGCGGTGCTCCGGGGCCTTCCGGTCCACGGTGTGGACGGGTCCGCCGGCGGCGACCCCGACGGCGGCGACCGTGGAGAGGGCCTCGGCGAGGCCCTCCGCCGGGGTCCCCGGGGCGGCCCCGGCGGACGGCGGCACCGCGCCCTCCCGCTCCAGGGCGGCGGCGAACTCCCCGTCGATCAGCACGGCGTCCTTCGGCGCGATCGAGGTGAGCCGGCTGGCCAGGTTGACGGTCGTGCCGAAGACGTCGCCCATCCGGGAGGTGACCGTGCCGAAGGCCATGCCGACCCGCAGCGCGGGCATCGTGTCGTCCTTGGTCAGGGTCTCCACCAGGGCGAGGGCGATCTCCGCGGCCACGGCGGGGTCGTCGGAGACGTAGAGGATCTCGTCGCCCAGGGTCTTGATGAGCCGCCCGCCGTGGCCGGCGACCAGGTCGGCGCAGGTGGACTCGAAGGTCTCGACCAGCTCGCCGAGCTCCTCCTCCTCCAGCCGCCGGGACAGCCGGGTGAAGCCCACCAGGTCGGCGAAGCCGACGGCGAGGCGTCCGCTGGTCACCTCGTCGTCCTCGGCGGCCTGGACGACGCGGCCGGTGACGGCGGCCAGCTGGCGCCGCCACACGTACACCAGGAACTCCTCCAGCTCCGGCAGGAGCAGCTGCACCAGCGGGTAGGCGACGTCGGCCCGGGAGAGGCCGGGCTCCAGCGACTGGGTGAGGCTCTCCAGGAAGGTGTCCATCTGCCACTCGGCGAGCCGGGCCGTGGTCTGGCCGGTGGAGCGCGCCACCTGGATCGCCATGGGCTCGCTGATCAGCCCCGCCTCGACGAGGCCCGCGAGGCGGCGCAGCGCGATGACGTCGGCGTCGGTGAGGGCGCGGGACTGGCCGATGTCGGGGAAGCCCATCGCCCGCCAGAAGCGGCTGGCCAGCTCCATGGGGACGTCCGCGGAGCGCGCCGCCTGGTACGGGGTGTACCGGCGCGGCGCGTCGAGGATCAGCTGCTCCAGCCTGAGCGCGACGGTGCTCTCGTCGTCCTGCGCGTCGGGCGGGCCGGCGGGGTCGGGGTGGTCCGCCGGGCGGGGGCGGCCCGCCGGGTCCGGGTCGGGTCCGGGCAGCCGCTCCCGCGTCGTGCCGTCGTCGTCTGTCACCGTTCCATCCCCGTGCGGTCGCCGCACTTCTCCGCCGTCGAGCCGGGCCTCGGGCCGCGGGCTGCCGCAGTGGCCTGCCTCACACCGCCGTCCTGAGGAATGTTCGCACGGAATCACCGGGACCGGGGTATCCGGCCGCGATGCGGACCCGCGCTTCCGTGCTTCGGACGCCGGTCACCGCTCATCCGGTTCCGGCCCCTCCGGGCCCGCGGGCCGCACGGGCCCCTCCGGCCGCCGGGCGTCCCCCGGCCCCGGCCGCTCGCCGGGGCCGGGCGGCGGGCCCGGCTCCTCCGGCTGCGGGCGGACGTGCACGACGTCCCCGGCGCTCACCGCGTGCTCGGCGCCGTCGCCGGTCCGCACCACCAGCCGCCCGTCGCCGTCGACCGCGACCGCGCGGCCCTCCAGGGCCCGGTCGCCGGGCAGCAGCACCCGGACCCGGCGGCCGACGGTGGTGCAGCGGGCGGTGTAGGCGGGGAGCAGGCCGCTGGCCTCGGGGTCGCCGCCGGCCCGCCGCCACTCCTCGTACAGCTCGGCGAAGGAGCGCAGCAGCGCCCGCAGCAGGGTGTCGCGGTCGGTGACGGCCGCGCCCGCGAGGGCGAGGGAGCCGGCGCCGGGCACCGGCAGTTCGGCGGCACGCAGCGACACGTTGACGCCGATGCCGGGGACGACGGCGCCGTCGGCCAGCTCGGTGAGGACGCCGCCGAGCTTGCGCTCCTCGCCGTCCACCGTGACCAGCAGGTCGTTGGGCCACTTCAGGCCGACCTCGACCTCGGCGATCCGGGAGAGGGCGGAGGCGGCCGCGACGCCCGCCAGCAGCGGCATCCAGCCGTACCGGTGCGGCGGCACGCCGGGGCCGGGGCGCAGCAGCAGGGAGAGGAAGAGGCCGGAGCGGGCGGGGGCGGTCCAGCGGCGGTCGAGGCGGCCGCGGCCCGCGGTCTGCCGCTCGGCCACCAGCACCGCGCCCTCCTGCGCGCCGCCGCGGGCGCGCTCGGCCAGGTCGCTGTTGGTGGAGCCGGTCTCGGCGACCACCTCCAGGGAGGTCCACAGGCCGCCGGGGGCGACCAGGGCGCGGCGCAGCCGGGCGGCGTCCAGCGGCGGCCGGTCCAGGTCGGTCCAGGGGGAGGGCCCCTCGCCGGTGAAGCCCCTGAGTCCGCTGGTGCGGCGGCGGCTGCCGCCCGTCTCGTCGCTCACGGCGCCAGCCTAATCCAGGGTGTAGGCGGTTCGGTCTGGTCCCCACAAGGGGCCGACGGGCGGCTTTCGACGGACGGCGGAACGCCTTCGGCCCTCTTGGTCCGGGAGACCCGCTCTGAGACTGGCGCCGCTGTCCACCAGTGGTTCCGTGGTGACGTGGGCGTCGGGCAACGCCTGTAGCCAGCCTGGCCCAGAGGCCTTCGCATAGAGCGGCGAGACCCGGCGCCTTCGCCATCGCCACGGAACCCACCACCGTCCGTGCTTCGCAGTGATGACGCGGGCACCGGGCTGATGCCTCCGTTTCCCCGGGCCCTTCGAGGCCTCTGTCAAGAGCGGCGCAGCCCGGTGTCTCCGTGACTACTGCGAAACTCGCGGCGGCCGGCCGGACGTTGTCCGTCACGGCGCGAGCCCGCCCCAGGGCCGACCTCTCGTTCCACTCCGCGAGCCCGCGAGCTCTGCAGAAAGACCGAGCCCCTGGGGTGCGCTGGTGTCGCGAACGGCTACTGAGATGGCGGACCTGCGAGTCCTGGGATTAGGGCGCCGCGCGACCCGCATGTGCTCGTGACCTGCACAAATGAACGGATCTGAGGAGGGCATCTTGACCGTGTTCTGCGGCATCGACTGGGCGGAGCGCCACCACGACGTCGCCGTCGTCGACGACACCGGCACCCTGCTCGCCAAGGCTCGTATCAGCGACGACGTGGCTGGCTACAACAAGCTCCTGGACCTCTTAGCCGAACACGGCGACAGCCGAGAGAACCCGATACCCGTGGCCATCGAGACCAGCCGCGGCCTGCTCGTGGCCGCCCTTCGCGCCGGCAGCCGCAAGGTCTTCGCGATCAATCCGCTGGCCGCCTCCCGCTACCGCGACCGGCACGGCGTCAGCCGCAAGAAGTCCGACCCCGGCGACGCCCTGGTCCTGGCGAACATCCTGCGCACCGACATGCACGCCCACCGGCCGCTGCCCGTCGACAGCGAGCTCGCCCAGGCCATCGCGGTGCTGTCCCGCGCCCAGCAGGATGCCGTCTGGAGCCGCCAGCAGGTCGCCAACCAGGTCCGCTCGCTGCTACGCGAGTACTACCCCGCCGCCCTCCACGCCTTCCAGGGCAAGGAAGGCGGCCTGACCAGGGCAGACGCCAGGGTGATCCTCACCCTGGCCCCGACCCCGGCGAAGGCTGCCCGGCTCACCCTCGCCCAGATCCGGGCCGCCCTCAAACGCAGTGGGCGCACCCGGGCCTTCGACACCGAGGCCGAGCGCCTGCGGAGCGTCTTCCGCGCCGAGTACGCCCACCACCTCCCGGCCGTCGAGGACGCCTTCGGCCAGCAACTGCTGGCCCTGCTCAAGCAGTTGGATGCCCTCTGCCATGCCGCGGACGACCTCGCCACGGCCACCGAAGCCGCCTTCCATCAGCACGCCGACAGCGAGATCCTGCTCAGCTTCCCCGGCCTGGGCCCCCAGCTCGGAGCCCGCGTTCTCGCCGAGATCGGAGACGACCGGACCCGCTTCGCCGACGCCAGAGCGCTCAAGTCCTACGCCGGATCCGCCCCCATCACCCGCGCATCCGGCAAGAAACGCTTCGTCGGCCGCCGCTTCGTCAAGAACAATCGGCTCATGCACGCTGGCTTCCTCTGGGCATTCTCAGCCCTCCAGGCATCCCCGGGGGCGAACTCCCACTACCGGCGCCGACGCGAGCACGGCGACTGGCACAACGCCGCCCAGCGTCACCTGCTCAACCGCTTCCTCGGCCAGCTCCATCACTGCATGAAGACCCGGCAGCCGTTCGACGAGCAGCGCGCCTTCACACCGCTGGCTCTGTCCCCGGAAGCATCAGACGCTCAGACATAGTCCGGGCTGCTCTCGACCCGCAGCTCACCCGCCTGCCCTGTCCGCTCCGGTTGCCTTGCTCAGCTGGGCGGCAAGACGGACGGCGGTCTTCTCTCCAGCTCGCTGCCTGATCAGCCCCTCTTTGGCAGCTGCACGAAGCCAGATCTCCGAGCTGTCCTCATCGACCTTGAGCACTCGCGCGGTCACCACTACGGGATTCAGACCGCCGGCACCGCCGCTGGCGACAACGCGGATCGTCTCGTCCTCGCCAGAGCCAATTGGCGCGGTCTCGACTGCGCGGCCAGCCCTCCCGAGCACATCGGAGACGCGCTCCACCGCATCGTCGAACGGCAAGGGAACGAGCAGATCGATCTCATGGACGTCTTTTCTCATCAGCTTGGCCACCACCCGGACCAAGCGACCACTGCCCCCGCCCACCGCGCCAAGAGCAGCAAGCTCATCAGCCAAGATCTGGTCTTCGCTCTGATCCACGGACCCCACCCTCACCGATCGATCGCCCCCACCCGGCCGCCACATTTCCGCCCGGCAGACCATGTTGACGCACGCCGACCGATGAGGCGCGCCCCGCTTCCATCCCCTGGATCAGGCAGACGACTTGACTTGTTGATCCCCTGAGATGTCTATGCGGGCAACCACCGCGCCGCGGACCCGCGGCGGACCCGCGGCGGCGGAAACCCTGGGGCGCCTGTGGTGCTCGCCATACTGACAACGTCCCCGTGATCGCTACGCTACGCAGTGGTAATCCTCCGCCCCGTCCCCCCTTCCCGGCGGTACGGCAGCGGCCAGGGCCGACCTCTGAGCACCCACCCTCACCAGCTCACGGCGACTACCTAGGGAGAAGCGCGGGATGGCCGAAGCGGAGACCGACATCCACACCACCGCGGGGAAGATCGCCGACCTGCGGCGGCGGATCGACGAGGCGGTGCACTCCGGTTCGGAGCGCGCCGTGGAGAAGCAGCACGCCAAGGGCAAGATGACCGCCCGCGAGCGGGTGGAGCAGCTGCTGGACGAGGGCTCCTTCGTGGAGTTCGACGAGTTCGCGCGCCACCGCTCGACCAACTTCGGCCAGCAGCACAACCGCCCGTACGGCGACGGCGTGGTGACCGGCTACGGCACCGTCGACGGCCGCCCGGTGGCGGTCTTCGCGCAGGACTTCACCGTCTTCGGCGGTTCGCTGGGCGAGGTCTTCGGCGAGAAGATCGTCAAGGTCATGGACTTCGCGCTGAAGACCGGCTGCCCGGTCGTCGGCATCAACGACTCCGGGGGCGCCCGCATCCAGGAGGGCGTGGCCTCGCTCGGCCTGTACGGCGAGATCTTCCGCCGCAACGTGCACGCCTCGGGCGTGGTGCCGCAGATCTCGCTGATCATGGGCCCGTGCGCGGGCGGCGCGGTGTACTCCCCCGCGATCACCGACTTCGTGGTGATGGCGGACCGGACCTCGCACATGTTCATCACCGGTCCGGACGTCATCAAGACCGTCACCGGCGAGGACGTCGGCTTCGAGGAGCTGGGCGGCGCGCGCGCCCACAGCACCAAGTCGGGCGTGGCGCACCACATGGCGTCGGACGAGAAGGAGGCCGTGGAGTACGTCAAGGCGCTCCTGTCCTACCTGCCGTCCAACAACCTGGAGGAGCCCCCGGTCTACGCGGAGGAGGCCGACCTGGCCGTCTCCGAGGAGGACCTGGAGCTGGACGCGATCGTCCCGGACTCCGCCAACCAGCCGTACGACATGCACCGGGTCATCGAGCACGTGCTGGACGACGGCGAGTTCCTGGAGACCCAGTCGCTCTTCGCCCCCAACATCGTCACCGGCTTCGGCCGGGTCGAGGGCCACGCGGTGGGCGTCGTCGCCAACCAGCCGATGCAGTTCGCCGGCTGCCTCGACATCGACGCCAGCGAGAAGGCCGCGCGCTTCGTGCGCACCTGCGACGCCTTCAACATCCCGGTGCTGACCTTCGTGGACGTGCCCGGCTTCCTCCCCGGCACCGGCCAGGAGTGGGACGGCATCATCCGCCGCGGCGCCAAGCTGATCTACGCCTACGCCGAGGCGACCGTGCCGCTGATCACGGTCATCACCCGCAAGGCGTTCGGCGGTGCGTACGACGTCATGGGCTCCAAGCACCTGGGCGCCGACCTCAACCTGGCGTGGCCGACCGCGCAGATCGCGGTGATGGGCGCGCAGGGCGCGGTCAACATCCTGCACCGCCGGGAGATCGCCGAGGCCGAGGACCAGGACGCGAGGCGGGCCGAGCTCATGGCGGACTACGAGGACACGCTCCTCAACCCGTACGTCGCCGCCGAGCGCGGCTACGTCGACGCGGTGATCCTGCCGTCGGAGACGCGGCAGCACGTCGTGAAGGGGCTGCGGGCGCTGCGGAAGAAGCGCGAGACGCTGCCGCCGAAGAAGCACGGCAACATCCCGCTCTGAGCCGCCCCGCCGCCGGGGCCGGGCCCCGGCGGCCCGTCGTCCCGCCGCCCCCGTCCCGCCGCCCGCCGGCCCCTCGCCGGCGGGCGGCGGGCCCATCCGTCCAGGAGTGCCCCCGCGCCCCGGGGTGCCCGACGACCAGGAGTGCCCCATGACCCCCGTCAAGGTGCTGCACGGGCAGCCCACCCCCGAGGAGCTGGCCGCCGTCATGGCGGTGGTCTCGGCCCGGGCCGCGGCGGCCGCGGCGGCCGCGGCCGCGCAGCGCACCGCCGGCGGCCCGGCCTCCGCCTGGGCCGACCGCGCCGCCGCCATGCGCCGCATGCCCGCCCCCGGCCCCCACGCCTGGCGCACCTCGGGCTGGGCCCGCTGACACACGGCCTCCCCGGCCGGCCGTCGGCACCGCACGTCGGCACCGCACGGCCCCCGATCTGAGTACGCGTACTCAGGCGCGGGGCCCGCGGCGGGCGCACCATCGGTGGTGTGCTCTGGTCGGATCCACGTGACGAGCCGTCACCCGAAGGCCGGCGCGCGCTCGGGATGATGCGCCGCGCGGGTGCCGTCATCGCCGTCTTCGCCGTCCTGGTCCTCGCCCTGCTGGTGCGCTGACCGGGCCCCGGGCGCCCGGCGCGGCGCTCTACCCTGGTCGGCATGAGCGACCACCGCACCCTCGTCCTCGCCTCCGCCTCCCCCGCCCGCCTGGGACTGCTCCGGCAGGCCGGCCTCGACCCGCACGTGATCGTGAGCGGGGTGGACGAGTCCGCCCTGACCGCCTCCACCCCCGGCGAACTGGCGCTGCTGCTGGCCGAGGCCAAGGCCGCCGCGGTGGCGGGGCGCCTGGCGGTCGACCCCGAGGGGCTGGAGAACCCGCTGGTCGTCGGCTGCGACTCGGTGCTGGACCTGGACGGCGAGGCGCTCGGCAAGCCCGCCGACGCCGCCGACGCCACCGCCCGCTGGCAGGCGATGCGCGGCCGGGAGGGCGTGCTGCGCACCGGCCACTGCGTGATCGACGTCGCCACCGGCGCCCGCGCCGCCGCGACCGCCTCCACCACGGTCCGCTTCGGCACCCCGGACGACGAGGAGGTGGAGGCGTACATCGCCTCCGGCGAGCCGCTGCACGTCGCGGGGGCGTTCACCCTCGACGGGCGGTCCGCGCCGTTCCTGGAGGGCATCGAGGGCGACCACGGGAACGTCATCGGCCTCTCCCTCCCCCTCCTGCGCCGCCTGCTGGCCGAGGTGGGCGTGCGGATCACCGACCTGTGGGCATGATCGCGTCATCCCGGTAGCCTGGCCGCCCGCGGACGGGGCAGGGGCGCCGCGGGGACGCGGCAGGCGGCAGGAAGGGGCCGGGGATGGGCGACGGAGTGCTGAACGTGGTGCTCGGCGTGGTGGCGAGCCTCGTCAGCGCCGGACTCGGCTGGCTGGCGCAGACGCTGCGGCGCAGGCGGCGGCTGGCGCGCGTCCGGGAGTTCCTCGGCATGGCCGAGGGCACCGAGTGCCTGCTGGTGGTGCCCCGGCACGCCAAGCTGCCGGACGGCGCGGCCGTGGCGCTGCCGGACGCGTACGCGCTGATGGAGCTGGCGGCGCTGATCCGGGAGTGCGGGGCCCACGCCCACATCGCCTCGCACGACCGGGTGCAGCAGGGCGTCGGCGCCAAGGCCGAGGTCTGCCTCGGCGGCCCGTCCGTCAACAGCCGGACCGCCGCCCACCTCGCCTGGCGCTTCCCCGGCCTGCGGGTCGGCGAGTGGACCGGCCCCGGCAGCCCGATGCCGATCACCGCGGGGGAGCACTCCTTCTCCCGCGTGCCGGACCAGGCCGAGTACGCGGTGCTGGCCCGCATCCCCGGTTCGGACAGCCGCCGCCCGGTCTTCCTGGTCTGCGGGCAGACCTCGGTCTCCAACCAGGCGGCGGTGCGCTACCTGATGGCCCACCGGCGGCGGCTGATGCGCGCGTACGGCGCGGGGAAACCGTTCTGCCTGGTCGTCAGGGCCGTGAACACGCCGGCCTACGGGCCGGACGTGGTGGAGCTGGCGGCCGACGTCACCCGCGAGGCGGTCACCCCGCCGCCCCCGCCCGCGCCGACCGGCGAGCCCGCGGCCGGCACCGCGGGCGCCGCGTCGTCCTGAGCCCGGGGCCGGGTCGGGCCGGGTGCGGGGCCGGGGCGGGTGCGCCGCCCCGGCCCGCTCCGGGCCGCCTCAGGCCGGCTGCGGACCGCCGGCGACCGGCGGCACGGGCGGCACCGGCGGCACGTCGGCGGGCGGCGCGTCGGCGCCGGCCGCCCCCGCCGGGGGCTCGCGCAGCACCAGCACCGCCAGCACCACGACGGCCAGCACCAGCGTCAGCCCGATGAAGACCGCCCACCCGGCGAGCCCCAGCAGCACGGCCGCCAGCAGGCCGTGCAGCACCGCGCACCCGACCAGCAGCCCCCGGGCGAGCCGGCCCGCGCCGCGCGGGGCCCCACCGTGGCGGCGGCCCGCACCGGACAGTCCGGCCCGCGCCGCGACCACCGCGCAGACCAGCAGGAACGCCGCGAGCAGCCCCTGCCCGACCCAGGCCCCGACCGCCATGGCGTCGGTGGACAGGCCGCCGATCGACATCGACTGCTTCCGCACGGCCAGGCCCATGACCAGGCCGAGCACCGCGAACACCAGCGCCTCCGCCAGCAGCAGCACCGCCGCCGCGACGAGTACGGCTCTCCGCATGGCCCGCCCCCTCTCCCCGACGCCTCTTCCCTCCGGCGGGGGAACGTTACTGACTGTCCGTCTCACTGCTCAAGGGGGCGGACGGCCCGGGATCCGCGGGCGGGGTGGTGAAGGCCACTGCGCCGCTCCAGCGAGGTTCCGGCGGTGTCCGGGGACGCGGCGTACCGTGGTGACCAGGGCGTCGTCACGGAGGCGGCACAGCCGGTGACGGCCCGGGATGACTCTCCGTGTGGGCAAGGTCACCACGGGGGGTGACTCGATAGTAGGGAACACTGCTCCCTACACTCGCCTAGGTTCAAGAAGGGAGCCATCGTGCGCAAGGTGCTCATCGCCAACCGCGGAGAGATCGCAGTCCGCGTCGCCCGGGCCTGCTCTGACGCCGGAATCGCCAGCGTCGCCGTCTACGCCGACCCGGACCGGGACGCGCTGCACGTCCGCGCGGCCGACGAGGCCTATGCGCTGGGAGGCGACACGCCCGCCACCAGCTACCTCGACATCGCCAAGGTGCTGAAGGCGGCGGCCGACTCCGGCGCGGACGCCGTCCACCCGGGCTACGGCTTCCTCTCCGAGAACGCCGAGTTCGCCCAGGCCGTCATCGACGCCGGGCTGACCTGGATCGGCCCGCCGCCGCAGGCCATCCGCGACCTGGGCGACAAGGTGGCCGCCCGCCACATCGCGCAGCGCGCCGGCGCCCCGCTGGTGGCCGGCACCCCCGACCCGGTCTCCGGCGCCGACGAGGTCGTCGCCTTCGCCCGCGAGCACGGCCTGCCGATCGCCATCAAGGCGGCGTTCGGCGGCGGCGGCCGCGGCCTGAAGGTCGCCCGCACGCTGGAGGAGGTCCCGGAGCTGTACGACTCCGCAGTGCGCGAGGCGGTCGCCGCCTTCGGCCGCGGCGAGTGCTTCGTCGAGCGGTACCTGGACCGGCCCCGCCACGTCGAGACCCAGTGCCTGGCCGACCGGTACGGCAACGTGGTCGTCGTCTCCACCCGCGACTGCTCGCTGCAGCGCCGCCACCAGAAGCTGGTCGAGGAGGCCCCGGCGCCGTTCCTCTCCCCCGAGCAGAACGCGGAGCTGTACCGCGCCTCCAAGGCCATCCTCAGGGAGGCCGGCTACGAGGGCGCGGGCACCTGCGAGTTCCTGGTCGCCGCGGACGGCACCATCTCCTTCCTGGAGGTCAACACCCGCCTGCAGGTCGAGCACCCGGTGACCGAGGAGGTCTCCGGCATCGACCTGGTGCGCGAGCAGTTCCGCATCGCCGACGGCGAGAAGCTCGGCTACACCGACCCGGAGCTGCGCGGCCACTCCTTCGAGTTCCGCATCAACGGCGAGGACCCGGGCCGCGGCTTCCTGCCGGCGCCCGGCACCGTCACCGCGTTCGCCGCGCCGACCGGCCCCGGCGTGCGGCTGGACTCCGGCGTGGAGGCCGGATCGGTGATCGGCCCGGCGTGGGACTCGCTGCTGGCGAAGCTGGTCGTCACCGGCGCGACCCGGAGGCAGGCGCTGGAGCGGGCCCGCCGGGCGCTGGCGGAGTTCCAGGTCGAGGGCATGGCCACCGCCCTCCCGTTCCACCGCGCGGTGGTCGCCGACCCCGCGTTCGCCCCCGAGGTGCACGGCGACGCGGAGCCGTTCACCATCCACACCCGGTGGATCGAGACCGAGTTCGACAACACCATCGCCCCCTTCGCGGGCGGCGGCGCCGAGGGCGAGGAGCCCGAGGGCCGCGAGACCGTGGTGGTCGAGGTCGGCGGCAAGCGCATCGAGGTCTCGCTGCCCTCGTCGCTGGGCGCCTCCGCCGCACCGGCGGCCGCGGGCGCGGGCACCGCCAAGGCCAAGCGCCGCAGCGGCGCCCGGAAGGCCGGCTCGGCGGTCTCCGGCGACGCGCTCGCCTCGCCGATGCAGGGCACCATCGTGAAGGTCGCCGTCGAGGACGGCCAGGAGGTCCAGGAGGGCGACCTGGTCGTCGTCCTGGAGGCCATGAAGATGGAGCAGCCCCTCAACGCGCACAAGTCCGGCACCGTCACCGCGCTGTCCGCCGAGGTCGGCGCGAGCGTGACCAGCGGCGCCGTGCTCTGCGAGATCAAGGACTGACGTCCGCTGCAGCACCCCGGGTGCCGGCTCCGGCCGGACCCGGCAGCCGGGCGGGGCCCCGCGGAGCACGCTCCGCGGGCCCCGCCCGTTCCGCCCGCCTCCGGGCTCCCGCCTCCGGGCGCCCGGGCCCACCGGACCGGCCTGCCGGACCGCCGGTCCGGGCGGCCAACCCGATCGGCCGGTCAACCGCCGCTTAAGCACGCCCTAAGCCCTCCGGCAGACCCCCGGCTCCCGTGCGCGGCCGGTCTAGCGTGGTCCTCGACGCCGGAGAGAGCGCGGCGGCGGCGGGGAGGGGGCCGGACCGGCCCGGCCCCTCCCTGCCGCCCCGGGCATCCGCTCCTCCGGTACCGCGGACACCGGACCCCTCCGCCCCGGTGTCCGCGGGGCGCCGCCGGACCGCGCACCCCGACTCCTCCACCCGGGGGCCGCGGCACCGCGAACGGCGCCGGCAGAGTGAGGCCCCCGGCAGCTCCCGCCGGGGGCCTCACCCACCTGTGCGCCGTCCCGCGCATCCGCTCCGCGCCGCCTGCGCCCGCCGTCCGCGGGCCGTCCCGCTCCTGCTGCGTGCCGCCCGTGCACCCTGCCGCCCGCGCACCGTCCCGCCCGCCGTGGTCCGCCGGGTCCGCCCGGCGCTCTCCCCCGCCCGCTCCTCAGTGCTTGCGGCGGCTGCCCAGCTCCGCGAGCCGGGCCGCCTGGCCCGGCCCCGCCAGACCCGCGCCGGACGCGGCGCCCGGGGCGGCGTGCGGCGGCCCGCCGTGGGCGCCCGGACGTCGCTGGCCGGGCAGCGGGGCTCCCTGGGGGGCGCGCCGGGGATCGGCCGGCGCGGCAGCCCCGGGGTGCGCCGCCGGGCCGTGGCCGTAGGACTGCGGCTGGTCGCCCGTGAGGCCGAGCGGCGCGACGGTCACCTGCACCCCCCGGTCGGCCAGCGCGTCCAGCTCCCGGGCGGTGCGGTCGTCGGCGGTGGCCTGCTCGTCGGTGACGAGGTGGGTGACCGCGTCGGTGGGCACCGTCTGGAACATGGTGTCCGTGCCGAGCTTGGTGTGGTCCGCGAGGACGACGACCTCGGCGGCGGCCTGCACCAGGGCCCGGTCCACGCTGGCGGAGAGCATGTTGGTGGTGGACAGGCCGCGCTCGGCGGTGAGCCCGCTGCCGGAGACGAAGGCCCGCGCCACCCGCAGCCCCTGGAGGGACTGCTCGGCGCCGCTGCCCACCAGGGCGTAGTTGGAGCCCCGGAGCGTGCCGCCGGTCATCACGACCTCGACGCGGTTGGCGTGCGCCAGGGCCTGGGCGACCAGCAGGGAGTTGGTGACCACGGTCAGCCCGGGGACCCGGGCCAGCCTGCGGGCCAGCTCCTGCGTGGTGGTGCCCGCGCCCACGACGACCGCGTCGCCCTCCTCGACGAGGCCGGCGGCGAGATCGGCGATCGCGCTCTTCTCGGCCGCGGCGAGGTGGGTCTTCTGCGGGTACCCGGGCTCCCGGCTGAAGCCGCCGG
This sequence comes from Streptomyces sp. NPDC001380, assembly GCF_042895785.1. Taxonomy (NCBI): domain Bacteria; kingdom Bacillati; phylum Actinomycetota; class Actinomycetes; order Kitasatosporales; family Streptomycetaceae; genus Streptomyces; species Streptomyces sp. NPDC001380. Next base: position 296,178 of record NZ_JBIAWP010000003.1, on the reverse strand, counting down.
GCAGCACCGCGCCGCCGTGGCGGCGGTCGAGCAGCCCTTCGGCCTCCAGGGCCCGTACGTCCCGGCGCACGGTCACTTCGGAGGTCTGGACGACACGTGCGAGCTCCCGGAGCGACACTGCCCCGTTGGCGCGCACCATTTCGAGAATCAACTGGCGACGTTCTGCTGCGAACACGGAACAGACCGTAACCCGCGTGACCGTCTGCTTTCAGGCGTTTGCACCTGGTAGCCGAAGTTGCTCGCAGGCGGACGGCGCGCACCTCTACAATGCGCGCCGTCATATGCCGCGCCCGCCCCCTCGGCGTGCGCCCCCGCGCCCGGCGGGGGCGCGGGACGGGGGCGCGGGACGGGGGAGGGGTCAGGACCCGCTCTCGCCCCCGTCGCGCCTGCGGTGCAGGCGGCGGGCGGCCTCGGCGGTGGAGCCGGAGAGCGACGGGTAGACCGTGAAGGCGCCGGACACCTGCTCGACGGTGAGGTTGTTGTCGACCGCGAGCGAGATGGGGTGGATCAGCTCGCTGGCGCGCGGGGCGACGACCACGCCGCCGACCACGATGCCGGTGCCGGGGCGGCAGAAGAGCTTCACGAAGCCGTCGCGGATGCCCTGCATCTTGGCGCGGGGGTTGCCGCGCAGCGGCAGCTTCACGCAGACCGCGTCCATGGTCCCGCAGTCGACGTCGGCGGCCGTGTAGCCGACGGTGGCGATCTCGGGGTCGGTGAAGACGTTGGAGGAGACGGTCTTCAGGTCCAGCGGCTGCACCGCGTCGCCGAGCGCGTGGTACATCGCTATGCGGCCCTGCATGGCGGCGACCGAGGCCAGCATGAGCACGCCCGTGCAGTCGCCGGCCGCGTAGACGCCGGGGGCGGAGGTGCGGGAGACCCGGTCGACCTTGACGTGGCCGGACTCGGTGAGCTTCACGCCCGCCTCCTCCAGGCCCATGGCGGCCGTGTTGGGGATGGAGCCGACCGCCATCAGGCAGTGGGTGCCGGTGATGACCCGGCCGTCGGAGAGGGTCACCTCGACGGTGTCCCCCACCCGCTTGGCGGACTCGGCGCGGGAGCGGGACATCACGTTCATGCCGCGGCGGCGGAAGACCTCCTCCAGCACGGTGGCGGCGTCCGGGTCCTCGCCCGGCAGCACCCGGTCGCGGCTGGAGACCAGGGTGACCTTCGAGCCGAGGGCCTGGTACGCGCCGGCGAACTCGGCGCCGGTGACGCCGGAGCCGACCACGATCAGCTCGCCCGGCAGCTCCTCCAGGTCGTAGACCTGGGTCCAGGTGAGGATGCGCTCGCCGTCGGGCTGGGCGTCGGGCAGCTCGCGCGGGTGGGCGCCGGTGGCGATGAGGACGGCGTCGGCGCGCAGGGTGCGGGTCTCGCCGTCGGCGGTCTCGACGACGACGGCGCGCGAGCCGTCGTGGTCCTGGCGGCCCTCCAGGCGGCCCTTGCCGCGCAGCACGGTGACGCCCGCACGGGTGACGGAGCGGGTGATGTCGTGCGACTGGGCGACGGCGAGCCGCTTGACGCGGCGGTTGACCTTGCCCAGGTCGACGCCGACCACCCGGGCCGCCCGCTCCAGCGGCGGGGTGTCGTCGGCGACGATGATGCCGAGCTCCTCGTAGGAGGAGTCGAACGTGGTCATCACCTCGGCGGTGGCGATCAGCGTCTTGGACGGGACGCAGTCCGTCAGCACCGCCGATCCGCCGAGCCCGTCGCGGTCGACGACGGTCACCTCCGCGCCGAGCTGCGCGGCCACCAGGGCCGCTTCGTATCCGCCGGGTCCGCCACCGATGATCACGATCCGAGTCACGCCCCCATTGTCCCGCACGGCGCGCCGTGCGCGACGCCGGGTGCGGCCTGCGCCCGCGGGGCGCCCTTAGCGGTCCGGGTCCGCCGCCCCGGCCGCGGCCCGCCCCGCGCGGGCGCGGGTCCCGCGGGCGTCCTGCGCGCGCGGGGGGCCGCTCACGTACCCTGGTCGGCATGTCGCTCTACGCCGCGTACGCCACCAACCTCGATGCGCGGCAGATGAGCCGCCGCGCCCCCCACTCGCCGCTCCGCGGCACCGGCTGGCTCGACGGCTGGCGCCTGACCTTCGGCGGGGAGCAGCTGGGCTGGGAGGGGTCGCTGGCGACCGTCGTGGAGGACGGCAAGGAGCAGGTCTTCGTCGCGCTGTACGACGTGGCGCCGATGGACGAGGAGGGGCTGGACCGCTGGGAGGGGGTCCAGCTGGGCCTGTACCGGAAGGTCCGGCTGCGGGCGCACACCCTCGACGGCGACGTGCCGGTGTGGACGTACGTCCTGGACGACTACGAGGGCGGCCTGCCCTCGGCCCGGTACCTGGGGCTGATCGCGGACGCCGCGGAGTCCGCCGGGGCGCCGTACGACTACGTGATGGACCTGCGCAAGCGCCCCTGCTGAGGGCCTCCGGCGGCACCCGTCCGCCGCTGCCGCCGACGCGGCCGGGGCCCCTGCGGCGGCAAAACCCCCGAGCGGTAACAATCCGGTATGCGTCACCCGATCGGTCTACGCGCGTAGGGGGTTTTCGGGCTACCCTCACGTGCGTGAACGCTTCCCCGCAGTCGGTGGCCCCCGCCGACCCCCACGCCGCCGCCCGCACCGCCGCCGCCCGCCTCCGCGAGCTCACCGGGGCGGAGCGCCACGACGTCGCGCTGGTCATGGGCTCCGGCTGGGTGCCCGCCGCCGACGCGCTCGGCGCACCCGAGCACGAGTTCCCGGTCACCGAGCTGCCCGGCTTCCCCGCACCGGCCGTCGCGGGCCACGCGGGCACCGTCCGCTCGCTGCGGATCGGCGAGAAGCGCGCCCTGGTCTTCCTGGGCCGCACGCACTACTACGAGGGCCACGGCGTCGCCGCCGTCGCCCACGGCGTGCGCACCGCGGTCGCGGCCGGCTGCTCCACCGTCGTGCTCACCAACGGCTGCGGCGGCCTGCGGCCGACCTTCAGCCCCGGCCAGCCGGTGCTGATCAGCGACCACATCAACCTCACGGCGACCTCCCCCATCCTCGGCGCCAACTTCGTCGACCTCACCGACCTCTACTCGCCGCGGCTGCGGGCCCTGTGCAAGGAGGTGGACCCCTCCCTGGAGGAGGGCGTCTACGTCCAGTTCCCCGGCCCGCACTACGAGACCCCGGCCGAGATCGGCATGGTCCGGGCCATCGGCGGCGACCTGGTGGGCATGTCCACCACCCTGGAGGCCATCGCCGCCCGCGAGGCCGGCGCCGAGGTGCTCGGCATCTCCCTGGTCACCAACCTCGCCGCCGGCATGACCGGCGAGCCCCTCAACCACGAGGAGGTCCTGGAGGCCGGCCGCTCGTCCGCCTCCCGGATGGGTGCGCTGCTGGCCAAGGTCCTCGAGCGGATCTGACGCCCGCACCGCCGATCGGTGCGACCTGGTGCCCGGAGGGGGCCCGCGGGGAAGGTGTCCCCCGGGCCCCCTTCCGGCTGCCGCCCCCGTCCCCTCCCTGCTCCCCGTTCCCACCGGCCCACACCACAGGAGTCGAAGCAATGGCGCTCGCACCCGAGAACGACCTGCTCAAGCGGGCCCGCACCTGGCTCGCCGAGGACCCCGACGAGGAGACCCGCGAGGAGCTGCGCGCCCTGCTGGCCGCCGCCGAGGGCGGCGAGCCCTCCGAGCGCGAGTGCCACGCCTGGTCCGAACTGGCGTCCCGCTTCTCCGGCACCCTGCAGTTCGGCACCGCGGGCCTGCGGGGCGAACTGGGCGCCGGGCCGATGCGGATGAACCGCGCCGTGGTGATCCGCGCCGCCGCCGGCCTCGCGGCGTACCTGCGGCACGAGGGCCACGGCGGCGGCCTGGTCGTCGTCGGCTACGACGCCCGCCACAAGTCGTACGACTTCGCCCGCGACACCGCCGCCGTCATGGTCGGCGCCGGGCTGCGCGCCGCCCTGCTGCCGCACCCGCTGCCCACCCCCGTGCTGGCCTTCGCGGTCCGGCACCTGGGCGCGGTCGCGGGCGTCACCGTCACCGCCAGCCACAACCCGCCGCGCGACAACGGCTACAAGGTCTACCTGGGGGACGGTTCGCAGATCGTGCCCCCCGCCGACGCCGCGATCGCCGCCGGGATCGACGCCGTCGCCTCCCTGCACCAGGTCGAGCTCGCCGCCGACGGCTGGGAGGTGCTGCCCGCCCACGGCGAGGGCGGCATCGTCGACGCCTACCTGGACCGCGCCGCCGCCGTCACCGACCCGCACACCCCGCGCGACCTGTCGGTGGTCTACACGCCGCTGCACGGCGTCGGCCGCGACGTCCTGCTCGCCGCCTTCGCCCGCGCGGGCTTCGCCGCGCCGACCGTGGTCGCCGAGCAGGCCGAGCCGGACCCGGACTTCCCCACCGTCGCCTTCCCCAACCCGGAGGAGCCGGGCGCGATGGACCTGGCCTTCCGCACGGCCGCCGACGTCCGCCCCGACCTCGTCATCGCCAACGACCCGGACGCCGACCGCTGCGCCGTCGCGGTGCCCGACCCCGGCAGCCCGAAGGGCTGGCGGATGCTGCGCGGCGACGAGGTGGGCGCGCTGCTCGCCGCCCACCTGGTGGCCAAGCACGTCGAGGGCACCTTCGCCACCACCGTCGTCTCCTCCTCGCTGCTCTCCCGGATCGCCGCCGCCTCGGACCTCGCGTACGCCGAGACCCTGACCGGCTTCAAGTGGATCTCCCGGGCCCCGGGCCTGCGCTACGGCTACGAGGAGGCGCTGGGCTACTGCGTCGACCCCGAGGGCGTCCGCGACAAGGACGGGATCACCGCCGCCCTGCTGGTCGCCGAGCTGGCCGCCACCCTCAAGGCCTCCGGCCGCACCGTGGCGGACCTGCTGGACGACCTGGCCCTGGAGTACGGCCTGCACGCCACCGACCAGCTCTCGGTGCGGGTGGCCGACCTGTCGCTGATCGCCGACGCCATGCGGCGGCTGCGCGCGCACCCGCCGGCGTCGCTGGCGGGCCTGGTCGTGGAGTCCGCCGACGACCTGGAGGAGGGGTCCGCGGACCTGCCGCCCACGGACGGCCTGCGCTACCGCCTCTCCGGCGCCACCGTCGGGTCGGCGGTCCGCTCGGCCCGGGTCGTGGTGCGGCCCTCCGGGACCGAGCCGAAGCTCAAGTGCTACCTGGAGGCCGTGGTGCCGGTCGGCTCCGCCGCCGGCCTGCCGGCCGCCCGCGCCGCGGCGGCCGAGGTGCTCACCGCGCTGAGGAAGGACGTCGCCGCGGCGGCGGGCATCGACGCGTAGGGGCCCGGGTCCCGGAGCCCCGCCCGGGGGCTCCGGGACCCGGTCCGGACGCGGGGCCGGGGTGCCCCCGGGGGCGCGGGGCCCCGCGGAGGGCCGGTCCGCCCGCGGCAGGGCCGCGGGCGGCCGGTCGGCCCGTGGCCGGTCAGCCGGTGGCGAGCAGGACGGCGAGGGCGACCAGGCCGGCGGCTGCGGGGGCGATGACCCACCAGCACCAGGCCACGGCCACCTCGCCGGCGGCCTCGGGGCGGGTGCGGTTGCGCTCGGCGGTCTCCCGGAGGATGTCGACGACCTGCTCGGACCAGGCGCGGGCGGGGTCGGGCGCGCCGGGGAGGACGGCGCGGCCGCCGGGGCGGCCCGGGGCGCGGCCGACGCGGCCCGCGTACGGGTCCTCGGCGGCGGCGCGGGCCGCGGTCCGGGCGGCGCGCTTGCGCTGGCGCAGGGAGACGGGGACCGCCCAGACCTGGTACGTGCGGCCGCCGGCGAGCAGTTCGACGGAGTAGCCCGACCGGAGGCCCTCGACGGCGGCCCAGGGCGCCCGGACCGTGCGCAGCGGGTTGCGGACCAGCAGGCGCTCCTCGTTCGCGCGGACCACCGGGCGCAGGGTGTAGGCGGTCACCAGGGGGGCGAGGACGAACGCGACGGCCAGGGCGGTCCACGGGGTGCGCCCGGTGCCGTACACGACGGCGTCGGTGATCAGCCATGCCGAGATGGCCAGCAGCAGCACGCCGGAGACGGCGCCGGGGACGGAGCGGAAGACACGGTCGGCGTACTCGGGCCCGCCCGAGGGGGCGGCCTTGCCTGCGGGGTCGGTCATGAGTAGGGATTCTGCCTCAGGGATCGTGGGGACGACGTGCGGGTGTGTTGCGGTACGGCATCGGTTGCACCGCACCCCACCGGGATGCTACGCGTGTAGATATGCTGGTGTGGTGACTATGTCCACTGCTGCAGCCAACGCCCCCGGTGCCGTGGGCGGCGGCCTCGCCGACGTCGCCGCGTCCGAGGCCTCCCTGCGCCGCTTCCTGCACGGCCTGCCCGGCGTCGACGCCGTGGGCCTGGAGGCCCGCGCCGCGTCCCTGGGCACCCGCTCGATCAAGACGACGGCCAAGGCCCAGGCCATCGACCTCGCGATCTCGATGATCGACCTGACCACGCTGGAGGGTGCGGACACCGCGGGCAAGGTCCGCTCGCTCTGCACCAAGGCGAAGAGCCCCGACCCGGGGGACCCCTCCTGCCCGCGGGTCGCCGCGGTCTGCGTCTACCCCGACATGGTCGCCACGGCGCGGGCCGCGGTCGAGGGCACCGGGATCAACGTCGCCTCCGTCGCCACCGCCTTCCCCTCGGGCCGGGCCGGCCTGCCGGTGAAGCTGGCCGACACCGCCGAGGCGGTCGCCGCCGGCGCCGACGAGATCGACATGGTGATCGACCGGGGCGCCTTCCTCTCCGGCCGGTACCTGCGGGTCCTCGAGGAGATCGCCGCCGTGAAGGAGGCCTGCCGCCGCACGGACGGCCCCGACGCCCACCTCAAGGTGATCTTCGAGACCGGCGAGCTGCAGACCTACGACAACGTCCGCCGCGCCTCCTGGCTGGCGATGCTGGCCGGCGCCGACTTCATCAAGACCTCGACCGGCAAGGTGGCCGTCAACGCCACCCCGCCGGTGACGCTGCTGATGCTGGAGGCGGTCCGCGACTTCCGCGCCGCCACCGGCACGCAGGTCGGTGTGAAGCCGGCCGGCGGCATCCGCACCACCAAGGACGCCATGAAGTACCTGGTCATGGTGAACGAGACGCTCGGCGACGACTGGCTCTCCCCGGACTGGTTCCGCTTCGGCGCCTCCAGCCTCCTCAACGACCTGCTGATGCAGCGTCAGAAGCTGACCACCGGCCGGTACTCCGGTCCCGACTACGTGACGGTGGACTGAGCCCGATGGCCAACCCCCAGAAGAACAGCGACCAGAAGAACAAGAAGACCGCCCCGGCCGAGGCCCCGGCGGCCCCGGCGGCCCCGGCGGCTCCGGCCACCCCTGCCGCCCCGGCCGCCCCGGCCGCTCCGGCGGCGGACGGCGGCTTCCCCGGGAAGCTCTTCTCCTACGCCCCCGCCCCCGAGTCCCCCGCCGCCGCGGGGGAGATCGCCTCCTCCTACGGGCACTTCATCGGCGGCGAGTTCACCGAGAGCGCGGGCCGCGAGGCGCTGAAGACGGTGAACCCGGCGACCGAGGAGGTGCTCGCCGAGTTCGCGCAGGGCACCGAGGAGGACGTCGACCGCGCGGTGCGGGCCGCCCGCGACGCCTTCCCCGCCTGGTCCGCGCTGCCCGGCACCGAACGGGCCAAGTACCTCTTCCGGATCGCCCGGATCGTCCAGGAGCGCAGCCGCGAGCTGGCCGTGCTGGAGTCGATCGACAACGGCAAGCCCATCCGCGAGACCCGCGACGTGGACCTGCCGCTGGTCGCCGCGCACTTCTTCTACTACGCCGGCTGGGCCGACAAGCTGGAGCACGCCGGCTTCGGGCCGGCCCCCAGGCCGCTGGGCGTCGCCGCGCAGGTCATCCCGTGGAACTTCCCGCTGCTGATGCTGGCGTGGAAGATCGCCCCGGCGCTGGCCACCGGCAACACCGTCGTCCTCAAGCCCGCCGAGACCACCCCGCTGACCGCGCTGCGGTTCGCGGAGATCGTCCGCCAGGCCGGGCTGCCGGCGGGCGTCGTCAACATCGTCACCGGCGACGGCCGCACCGGCGCCGCCCTGACCGCCCACCCGGACGTCGCCAAGGTCGCCTTCACCGGCTCCACCGAGGTCGGCCGCTCCATCGCCCGGGGCCTCGCGGGCACCCGGAAGAAGCTGTCGCTGGAGCTGGGCGGCAAGGCCGCCAACATCGTCTTCGACGACGCCCCGGTCGACCAGGCCGTCGAGGGCATCGTCGACGGCATCTTCTTCAACCAGGGCCACGTCTGCTGCGCGGGCTCCCGCCTGCTGGTGCAGGAGTCGGTCCACGACGAGGTGCTGGACGCGCTCAAGCGGCGCATGTCGACGCTGCGCGTCGGCGACCCGCTGGACAAGAACACCGACATCGGCGCGATCAACTCCGCCGCCCAGCTGGCCCGCATCCGCGAGCTGTCGGCGGCCGGCGAGGCCGAGGGCGCCGAGCGCTGGTCCCCGGCGTGCGAGCTGCCCTCGAGCGGCTTCTGGTTCGCCCCGACCGTCTTCACCGGCGTGGGCCAGGCCCACCGGATCGCCCGCGAGGAGGTCTTCGGCCCGGTGCTGTCGGTGCTGACCTTCCGCACCCCGGCCGAGGCCGTGGAGAAGGCCAACAACACCCCCTACGGCCTCTCCGCCGGCGTCTGGACGGAGAAGGGCTCCCGCATCCTGTGGATGGCGAGCCGCCTGCGTGCGGGCGTGGTGTGGTCCAACACCTTCAACAAGTTCGACCCGACCTCGCCCTTCGGCGGCTACAAGGAGTCGGGCTACGGCCGCGAGGGCGGCCGCCACGGCCTGGAGGCGTACCTCGATGTCTGACCCCGTGATGTCCGGCGCTGCGGCGCGGCTCGACGTCTTCAAGACCTACAAGCTCTTCGTGGGCGGGAAGTTCCCCCGCTCCGAGAGCGGACGGGTGTACGAGGTGACCGACAGCAAGGGCGGGTGGCTCGCCAACGCGCCGCTCGGCACCCGCAAGGACGTCCGCGACGCGGTGGCCGCCGCCCGCAAGGCCTTCCCCGGCTGGTCGGGCGCCACCGCCTACAACCGCGGCCAGATCCTGTACCGGGCCGCCGAGATGCTGCAGGGCCGCCGCGAGCAGTTCGCCGCCGAGGTGGCGGCGGGCGAGGGCACCGGCGCCGAGCGGGCCGCCGCCCTGGTGGACGCCGCCGTCGACCGCCTGGTCTGGTACGCGGGCTGGACCGACAAGGTCGCCCAGGTCGCGGGCGCCGCCAACCCGGTGGCCGGGCCGTACTTCAACCTGTCCACGCCCGAGCCGTCCGGCGTGGTCGGCGTCGTCGCCCCGCAGGCCGGGACCGGCCACTCGCTGCTCGGCCTGGTCTCCGTGGTCGCCCCGGCGGTCGCGGCGGGCAACACCGTCGTGGTGGTCGCCCCGGAGGCCGCGCCGCTCCCCGCCCTCTCCCTGGGCGAGGTGCTGGCCACCTCCGACCTGCCCGGCGGCGTCGTCAACATCGTCTCCGGCCGGGTGCGGGACACCGCCCCGACGCTCGCCTCCCACCAGGACGTCAACGGCCTGGACCTGGCGGGCGCGGACGCCGGGGGCCCCGGCTCGGCCGCCGCCCTGGAGGCCGCCGCCGCGGACACCCTCAAGCGGGTGCTGCGCCCGGCGCCCGAGCCGGCCGCCGAGGACTGGACCGCCGACCCCGGCACCGGCCGCCTGCTGGCCTTCCTGGAGACCAAGACGGTCTGGCACCCCATGGGGATCTGACCCCTCCCCCGCCGCCCGACGGGCGCGCCCCGGCCCTCCGCCGGTGCGCGCCCGTCGGCGTCCCCGCGACCGGGGCGCCCCGGCCCGGAGCACGGGTGCGGCACGCCGGGCTGCGCCGCCGGGCGCGACCCGCGGCCGCGCAGGACGGACCCCGTGGCCGCGGCTGCCGCCCCGCCCGAGGAGCGCAGCCGTCCACCCGCACCGCGGACGGCTTCAAGGGACTTGAGAGCGGCGTCACGGTCAGGGGGGTGTGAGGGGCGCACCCTCATGCGTCAGACTGGTGTCCCGTGAGCGACTCCCCCGTGAACCCCGTGCCGATCCTCCCTGCCCGCGTCGTGCTGCTGTCCGGGCCCTCCGGATCGGGGAAGTCGTCGCTGGCCGAGCGGATCGGACTGCCGGTCCTCCAGCTCGACGACTTCTACAAGGACGGGGACGACCCCACGCTGCCGCTGCTGCCGGACGGCAGCGGCGCGGTGGACTGGGACTCCCCGCTCTCCTGGCACGCCGAGGACGCGATGGCCGCGATCCGGCTCCTCGCGGAGACCGGGCGGGCCGAGGTGCCGGTGTACTCCATCCCCGACAACGGCCGGACCGGCACCCGCGTGCTGGAGCTGGCCGGCGCCGCCGCGTTCGTGGCGGAGGGGATCTTCGCCGCGGAGATCGCGGCGCGGTGCGCGGCCGAGGGCCTGCTCGGCGACGCGATCTGCCTGCGGAACCGGCCGCTGACCACCGCCTGGCGCCGCTTCCGCCGCGACGTGCGGGAGGGCCGCAAGTCGGTGCCGTTCCTGCTCCGGCGCGGCTGGCGGCTGATGCGGGCCGAGCGCGGGATCGTGGCCCGGCAGGAGGCGCTGGGCGCGTACGCGTGCGCGGGGGCGGAGGCGCTGCGCCGGGTGCAGGCGGTGGCCGAGGTCCGGGAGCCGGCGGCGGTCTGACCCGCCGGGGCCCCGCGGCCCCGCCCGCGCATCCCCGCCCGCACCCGCACCCGGGGCCGTGGCGGCGGTGCGCGGGCAGGGCGGGGACGGCCGCGGCCGGCGGCCCGGGGCACGGGAAGGGGCCCGGCGCCTCTCCCCCCGGCGCCGGGCCCCTCCTGCGGTCCTCCCCCGTCGGCGACGGCTCCCCCGAGCCGGCACCGGAGTCCCGCTGTCCCCCTCCCGTTCCCCCGGTTCCCCCTCCGTCCCGGCCGGTCCCCCCGGACCGTCCGGGCCCCTCCCGTCCCACCCGACGGAAGTCCTCGCGGGCGCCCTCGCGGGCACCGCGCACCCTGCCTCAGGCGACCAGCTCGCCGAAGGCCCGGGCGAGGTCGCCGCCCCGGTTGAGGGTGTCGTCCTCGCGCAGCCGGCGCAGGGCGCGCCAGATGCTGCTCTTGACGGTGCCGACGCTGATGCCGAGCACGTCGGCGATCTCCGGGTCGGTCCGGCCCTCGTAGTAGCGCAGCACCAGCATGGTGCGCTGCTGCTCGGGCAGCTTGGCGAGCGCCTGCCACAGCACGGCCCGCAGCTCGGTCCCGCCCATGGCGTCGGTGTCGCCGGCCGCCTCGGGCATCTCCTCGGTCGGGTACTCGTTGACCTTCCGGCGGCGCCAGGCGGAGATGTGCAGGTTGGTCATGGTGCGGCGCAGGTAGCCGCCGACGGCCGCCTTGTCGGAGATCCGGCCCCAGGCCCGGTAGGTGCTGAAGAGCGCGGTCTGCAGCAGGTCCTCGGCCTCGTGGCGGTCGCCGGTGAGGTGGTAGGCCGTGGCGTACAGGGAGGCGCGCCGCTCGCGGACGTACGCGGTGAAGTCCTCGGTGTGGTCCACCTCGGGCTCCGCCGCGGGCGCGAACGCCCCCTGTGCGCCTCCCCGTGCGCCGCGCCCGGCCCGGTCCAGGTACTGGACCTGGCCGCCGGCACCCCCCGGGAGGTCGGCCGCCGCGGGGAGGACCCCCCGCAGCGCCACGGCGCCCGTACCGCCGCCGGTCCCGTCGGCGGCGGGCTGCCGCCGTCCGGTCCCGAACAGCCGGTCCCCCCCGGCCTGGTGGACGCACCCCCGCACGCCCACCGCACCGGCGGCCTCGTCGGCCCGGACGGGCCGGCGGCCGGACGAGGGGCGCACGGACCGGACAGGCGAAGCGGTCCTGGTCTGAAGCGTTGCGTTCATCGTGCGCCCCCGTGTCGGTACGAGCGGATGGTTCCGGTGCCCCGGGTCCGATCCGGCCCCCGTCTCCCCTCGGGTGCGGCCGGAGGTCCTTGCGGGCCCCTTCTCCGTGACAACGAAAAGCTTGCCCGCGGCGCGTCATGGCGCTGTCCGCCGACTGTCACAGGGCTGTCACAGGGGCGGAGGGCCGGTCGCCGGGCAGGCGGGCGCCCGGCACGGCGGCTGCTGCGGCCGCGCCCTCCGGCACCTTCCACGCACGCACGGGCCCCCGCGGTTCCGCAGGGCGGCCCCCCGTCGGACGGCGGGGGCGAACGCCGCAAACCGGGGCACGGTGCGCGCGTCGCGGACGGAACCGGGCGGGGCGGGTGAACCGGCGGGCCGGAGTGGGTCAGAATGTGCCCGTGCCGTTCCTACTGCTCATCGAGGACGACGACGCGATCCGCACCGGCCTCGAACTCGCCCTGACCCGCCAGGGCCACCGTGTGATGGCCGCCGCCTCGGGCGAGGACGGCCTGAAGCTGTTCAAGGAGCAGCGTCCGGACCTGATCGTCCTGGACGTGATGCTGCCCGGGATCGACGGCTTCGAGGTCTGCCGGCGCATCCGCCGCTCCGACCAGTTGCCGATCATCCTGCTGACCGCCCGCAGCGACGACATCGACGTGGTGGTCGGCCTGGAGTCCGGCGCCGACGACTACGTCGTCAAACCGGTGCAGCCGCGGGTGCTCGACGCCCGCATCCGGGCCGTGCTGCGCCGCGGCGAGCGCGAGAGCTCCGACTCGGCCGCGTACGGGTCGGTGGTGATCGACCGGGCGGCCATGACGGTCACCAAGAACGGCGAGGACCTGCAGCTCACCCCGACCGAGCTGCGGCTGCTGCTGGAGCTCAGCCGCCGCCCGGGCCAGGCCCTCTCCCGCCAGCAGCTGCTGCGGCTGGTGTGGGAGCACGACTACCTGGGCGACTCCCGGCTGGTGGACGCCTGCGTGCAGCGGCTGCGGGCGAAGGTGGAGGATGTACCGTCGTCGCCGACGCTGATCCGGACCGTGCGCGGGGTCGGATACCGGCTCGACCCCCCCTCGTAGCAGCGTCCCGCCCCCTCCGGGCGGCGGGACCGGACCCCACGGAATGCGGACGTGACGGACTATCAGGAGACCGCCCCGCCGCGCGGCGTGGCGGAAGGCGAGCGGCCGGGCCGCCGGATGCGGCTGACGTCGCTGCGGATACGGCTGATCGCGGTGTTCGCCCTGGTCGCGCTGACCGCGGCGGTGTCGGCGTCGGGGATCGCGTACTGGCTGAACCGGGACGCCGTCCTCAAGCGGGCCCAGGACAGCGCCCTCAACGACTTCCGCGACTCCCTCACCCGCAACGTCTCGGAGATGCCGCTCGCACCGGACTGCCGGGACCTGCAGGCCCTGGCCCGGGTGGTGGCCAGCCCGCCGCCCGGCCTGAACTACCAGGTCGTGGTGGTCGACGCCGCCCACCCCGACTGCACGGCCTCGTCCCTGCCCGAGCAGTTCACCCTGGCCCGCGTCCCGGCCGCCCTGCGGGCCGCGGTGCCGGTCGCACGCCCCCTGGGGGACGGCAACAGCTACCGCTACCACCTGTACTGGCAGCGGGTGGTCCTGGACGGCGAGCCGTTCCTGGTCGGCGGCACCCGCATCGTGCCGACCGGGCCCACGGCGTACATGTTCAAGTCGCTGGGCGACGAGCGGGCCGACCTCGACACGCTCGCCTGGTCGCTGGGCATCGCCGCCCTGCTCGCCCTCGTGGGCTCGGCGCTGCTGGCGCAGGCCGCCTCCGCCACCGTGCTGCGGCCGGTGCAGCGGCTCGGCGAGGCGGCGCGCCGGCTGGGCGAGGGCCGCTGGGACACCCGGCTGGAGGTCCGCGGCGCCGACGAGCTGGCCGACGTGGCGCGGACCTTCAACAGCACCGCCGAGGCGCTGGCCGCCCAGGTCGAGGAGCTGAGCGCGCGGGAGGCGGCGAGCCGCCGGTTCGTCGCCGACATGTCGCACGAGCTGCGCACCCCGCTGACCGCGATGACCGCCGTGACGGACATCCTGGAGGACGAGGCCGACGCGCTCGACCCGATGATCGAGCCCGCCGTGCGGCTGGTCGTCAGCGAGACGCGCAGGCTCTCCGACCTGGTGGAGAACCTCATGGAGGTCACCCGGTTCGACGCCGGGACGGCGAAGCTGGTCGCGGACGAGGTGGACATCGCCGACCTGATCATGTCCTGCATCGACGGGCGGGCCTGGTTCGACGCGGTGGAGCTGGACGCCCCGCGCGGCATGGTCGCCCGGGTCGACCCGCGGCGGCTGGACGTGGTCTTCGCCAACCTGATCGGCAACGCCCTCAAGCACGGCGGCTCGCCGGTCGTGGTGCGGGTGCGCACCGAGCCGCGCCCCGCACACGTGCGGACCGCGGAGGGGCGGGCCGTGCTCCCGCCGGAGGAGCAGGTCGTCGTCGAGGTCCGGGACAGTGGGCCCGGTATCCCCGAGGACGTGCTGCCGCACGTCTTCGACCGGTTCTACAAGGCCGACAAGGGCCGGGCGCGGTCCGAGGGCAGCGGGCTCGGCCTCTCCATCGCGATGGAGAACGCCCGCATCCACGGCGGTACCATCACCGCCGCGAACGCCCCCGCGAAGCCCGACGGCTCGCCGGGCGGGGCGGTGTTCACCCTGGTCCTGCCGAAGGAGCCCTCCGGCGGGCCGGGCGGCGGACCGGCCGACGCGGACCCGCCGGGCGGGAGCGGCGGGCGCGGGAGCGCCGGGGACGCCGGGGGCGCCGCAGGCGGTGCGGGTGTGCAGGACGGGAGCGCGGGCAAGGGCGCGGGCGCGGGAAGGGGACAGCGGTGAGCGGTGGGGTGCGGAGCGCCTGCAGGGGCGCGGCGGTGGTCGTGCTGCTGGGCGCCTCGGTGGCCGCGTGCGGCATCCGGCCCACGGCCGTGCCCGTGGACGCGGGCGCCCCGGCGAGCCGCACCGCGTGTCCGACGGCGCCCGCCGACGTCACCGCGGCCCCGAGCGGGACCGCCGTGGCGGGCGCCCTGGCCGCGCCCTTCGCCGCCAAGCAGCCGACGGCGCCCGGCTCCCCCACGGCCTTCGGCCCCGCCGCGCCGCCGACGGCCCGCCCCTCGGCGACCCCCGGCTGCCTGCGGGACGCCCGCCCCTGACACCGGCGGGGCCGCCGCCGGCCGGCCCCGGACGGGACCGGACGGTCCGGCGCCGGACGCCGGGTCCGCGGAACGGACCGTTCCCGCGCGGAACCGCCCGGTCCGTACCGCGCGTCCTTCCGCACGTGCAGCGAGGAGGCACCGGCGTACGGGCCGGGGACGGCCGGCAGCCCGGACAGGGACGGCGGAGGGCCGCACCGGCGGTCTGGGCGTCGCCGCGGCCGCCCGCGACCCCGGCGCTCCGCACCGCCGGCCTGGTGCTGCTCGGCGTCCACCTGGCGGTCGTGGCCTGGTTCGCCCTCCGCCCGGTGCCCGTCGCCTGGGTGTACGACGCCAACCTGCGGCCCTTCGCCTCCATCGGCCGCGACCTGTCCGCGGGCACGGCGGAGAGCTACCGCCGCCTCGCCCTGGGCGTGCTGGCCATGGCGCCGCTCGGGGTGCTGCTGCCGCTCGCCGACGGCAGGACGGGCGTGCGCTGGCTGCCGTCGCTGCTGCGGACCCTGGCCGCGGCGGGCCTGATCCGCACCGGGCTGGAGTTCCTGCAGACGTGCGTGCCCGGGCACGTCCTCGACGTGGACGACGTGCTGCTGGGCCTGTTCGGCGTGGCCGCGGCCCACCTGGCCGTGGTGCCCGCGGCACGGGCCCGGCTGCGCCGCCGCGGCGGCCGGCCGGGCCCGTCGGAGGCGGACGCCCCGGAGGGTGCGGCGGGCGGACCCGGGGGTGCGGCGGCCGCCCCGGCGGGCGGCCTGCTCCCGCGCCGCCGGCGGCCGGTGCAGGACGCGGCCGCCGCCCCGGCGCCGTACGAGGTGGCGCAGGCCCGCGGACCGTCCTGAGCGCTCCCGGACGGGCGGACCGGCGGCCCGTGCGCGGCCGGCCGGGGCGCGTGCGGCCGGGGCGGGAGCGGTCGGTTCCGGTGCGGCCCGGGCGGGTACGGCAGGGGCCGGGGCGGGACCGGGCCGGAACGGCTCGGACCGGCCGGTGACCCCGAGAGGGCCCCTGACGGCCCCCCGGGAACGGGACCGGCGTGACCCCGGGGGATCCGGGGGTCGCGGATCGGCGTACGGACCGATGCCGGACGTGCCGCCGCGGCGGAGGATCGAGGCGGACGGCAGGCCTGGAGGGGCCGGCCGGAACGCAGGAGGAGATCCCCATGACCACGCTCGCCCGCCCCCGCCACCACCGCGTCGTCGCCGGCGTCTGCGCCGGACTCGCGGAGCGCTTCGGCCTGACCCCGTGGACGGTGCGGGTGGTCTTCCTGGCCTCCTGCCTGCTGCCGGGTCCCCAGTTCCTGCTCTACCTGGCCCTGTGGCTGCTGCTCCCCCAGGAGCCGTGACCGGCCGGCGGCGCCCCGGGCGCGGGGCCGGGCTCCGGGGGCCCGCCCCCGGACGGCACGGAGGCCCGCCCCCCGGGACGGCAGGTTCCGGGGGGCGGGCCTCCGCCGCGCGCGGAGCGCGGTCAGCCGCCGAGCATGCCGCCCAGGCCGCCGAAGCCGCCGAGGCCGCCGCCGTTCGCCCCTCCGGCGCCCGTGCCGTTGCCGCCGAAGCCGTTGCCGAAGCCGTTCCCGGCCCCGCCGTTGCCGCCGAGGCCGCCGCCGAGCCCCCCGCCGCCCAGGGCGCCCAGGACCTGGCCCACCGGGCCGCCGACCGAGTTGCCGCGGGCACCGGGGGTCACGGAGACGCCGCCGGCCCGGTGCTGCCGGGGCCGGTTCTGCTCGGCCAGGTGCCCGGCGGCCTGGGCGGCGCCGGCCAGGGTCGGCTGGAGCGTCTGGAGGCCCTCCGAGGCGATGCGGGCCCCGGTGCCGGGGTTGAGGTCGCCCAGGGTGCTGCCGACGGTCCCGGCGAGGGGCAGCTGTCCGAGGGTGCCGGTGACGGGACTGCCGGCGAGGGCGCTCCCGGCGGGGAGCGGCAGGGCGCCGGCCTGCGCGGCCGGGGCTGCGGCGGCGGTGCCCGCGGCTCCCGCCGCGAGGGCGGCTCCGAGCACGGCGGTGCCTGCGGTCCTGAGGGCGGCCTTCTTCATGGGGGTTCCTCGTGGTGCTGGTGGCGTGCGGCGCCGGGGGGTGCGCCCTGCTACGCCTCGTGTGCTGTGGAGCACCCACCGTAGTGACGCCGGTCGCCGCCGGACAAACGGCGTCCCCCGCACGGCGCAACGCGCGCCGGACGGGGGACGGGCGCCGGACGGGCCCCGGACGGGCCCCGGAGGGGGCGGACGGCGGGGCCGCGCCGGGCGCGGCGCGCGGTCACACCCGCTCGGCACCGCCGAAGAGCCACTCGGCCTTGAGCTCCGCGTAGCCGGGCTTGATCACGTCGTTGATCATGGCCAGGCGCTCGTCGAACGGCAGGAACGCGGACTTCATCGCGTTGACGGTGAACCACTGCAGGTCGTCCAGGGTGTAGGCGAAGGCGTCCACCAGGTGCTGGAACTCGCGGCTCATGCTGGTCCCGCTCATCAGCCGGTTGTCGGTGTTGACCGTGACCCGGAAGTGCAGGCGGCGCAGCAGGCCGATGGGGTGCTCCGCGTACGAGGAGGCGGCGCCGGTCTGCAGGTTGGAGGTGGGGCACATCTCCAGCGGGACGCGCCGGTCCCGCACGTACGCCGCCAGCCGGCCCAGCCGCACCTCGCCGACGGGGCCGGTCGTGATGTCGTCGATGATGCGGACGCCGTGGCCGAGGCGGTCGGCGCCGCACCACTGGAGCGCCTGCCAGATGGAGGGCAGGCCGAAGGCCTCCCCGGCGTGGATGGTGAAGTGGTTGTTCTCCCGCTTGAGGTACTCGAACGCGTCGAGGTGCCGGGTGGGCGGGTGGCCCGCCTCGGCGCCGGCGATGTCGAAGCCGGCCACGCCGCGGTCGCGGTAGGCGTTGGCGAGCTCGGCGATCTCCAGCGAGCGGGCGGCGTGGCGCATGGCGGTGAGCAGCGCGCCGACCCGGATGCGGTGCCCGTTCTCGCGGGCCCGGCGCTCGCCCAGCCGGAAGCCCTCGTTGACGGCCTCGACGACCTCCTCCAGGGTGAGCCCGGCCTCCAGGTGCTGCTCGGGGGCGTAGCGCACCTCGGCGTAGACGACGCCGTCGGCGGCGAGGTCCTCGGCGCATTCGGCGGCGACCCGGACCAGCGCCTCACGGGTCTGCATCACGGCGCAGGTGTGGGCGAAGGTCTCCAGGTAGCGCTCCAGGGAGCCGGAGTCGGCGGCCTCCCGGAACCACAGGCCGAGCTTGTCGGGGTCGGTGGTGGGCAGGCCCTCGTAGCCGCACGCGGCGGCGAGCTCCACGATGGTCCGCGGGCGCAGGCCGCCGTCGAGGTGGTCGTGGAGCAGCACCTTGGGGGCGCGGCGGATCTGGTCCGCGGTGGGGGTGTGCGGGGCCGTGCCCGCGCCGGTGGCAATCGTGTTCTCCATTGGCCAACGATAGCGCCTACGCGCGTAGAAGTGGCGTTTCGAGTCGGTATCGTTCCCCGGAGCACCCGGCGTCCGCCGGGCGGTACCGGCCTCCACCGCCACCGGCCCCGGACGCACCGCTCCCGCCGCCGGGCGGGGGCCGGAACGCCGCCCGCCCCTCCGGACGGCGGGCCCCCTCCGCAGGGCGACACGAACCCCGGCCCGGAGGACGGCACGCTCACCGGCACCGGCACCGGCACCGGCACCGGCACCGTGCACGCGCGGGCCGGGAACGGCGGCAGGGCCTTCCTCCGCACCGTGGACGGTGCGATGGTGCGCCCCCGGCCCGCGCCCCTCCCTCAGTCGTGGTCGAGCAGCCGTCCGCGCCGCGACAGGACGAAGTCGCGGAACTCGGCCACCGGCCGCGTCGCCGGGCGGCCCGCCACCCAGGCCAGCCCGATGGCGCGGCGGGTGCGGGGCGCGGTGACGTCCAGCTCCACCACCCCGGGCCGCGGCACCAGCGCCGGGGGCAGCAGCGCCACGCCGAGCCCCGCCGCGACCAGGCCGCGCAGCGTCTCCGCGTCCTCCCCCTCGAAGGCCACCCGGGGCGCGAACCCGGCCTCCTCGCAGAAGCCCTCCAGGAGCACCCGCAGCCCGTACCCGCGCTCCACCGCGACGAACGGCTCGTCCGCCACCTCGGCGAGCCGGACGCGGCGGCGCCCGGCCAGCCGGTGGTCGGCCGGGACGGCCAGGTGGAGGCGCTGCTCGTCCAGCGGGCGGGCCTCCAGGTCGGGCGCGTCCGGCAGCGGCGAGACCAGGCACAGGTCCAGCTCGCCGGAGCGCAGCCGCCCCAGCATGGCGGCGACGTAGTCCTGCACGAGCTGGAACCGCACCCGGGGGTGGTCGGCGCGGAAGCCGCGCAGCAGCGCCGGCACCGCGTCCGTCCCCATGGTGTGGAGGAAGCCGAACACGACCCGCCCGGCCTCCGGGTCCGCCTCCGCCCGCGCCGCCTCCGCGCCCCGCTCCAGCTCGGCCAGCGCCCGCTCGACCGAGCCCAGCAGCACCCGGCCCGCCCGGGTGAGCCGCACCGTGCGCCCCTGCCGGGCGAGCAGCGCCACCCCCAGCTCCTCCTCCAGCCGCGCCACCGTGCGGCTGAGGGTCGGCTGCGGCACGGCCAGCAGCTGCGCGGCCCGGGTCACGTGCTCCAGCCGGGCCACCGCGGCGAACCGGGCGAGCCGGGGCGCCAGCAGTCCCGCGGGACCGTCCGGTCCCAGCTCGGCGAGCATCCCGGGAAGGTCCTGCGGCTCCTGCCTGGTCTCATACGCCACGGCATCGATTCTGCCCGCCGCATGCATTGGACGCATCGAACGGCACCGTCCTACGTTCGGACCATGCCAGCCGCCAGTACCGGGGCGTCCGCGGCCGTGCCGCCGGACGCCCGTGCCGCCGCCGTCCCCGACCTCCGCCACCGCGCCGGCGAGCGCGGCTACCGCCGCGCCAACCTGGCCCTCTTCGCCGCGGGCATGGCCACCTTCGTGCTGCTGTACTGCACGCAGGGCCTGCTGCCGGTCCTCTCCGCCGACCTCGGCCTCACCCCCGGGCAGGCGAGCTGGACCGCGTCCGCCGCCACGCTGGGCCTGGCCGCGGCGCTGCTGCCCGCCAGCGCGCTCTCCGACCGGTACGGGCGGACCGCCGTCATGACGGCCTCGGTGTCCGGCGCCGCACTGATCGGCCTCGCGCTGCCCTTCGCCCCGGACCTCACCGCCCTGGTGGCGCTGCGGGCCCTCCAGGGCGCCGCCCTCGCGGGGCTGCCCGCCACCGCCATGGCCTACCTCGCCGAGGAGGTGCACCCCTCCGCCCTGGCGGGCGCCATGGGCCTGTACGTGGCCGGCAACAGCATCGGCGGCATGGGCGGGCGGCTGCTGTCCGGCTGGACCGCCGCCGCCTGGGGCTGGCGCTGGGGCGTGGCGTCGACCGCCGTCCTCGCCCTCGCCTGCGCGGCGGCCTTCCGGCTGCTGGTGCCCGCCGCCCGGCACTTCCGCCGCGCCCCGGTCGACCCGCGGGCGCTCGCCCGCACCGTCGCCGGGCACCTGCGCAACCCGCTGCTGGCGCGGCTGTACGCGCTGGGCGCGCTCTTCATGGCGGTCTTCGGCGCCGTCTACACCACCGCCGGGTACCGGCTGGTCGCCGAGCCCTTCCGCCTGCCCGAGTCGGCCGCCGCCTCCGTCTTCGCCGTCTACCTGGTGGGCACCGCCACCTCGGCGGGCGCCGGGCGGCTGGCGGGCCGGCTCGGCCGGCGCGGCGCCCTGTACGCGGCGACCGGCACCACCGTGGCGGGCCTGCTGGTCAGCCTCGGCGACACCCTCGCCTGCGCCCTGCTCGGCCTGGTCCTGATCACCGGCGGCTTCTTCGCCGGCCACGCGGTGGCCTCCTCGTCCGTCGGGCGGACCGCCGCGACCGGCCGCGCCCAGGCGTCGGCGCTGTACCTGATCGCGTACTACACGGGGAACAGCCTCGGCGGCACCCTCGGCGCCGACGCCTTCCACGCCGCCGGGTGGCCGGGCACCGCCGCCGTCGGCCTGACCGCGATGGTCCTCGCGGCCGGCATCACCCTGTACGCCACCCGCCGCGCCCTCGCCGACCGCCGGGCGGGCGTCCGCGCCCTGTCGGGCTCCGCCTAGCCGCAGGGCGCCGGACCCCGCCCGGACGGATGCGGTCGGGGCGGAGCCGTCCCCGTCCGCCGCCGTGCGGAGCCGGTCCGCGGGGCGGGGGCGGGGCGGGCCCCCCGGTCCGCGCCCGGGCAGCGGGGCCGCCGGGGGCGGAAAACCGGTCGCCGGGGGCGGGTCCGGGGCGCAGACTGGCGCGGTGCCCGACCTCGCCTTCTCCGACCCGGACCTGGCCGCCCTGTACGACGTGCTCAACCCCTGGCGGCCGTGCGACGACTTCCACCTGGGCCTCGTGATGCCTGCGGCCTCCGTGCTCGACGTCGGCTGCGGGACGGGCGCGCTGCTGCGCCGGGCCCGCGAGGAGGGCCGCACCGGGCGGCTGTGCGGGCTCGACCCCGCCGCCGCGATGCTCGACCGGGCCCGGGCGCGGCCTGACGTGGAGTGGGTCCTCGGCGACCTCGGCACGGCCGGGTGGCGCGAGGAGTTCGACCTGGCGGTGATGACCGGCCACGCCTTCCAGGTCCTCGTCGGCGACGACGAGGTGCGGGCCGCGCTCGCCGCCGTCCGCGCCGCCCTCGCCCCCGGCGGCCGCTTCGCGTTCGAGACCCGCAACCCGGCCGCCCGGGCGTGGGAGCGCTGGACCCCGGACCGCGCGGTGGAGGCCGTGGACGCCGCCGGACGCCCGGTACGGGTCTCGCACGCGGTGGAGGAGGCGTCGGGGGGCGTCGTCCGCTTCACCGAGACCTACACCGGCCCCGCCTGGGACCGCCCGCGGGTGAGCCGCAGCACCCTGCGGTTCCTCGGGCCGGAGGCGCTGGCGGACTTCCTGGCCGGGGCGGGCCTGGCGGTGGAGGAGCAGTACGGGGACTGGGACCGCAGCCCGCTGACCGCGGCCTCCCCCGAGATCGTCACCGTCGCCCGCCGCCCCTGACCGGCCCGCGCCCCGGAGGCCGGTCCGCCCGCCCCCGCGCCCGTCGGCATGCACCGGCCGGCCCGCGACAATCCGGTGGCCCCGGCGGGCCGCCGCCGCTAGTCTGCGCCGCCGTGACAGGAACTCCCGCAGCGGAGCCGGTGATCCGCCCCGAGACGTCCGCCGACCACGCCCTGATCCGCGAGGTCCACGCGCGGGCCTTCGGCGACGCCGTCCGCGTCCCGGGCCTGGTGGACGCGCTGCGGACCGCCCCCGCAGCCCTGGAGCCGCTCTCCTTCGTCGCCGTGCACGACGGCCGGGTGGTCGGCCACGTGATGCTCAGCGCGGGCCGTCTGGACGCCCCGTCGCGGATCGTGGACGTCCTCACCCTCTCACCCCTGGGCGTGCTCCCCGAGCACCAGGGCCGCGGCATCGGCACCCGGCTCGTCGCCCACGCCCTGGCCGCCGCCGCGGCCGCGGAGGCACCGCTGGTCTTCCTGGAGGGCCCACCGGGCTAGTACGGCGCCCGCGGCTTCGAGCGCGCCGACACCGCCGGCTTCCGCTCCCCGTCGCTGCGCATCCCTCCCCCGGCCTTCCAGGCCGCCCGGCTCCCCGCGTACGAACCGTGGATGACCGGCACCTTCGTCTACGCGGAGACCTTCTGGACGCTGGACTGCGTGGGCCTGCGCGAGGAGGGCGGCGACGGCTGACGCCGCACCGCCCGGGGGCGGACGGCCCCGGCGGCCGGCCGGCGCGCCGGAGCCGGAGGGGCTGCCCGAGGGGGCGCTGCGGACGGTCGACGGCACCGCGGCCGCCCCGGTCGCCCCGCACGCCGGACTGGACCGGCTGCCCGAGGCGGTCGCCGCGCTGCGCGGCCTGCGCTCCCTCGACCTCGTGGAGAACACGCTCGCCCCCGAGGCCGTCGGCCCGGGGCGTGCGGGGGGTCCGCGGCCGGACGGCCGCGGACCCCCCGCACACATGACGCTCCGTCAGACGATCCGGTCCAGGACGATCGGGGACGGCGTGAAGGCGGTGCCCGCCGGGGCCACGGAGACCGCGCCGTCGAGGGCCTCGGCCGCGTAGGCGAAGCGCTCGGGGGTGTCGGTGTGGAGGGTGAGCAGCGGCTGCCCCTCGGTGACGGTGTCGCCGGGCTTGGCGTGGATCTCCACGCCGGCGCCCGCCTGCACCGGGTCCTCCTTGCGGGCGCGGCCCGCGCCGAGGCGCCAGGCGCAGACGCCGACGGCGTACGCGTCGAGGCCGGTGAGCACGCCGGAGGCGGGGGCGGTGACGACCTGGCGCTCGCGGGCGACGGGCAGCTCCGCGTCGGGGTCGCCGCCCTGGGCCGCGATCATCCGGCGCCAGTGGTCCATGGCGGAGCCGTCGCGCAGGGCGTCGGCCGGGTCCTTGCCGTGGACGCCGGCCGCGGCGAGCATCTCGCGGGCGAGCGCGAGGGTGAGCTCGACGACGTCGGCGGGGCCGCCGCCGGCCAGCACCTCCAGCGACTCGCGGACCTCCAGCGCGTTGCCCGCGGTGAGGCCGAGCGGGGTGGACATGTCGGTGAGCAGGGCGCGGGTCTCGACGCCGGCGGCCCTCCCGAGGCCGACCATGGTGCGGGCGAGCTCGCGGGCGTCGTCGAGGTTCTTCATGAAGGCGCCGGAGCCGACCTTGACGTCGAGGACCAGGGCGCCGGTGCCCTCGGCGATCTTCTTGCTCATGATGGAGCTGGCGATCAGCGGGATGGCCTCGACGGTGCCGGTGACGTCGCGCAGGGCGTACAGCTTCTTGTCGGCCGGGGCGAGGCCGTCGCCGGCGGCGCAGATCACGGCGCCGCAGTCGCGCAGGGTGCGCATCATCTCGTCGTTGGAGAGCAGCGCCCGCCAGCCGGGGACGGACTCCAGCTTGTCCAGGGTGCCGCCGGTGTGGCCGAGGCCGCGGCCGGAGAGCTGCGGGACGGCGGCGCCGCAGGCGGCGACCAGCGGGGCGAGCGGCAGGGTGATCTTGTCGCCGACGCCGCCGGTGGAGTGCTTGTCGGCGGTGGGCAGCGGCAGGGAGGAGAAGTCCATCCGCTCGCCGGAGCGGATCATGGCATCGGTCCAGCGGCTGATCTCACGGGCGTTCATGCCGTTGAGGAGGATCGCCATGGCGAGCGCGGACATCTGCTCGTCGGCGACGTCGCCGCGGGTGTAGGCGTCGATCACCCAGTCGATCTGCGCGTCGGTCAGCTCGCCGCGGTCGCGCTTGGTCCGGATCACGGAGATGGCGTCCATGGGGTTCCTTGCTGTGGGGAGGAAGCACGAGGAGTGTCGCGCCCCGGCCGGGGCCGGTGGGCCGGGACCGGGCGCGACACTCCTCGGGGGCACCCGTCGGGAAGACCCGCCGGGGTGCGTTCGGGTGTGCAGGGACCGCCGGGCCGGCGGACCGCCGGATCGGCGGGCCGCCGGGCCGGGGGACCGCCGGGTCAGCGGCCCGGGAGCCGCTCGGGGCCGAAGGCGTCGGGCAGGACCTCGCGCATCGGGCGGATGCCCGACGGCAGGTCGACCAGGAGGTCCGGGCCGCCGTGCTCGTGGAGCAGCTGGCGGCAGCGGCCGCACGGCATGAGCCGCTCGCCCTCGCCGTCGCAGCAGGTGAAAGCCACCAGCCGGCCGCCGCCGCTGAGGTGCAGGGCGGAGACCAGACCGCACTCGGCGCAGAGGCCGAGCCCGTAGGAGGCGTTCTCCACGTTGCAGCCGGTGACCGTGCGGCCGTCCTCGACCAGGGCGGCGGCGCCGACCGGGTACTTGCTGTACGGGACGTACGCGTGGGCCATGGCGTCCCGCGCGGCGGCCCGCAGGCCCTCCCAGTCGACGGCCGCGTCCGCGTCCCGGGCGGGCGTCACTTGCCCTGTCCCCTGCGGTAGACGAGGCCGTCCGCCTTGGGCATCCGCAGCCGCTGCGAGGCCAGGGAGAGCACCAGCAGCGTGGCCACGTACGGGGTGGCGCCGACGAACTCGATCGGCACGGTGTCGGTCGTGGCGTACCAGACCAGCAGCCCCGCGCCGGCGACCGCGCTGACGACGGCGGCGGTCCACCGGCGGCGGTAGGCCCGCCACAGGGCGATGACCAGCAGCAGCACGGCGACCAGGAGCAGCAGGGCGTGGACGGAGGGGCCGCCGTTGCGGAGCTGCAGCGAGTCGGTGTAGCCGAAGAGGCCCGCGCCCATGGCGAGGCCGCCCGGCCGCCAGTTGCCGAAGATCATCGCCGCGAGGCCGATGTAGCCGCGGCCGCCGGTCTGGCCCTCGTTGTAGATGTGCGAGGGGACCATGGCGATGAAGACGCCGCCGAGGCCCGCCAGGGCGCCGGAGGCGATGACGGCCAGGTACTTGTAGCGGTAGACGTTGACGCCGAGGGACTCGGCGGCGGTCGGGTTCTCGCCGCAGGAGCGCAGCCGCAGGCCGAAGGCGGTCTTCCAGAGCGCGAAGAAGGTGCCGATCAGCAGGGCCACCGCCAGCAGCGTCAGCAGCGACACGTCGGTGGTGAGGCCGCCGAGGATGCCCGCGACGTCCGAGACCAGGAACCAGTGGTGCGCCGCGACCTTGTCCAGCCAGTCCGAGACCCACGGGAGCGAGACGCTGCCGATGTCGTCGATCGGCGGGGACTGCTTGGGGCTGCCCGCCGGCTTGTCGGCGAAGACCAGCTTGGCGAGGTACTGGGTGGCGCCCAGCGCCAGGATGTTGATGGCCACACCGGAGACGATGTGGTCGACGCCGATGGTGACGGTGACGAAGGCGTGGACCAGGCCGCCGAGCGCGCCGCCGACCATGCCGGCCAGCACGCCGAGCCAGGGGCTGGTCTGCCAGCCGGCCCAGGCGCCGAAGAAGGTCCCGAGGATCATCATGCCCTCGAGGCCGATGTTGACCACGCCGGCCCGCTCGGCCCACAGGCCGCCGAGGCCGGCCAGGCCGATCGGCACGGCCATGGTGAGGGCGCCGGCGATCTGGCCGGGGGAGGTGACGTCCTGGGCGCCGGTGAGGGCGCGCACGGCCGAGACCGCCACCAGGGCGCCCGCGACGATCAGCAGGACCACCGCCGGGGAGAGCCTGCGGCGGCCGGTCAGGCGGGCGGCCTGGCCGGCGCCGGTGGTTCCGGCGAGGGCCTCGGCGGTCTTGTCGCCGGTGGGGCTGGGGGCGCTCACGCCGGCACCTCCTGGTTCTGGGTCTGGACGGCCTGGGCGGCGAGCTCGCGGCCCACCCGGCTCTGCTGGCGGCGCAGCCCGTACCGGCGGACCAGCTCGTAGGCGACCACGACGGCGAGGACGATGACGCCCTGGATGACGCCGGCGATCTCCTTGTCGTAGCCCGCCATCTCCAGGTGGCCGGTGGCGCGCTCGATGAAGGCCCACAGCAGTGCGCCGACGGCGACGCCGATCGGGTTGTTGCGGCCGAGGAGGGCCACCGAGATGCCGGTGAAGCCGACGCCGGCCGGGAAGTTGAGGCTGTACTGGTAGGAGTTGTTCAGCAGCTCCGGCATGCCGACCAGGCCGGCCATGGCGCCGGAGATCAGCATGGCGGTGACGACCATCCGCCTGACGTTGACGCCGCTGGCGAGGGCGGCGCTGTCCGAGCCGCCGGCGGTGCGCAGGTCGAAGCCGAAGCGGGTGCGGGACAGGCCCCACCAGAAGGCGACGCCGGCGACGACCGCGACGAGGAGGAAGCCCCACAGGGGGCCGCCCTTCGTCGCGAACGAGAAGAAGTGGCCGGAGTCGGGGATGAGCGGGGTGGCGACGTTCCCGGAGGAGTCCAGGTTCGCGAGCCGGCTCGGGTTGAGCAGGTAGGAGATCAGGTAGGTGGCGATCGCGTTGAGCATGATGGTCGAGATGACCTCGCTCACGCCGCGGGTCACCTTGAGCGCGCCGGCGATGCCGGCCCACATGGCGCCGACCAGCATGGCCACCAGCACGATCACCAGGACGTGCAGCACGCCCGGCAGGTGCAGCTGGGCGCCGACCACGGCGGCGAAGAAGGCCGCCATGCGGTACTGGCCGTCCACGCCGATGTTGAACAGGTTCATCCGGAAGCCCAGGGCGACCGCGAGACCCGCGAGGTAGTAGGTGGTCGCCTTGTTGAGGATGTAGACCTGGCTGTCGGCCTTGGCGCCGTAGTCCAGCATCTCGGAGAACGCCTGGAAGGGGTCCTTGCCGGAGGCGAGCAGCACCAGGGCGGTGACGACCAGGGCGGTGACCACGGCGAGCACCGGGGCCGCGAGGCCGAGGAGCAGCCGCTCCCCGTCCAGCTTCTTCAGGGACTTGTTCATGGGGCTACTTCTCCGCCTGCTCGGTGGTGCCGTCCTGCCCGGTGGTGCCGTCCTGCCCGGTGGTGGCGGCCTCGCCGGAGGCGGGCCCGTCGGAGGCGGGGGCCTCGCCGGGGCCGGCGACGGGCTCGGCGGTGCCGGACTCCCCGGCGGGGCTCTCCAGGTGGCCGCGGGCGGCGCCGGTCATCGCGGAGCCCAGCTCCTCGGGGGTGACGGTGGCCGGGTCGGCGTCGGCGACCAGGCGGCCGCGGTACATGACCCGGAGGGTGTCGGACAGGCCGATCAGCTCGTCGAGGTCCGCGGAGATCAGGAGGACCGCCAGGCCCTCGCGGCGGGCCTCGCGGATGTGGTCCCAGATCTGGGCCTGGGCGCCGACGTCCACGCCGCGGGTCGGGTGGGCGGCGATGAGCAGCCGGGGCCGGTGGCTCATCTCGCGGCCGACGATCAGCTTCTGCTGGTTGCCGCCCGACAGGGAGGAGGCGGTGACGTCGATGCCGGGGGTGCGCACGTCGTACTCGGCGACGATCCGCTCGGTGTCGCGGCGGGCCGCGCCCGGGTTGAGGACGCCGCGGCGGCTGTTGGGCTCCTCGGTGACGTGGCCGAGGATCCGGTTCTCCCAGAGCGGGGCCTCCAGCAGCAGGGCGTGCCGGTGGCGGTCCTCGGGGATGTAGCCGATGCCGGCCTCGCGGCGGGCCCGGGTGAGGGCGTGCGAGAGGTCGGCGCCGTCGAGGGTGACCGTGCCGGCGTCGGGCCTGCGCATGCCCATGATGGCCTCGACCAGTTCGGCCTGGCCGTTGCCCTCCACGCCGGCGATGCCCAGGACCTCGCCCTTGTGGATGGTGAAGCCGATGCCGTCGAGGACGACGCGGTCGACGCCGTCCGGGTCGACCTCGCTGAGCCGCAGGCCGTCGACGGTGAGCATCGGCACGTCGGTGACGGTGGACTCGCGGGTCTCCGGGGAGGGCAGCTCGCTGCCGACCATCAGCTCGGCGAGCTGGCGGGAGTTGACCTCGCGCGGGTCGACGCTGGCGACGGTGGTGCCGCGCCGGATGACGGTGATCGCGTCGGCGACGGAGAGCACCTCGTCGAGCTTGTGCGAGATGAAGATGACGGTGAGGCCCTCGGACTTCAGCCCGCGCAGGTTGTCGAAGAGCGCGTCGACCTCCTGCGGCACCAGGACGGCGGTGGGCTCGTCGAGGATCAGGGTGCGGGCGCCGCGGTAGAGGACCTTGAGGATCTCCACCCGCTGGCGGTCGGCGACGCCGAGGTGCTCGACCAGCACGTCGGGGCGCACGCCGAGGCCGTAGGCGTCCGAGATCTCCATGATCCGGGCACGGGCCCGGCCGGAGATGCCGTGCAGCTTCTCGGCGCCGAGGACGACGTTCTCCAGCACCGTGAGGTTGTCGGCCAGCATGAAGTGCTGGTGCACCATGCCGATGCCGCGCGCGATGGCGTCGGCCGGGGTGTGCAGGTCCGCGCGCTCGCCGTCGAGGGTGATGGTGCCCTCGTCGGGGCGCTGCATCCCGTAGAGGATCTTCATCAGGGTCGACTTGCCGGCGCCGTTCTCGCCCACGAGGGCGTGGACGGTGCCGCGGCGGACCGTGATGTCGATGTCGTGGTTGGCGACGACGCCGGGGAAGCGCTTGGTGATACCGCGCAGTTCGACGGCGGCAGGCTCGGTCCCGGCGCCGGCTGGGGGTTCGCCCTTGCGGGCGCTCGGAGCAGTGATGGCGCACTCCTGGAGGGGCTGTGGCATCCGCCCCGGGTGGACGCGAGGCAGAACTCGGACGGTGCGGGTGGGGGGCATGGCCTGGACCGGGTCCGGTGCCGGGACGTGTCGTCCGGCCCGGCCCCGCCCGGTACGGGAAGGGGCCCGCCGCGCGCGGCGCGTTCGGCGGGCCCCTCG
Source organism: Streptomyces sp. NPDC001380 (assembly GCF_042895785.1). Taxonomy (NCBI): domain Bacteria; kingdom Bacillati; phylum Actinomycetota; class Actinomycetes; order Kitasatosporales; family Streptomycetaceae; genus Streptomyces; species Streptomyces sp. NPDC001380. The sequence goes on along the minus strand of NZ_JBIAWP010000003.1, from coordinate 267,085 downwards.
ACCGTCGGTGCGGAACCTGCCCCGGGGGGCAGGGACCGGCGTTACTGCTTGACGGTGGTCGGCGGCGTGACCTTGCCGTCGATGATGTCCTGCTTGGCCTTCTCGATCTTGGCGACGGTGGCCGCGTCGAGGGCGGCGGTGTTGGTCTTGGAGTAGCCGACACCGCCGCTCTTCAGGTCGAAGGTGACGGTGCCGGTCTTCGCCGAGCCGTCCTTGACCGACTTGATGAAGTCGAAGACCGCGACGTCGACGTTCTTGATCGCCGAGGTGAGGATCGCGTCCTTGCTCTTGGCGAGGGCGTCCTGCTTGTACTGGTCGGAGTCGACGCCGATGGCCCAGGCCTTCTTGGCGGCGACGGCCTCGATCGCGCCGTTGCCGGAGCTGCCGGCCGCGGCGTAGACGACGTCGACGCCCTTGTCCAGCATGCCCTGCGCGGCGGCCTTGCCCAGGTCGGGCGAGGTGAAGCCCTTGAAGTCCGGCGGCTGCGAGAGGTACTGCGGGGTGACCGTGGCGCTCGGGTCGGTCGCCTTGACGCCCGCGGTGAAGCCGGCCTCGAACTTGTTGATCAGCGGCACGTTGACGCCGCCGATGAAGCCGATCTTGTGGGTCTTCGACTTCGCCGCGGCGGCCACGCCGGCGAGGTAGGAGCTCTGCTCCTCGGTGAAGACCAGGCTGGTGACGTTCGGGGCGTCGACGACGGAGTCGACGATCGCGAACTTGGTGTTCGGGTGCTCCTTGGCGACCGTCTTGACGGCGTCGGCGTAGGAGAAGCCGATGGCGATGATCGGGCTGTAGCCCGCCTCGGCCAGGTCCTTCAGACGCTGCGTCTTGTCGGCGGGGGTCTCGTTGGCGCCGGCGGAGAGCTCCTTGGTGGCCACGCCGAGCTGCTGCTTGGCCTGGTCGAGACCGCGGGCGGCCGAGTCGTTGAAGGACTGGTCGCCGCGGCCGCCGATGTCGTAGGCCATGCCGACCTTGACACCGCCGCCGGCGGCACCGGCCCCGGCCGAACCGGAGGGGCTGGTGGTGGAGCTGCTGTCCGACGTGCTGCCGCAGGCGGCGAGCGTGGCGATGCCCAGCGAACCGCTGAGCACAACCGCGGCGAGCTTGGTTACTCGGCGCAAGGGAGTTTCTCCTTCCGACACGCACCTGTCTGGCGTGATCGAACGCCACCGTAACGCGCGTAGAACACAGTTGTGTTACGGCTTCGCCGGAAGGGGCGGTTGTTATCAAACCGTGGCGGGACGGGGCGTATAGCGGGCGGAACGGGCGGTGACACCGCCCTTTCGACCCCTTGCGCTCCCGTACCGTACCCCTCCCGGCGGCCCCCGGTCAGGGGGCGCGGGTCAGAGGGCGCGCGCGTGCTCCAGCGCCAGCGAGCAGAACAGCTCCACGCCCACGCCGATCGCCCGCTCGTCCACGTCGAAGGTCCCCTGGTGCAGGTCGCGGACCCCGGACTCGGCGGGGTCGCGCACCCCGAGCCGGGCCAGCGCGCCGGGGATCTTCTCCAGGTACCAGGAGAAGTCCTCGCCGCCGAGGCTCTGCTCGGTGTCCTCCACGACGGTGGTGCGCGGCCCGCCGAAGCGGGCGTGCATCGCGGCGTCCAGCTGGGCGACCGACTCGGCCTCGTTGACCACCGGCGGCACCCCGCGGTGGTAGGTCAGCTCCCACTTGGCCCGGTGGGCCTCGGCCATCCGGGCGATCAGCTCGTGCAGCAGCTCGGGCGCCTCGCGCCAGCCGGCCAGCTCCAGGCAGCGGACGGTGCCCTCCAGCTCGGCGTGCTGCGGGATCACGTTGGCGGCCGAGCCGGAGGTGATCCGGCCCCAGACCAGGCTGACGCCCCAGCGGGGGTCCACCCGCCGACCGAGAGCACCCGGAAGGTCGGCGGCCATCCGGGCGACGGCGCCCACCAGGTCGGTGGTCAGGTGCGGCCGGGCGGTGTGCCCGCCGGGCCCGTCGAGGGAGAGCACCAGGCGGTCGCAGGCCGAGGTGATCGCCCCGACGCGCAGGCCCACCCGGCCCACGTCGACCTTCGGGTCGCAGTGCACGGCGAACATCCGGCCCACGCCCTCCAGGCCGCCGGCCTTGATGACGTCCAGCGCCCCGCCCGGCATGACCTCCTCGGCGGGCTGGAAGACCAGCCGCACCGGCTGCCGCAGCCGGCCCGCCTCCGCCGCCTCGGCCAGCACCAGCGCGGTGCCCAGCACCACGGCGGTGTGGACGTCGTGGCCGCAGGCGTGGGCCCGGCCGGGCACGGTGGAGCGGTACGGGACGTCGGTCTTGGCGTCGTCGATGGGCAGCGCGTCGATGTCCGCCCGGAACGCCAGCAGCGGGGTGCCCGACGGCGTGCCCTCGGGGACGATGTCGCAGACCAGGCCGGTGCCGGCGGGCAGCACGCGGGGCTGCAGGCCGGCCCGGGTCAGGCGCTCGGCGAGCAGCGCGGTGGTGCGGAACTCCTCGCGGCCCAGCTCGGGGTGCATGTGCACGTCGCGGCGGAAGGCCACCAGCTCGGCGGCGTGCGCGCGGACCCGGGCCCGGAGGAGGTCGGCCCCGGGGAGGTCGGTGCCGAGGAGGTCCGCACCGGGGAGGTCGGGCGCGGGCAGTCCGGAGCCGGGGAGATCGGCGCCGGGGAGGCCCGCGGCCGGTGCATGGTCCGCGGCGGGGTCGTCCGATACCGGGTCGAGGGGGGAGGCGACACTCCCGGGCGTTGGGTGGTTCACCTCAACTAGGTTACGACCGATCCGCTTGTCCAGCCGGTGATCGTCGTAATTACCGACCCCCCGGGGCGAAAAAGTCCCCCACCCGGCGCATGGTGAGCGGCGGGTTCGGGTATGACTTGTGGTTTACGCCACCTTCCCGGGCGACCCCTTCCGGCGCCGCCCCGCCGGCTCTCCCGCCCCCGCGGCCGCCTCCCGCCCCGGCGGCCTCCGCCGCCCCGGCCGAGGAGCCGCGCCTCCCGGCCGGACACCGCCCGGACACCGCCCGGACACCGCGGGGAGCGCCCGCCGCGGCCCCCGGCCGACCCGGACCGCACCGGGCGGCGCCCCGGGCGCCGGCCGGGAGCGGCGGCTCAGGACCGGCCGGTCCGGACCGGCGGCTCCGGACCGGCCGTCCCGTGCAACGACCGGCAGCCCGGCGGGACACGACCGGGTCATGTCACGGCAAAGCTTCTCCCCCGGCCCTTGAGACGCCACCTTCGGTGCATATGCACATCAACGGCACCTCTGTCGCACTCCTGTCCCAGGTGCGACCACCAGTCCCACGGCCGCCGCGCCCGGCACAGGGCGCTGCCGCCCCATGACCGAACTGGGGGAACCCACGTGCCGCAAGCTGCCCGCAGGCGGCTCTCCCGCATATCCGTGGCGGCGTCCGCCACGGCTCTGATCGCGGGATCGCTCGCCCTCGCGGCCCCCGCGGCCGCCGCCTCCGCCGCCGCCCCGACCGGGGCCGCCCGGAGGCTCGCCGGCACCCACCCGGCCTGGGCCACCGCCTCGGCCGACCGGGGCGCCGCCTCCGCGAACTCCACCGCGGACGTCCGCGTCTACCTCGCCGGGCAGGACCCGGCCGGGCTGGCCGCGTACGCCCGCGCCGTCTCCGACCCGGCCTCCCCGCAGTACGGCCGCTACCTGACGCCCGCACAGGCGCGGGCCCGCTTCGGGGCCTCCGCCGCGCAGGTCGACGCCGTCCACGCCTGGCTGGCCGGCAGCGGTCTGAGGGTCGGCCGCACCACCGCCCACTACGTGGAGGTCTCCGGCACCACCGCGGCGCTGGAGAAGGCCTTCGGCACCCGCATCCACACCTACCGCACCGGCGGGGGCGTCCACCGCGCCCCGGCCTCCGACGCGGTGCTGCCCGGGTCCGTCGCGGGCGCCGTGCTCGGCGTCAGCGGCCTCAGCGACACGGTGCACAAGGCCGTCTCGCAGGCCGTGCCGGTGGACCGCAGCCGGCGGTCGGCCTCCCTCTTCGCCCGCGCCGCCTCCGGCGTCCCGGCGCAGAAGGGCCTGCCGACCGTCCCGACCTGCTCCGCCAAGTACGGGGAGCGCACGGCCAAGGGCGCGCCTGCCGGGTACGAGGCGAACGAGCCGTTCGCGCCGTGCTCCTACACCCCCAAGCAGCTCCGCGAGGCCTACGGCGTCAACGACAGCGGGCTGACGGGCAGGGGCGCGAAGGTCGCGGTCATCGACGCGTACGGCCTGCCCACCATGGCGGCCGACGCCTCGCACTTCGCGACCGCCCACGGCGACCGGGCGTTCCGCGCCGGCCAGTACACCGAGTACATGACGCCGGGGCAGTGGACGCACGAGGACGAGTGCGGCGGTCCCGCCGGCTGGGCCGGCGAGGAGGCGCTGGACGTGGAGATGGTCCACGGCCTCGCGCCCGACGCCCAGGTCGTCTACGTCGGCGGCAACTCCTGCTACGACGGCGACCTGTACGACGCCATGGCGAAGGTCGTCGACGAGCACCTGGCCGACGTCGTCACCAACTCGTGGGGCGAGATCATGCACTCCACGGCGGGCGACATCGACCCGGCCGTGGTCAAGGCCGACGAGCAGGTCTTCATGCTCGGCGCCGCCGAGGGCATCGGCTTCACCTTCTCCACCGGCGACTGCGGCGACGACTCCCCCGGGGCCGCCGCCACCGGCGTCAACTGCGACCCGACCACCACCCGGGCGCAGACCCAGTGGCCGGCCTCCTCGGTCTGGGTCACCGGCGTCGGCGGCACCGCGCTCGGCACCTCCTCCTCGCGCGGCCGGTACGGCTTCGAGACCAGCATGGGCGACCGGCGCTCGGTGCTCTCCGCCGACCAGAGGAGCTGGAACCCCTTCCCGGGCCGCTTCTACTTCGGCGGCGGCGGCGGCACCAGCGAGGACTTCGCGCAGCCGTGGTACCAGAAGGGCGTGGTGCCGGCGTCGGTCTCCACCACCCTGATGACCGGGGCGAAGGCGAAGAGGCCGATGCGCACCCTCCCGGACGTCTCGATGAACGGCGACCTGGTCACCAGCGTGCTGGTCGGCTACGACGACGGCACCGGGTACGGCGAGGGCGGCTACGGCGGCACCTCGGTCTCCTCGCCGGAGTACGCGGGCCTGCTCGCCGACGCGATCCAGGCGCGGCACGGCCGGGCCGTCGGCTTCGCCAACCCGGGCATCTACGACCAGGCCGGCACCTCGGCGTACCACGACGTCGACGACACGGCCGTGCACGCCAAGCTCGGCAATGTCGTGGACCTCGGCGTGGTCGACGGCAGCCTGCGGGTGCGGCTGTACCGGATCGGGGCGGACTTCGGCCTCAGGGCCGTCCGCGGCTACGACACCGCCACCGGTGTCGGCTCCCCGGCGAAGGACTACCTGACGTCCTACCTGCCGCGCCGCTGACCCCGCGTCACACCGCCGCAGCACCACGGCACACCACGGCACACCACGGCCCAGCGGCACCACCGCACGGAAGCCGGGGCCCGGGATCGCCGCGATCCCGGGCCCCGGCCCCTTCCGCCGCCCCGTCAGAAGCTGTCGACCGGGGTGTAGGTGCCCCAGACGCCGCGCAGGGCGTCGCAGACCTCGCCGACGGTGGCGCGGGCGGCCAGCGCCTCCTTCATCGGGTGCAGGACGTTGTCCGTGCCCTCGGCGGCGCGGCTCAGGGCGGCGAGGGCGCGGTCGACGGCGGAGGAGTCGCGGTCGGCGCGGAGCTTGGCGAGGCGCTCGGCCTGCTGGGCCTCGATGGCCGGGTCGACCCGCAGCGGCTCGTAGGGCTCCTCCGCGTCGAGCTGGAAGCGGTTGACGCCGACGACGGTCCGCTCGCCGGAGTCGGTCTCCTGCTGGACGCGGTAGGCGCTCCGCTCGATCTCGGCCTTCTGGTAGCCGCGCTCGATGGCCGCGACCGCCCCGCCCATGTCCTCGACCTTGGCCATGAGCTCCACGGCGGCGGCCTCGACCTCGTCGGTCATCGACTCGACCACGTAGGAGCCCGCGAAGGGGTCGACCGTGTGGGTGACGTCGGTCTCGTAGGCGATGACCTGCTGGGTGCGCAGCGCGAGGCGGGCGGACTTCTCGGTGGGCAGGGCGATGGCCTCGTCGAACGAGTTGGTGTGCAGCGACTGGGTGCCGCCGAGGACCGCCGCCAGGGCCTGGACGGAGACGCGGACCAGGTTGACCTCGGGCTGCTGGGCGGTGAGCTGCACGCCCGCGGTCTGGGTGTGGAAGCGCAGCATGAGCGACTTGGGGTTCCTCGCCCCGAACTCCTCGCGCATCACCCGGGCCCAGATGCGGCGGGCCGCGCGGAACTTCGCGACCTCCTCCAGCAGGGTGGTGCGGGAGACGAAGAAGAAGGAGAGCCGGGGGGCGAAGTCGTCGACGTCCATGCCGGCCGCGACGGCGGTGCGGACGTACTCGATGCCGTTGGCGAGGGTGAAGGCGATCTCCTGCGCGGGCGTCGCCCCGGCCTCGGCCATGTGGTAGCCGGAGATCGAGATGGTGTTCCACCGGGGGATCTCGGCCCGGCAGTACTGGAAGACGTCGGCGATCAGGCGCAGCGACGGCTTGGGCGGGAAGATGTAGGTCCCGCGGGCGATGTACTCCTTGAGCACGTCGTTCTGGATCGTGCCGGTGAGCTTCGACGACGGCACGCCCTGCGCCTCGCCGACGAGCTGGTAGAGGAGCAGCAGCAGCGAGCCGGGCGCGTTGATGGTCATGGAGGTGGAGACCTCGCCCAGCGGGATGCCGCCGAAGAGCACGCCCATGTCCTCGACGGAGTCGACCGCGACGCCGACCTTGCCGACCTCGCCGTGGGCGATGGCCGCATCGGAGTCGTACCCCATCTGGGTGGGCAGGTCGAAGGCGACCGACAGGCCCATGGTGCCGTTGGCGATGAGCTGCTTGTAGCGGGCGTTGGACTCGGCGGCGGTGCCGAAGCCCGCGTACTGGCGCATGGTCCACGGGCGGCCGGTGTACATGGACGGGTACACGCCGCGGGTGAAGGGGTACTCCCCGGGCCGGCCCAGCTTCGTCGCGGGGTCCCAGCCCTCCAGGGCCTCCGGGCCGTAGAGCGGCTCGATGGGGAGTCCGGACTCCGAGAGTGCCATGGGGTTCCTCCGCTGGGGGTGAGGGCCGCTGGGGTGAGGGTCGGGCCGCCCCGCCCGGTGCAGGGCGGTGGGAGTCGGAGCCGGTCCCGCACGGCCGGTCCCCGCTCCTGCGGCGCCACGCACTGTAATCGTGCCGCGCACGGCCGCACAGGCGCATCCCCTGGGAGGTTGCTCACACCGGCCTGCGATGATCCGGGGCAGGCGGGGCGCGGGGACCCGGCACGGAAGAACCCGGCACGGAAGAGCAGCACGGGGCACGGAAGGGGACAGGCATGGACGGGCGGAAGGTGGCGGTGGTCACCGGGGCCAGCAGCGGCATCGGCGCGGCCACCGCGCGGGGACTGGCGGCGGCCGGCTACCGGGTGGTGCTGGCGGCGCGGCGCGCGGAGCGGATCGAGGCGCTGGCCGAGGAGCTCGGCGGCGGGGCCCGGGTGCTGGACGTCACCGACCGGGCCGCCGTCGACGCCTTCGCGGCGTCCCTGGACCGGGTGGACGTGCTGGTCAACAACGCCGGCGGGGCGATCGGGGCGGAGTCGGTGGAGTCCTCCGACCCGGGCGACTGGCTGGCCATGTACCAGGTGAACGTGATGGGTGTGCTGCACGTGACGCAGGCGCTGATGCCGGCGCTGCGGGCGAGCGGCGACGGCACGGTGGTGGTGCTCTCCTCCACGGCCGGCTTCACGGCGTACGAGGGCGGCGGCGGGTACGTCGTGGCGAAGCACGGCGCGCACGCGATCGCGGCGACGCTGCGGCTGGAGCTGTGCGGGGAGCCGATCCGGGTGATCGAGATCGCGCCGGGCATGGTGCGCACCGAGGGGTTCGCGGTGAACCGCTTCCGCGGGGACGAGGAGAAGGCGGCGGCGGTGTACGCGGGCGTCGCCGAGCCGCTCACCGCCGAGGACGTGGCGGACACGGTGGTCTGGGCGGTCACCCGGCCCCCGCACGTCAACGTGGACCTGCTGGTGGTGCGCCCCCGCGCGCAGGCGGCGCAGCACAAGGTGCACCGGGAGCACCCGAAGGGGTGAACGCGCTCCCGCGCGACACCCGGATCGGGTGAATTCCGGGATCGGCGGCGCGGAGGCCCGGCGGGGCCAGTACCTTGGGAGCGGCCCTGTCCGCGCAGGCGCGGGGGCCGCGACCCTGCCCTGTCCCCGCACTAGCCTGTCCCGCACGGCCCGCCCCGTGCAGACCGCCACCGCAGCATTCCCGCAGTGCCGCCGGTCCCCCTCCACCGCACGGCACCCGCCCGGGGAGGGGCCCGGCCTTCCCCGCCCCCCGGTTCCCCCGGCCTCCCACCCCTCATGAGGAGGACCCGCTGTCCAGCGACGTCCCGGCGCCCCGGCCGCCGGCCCAGGCGCAGGCCCCCGCGGGCCTGCGCAGGTTCAACGACGCGGACCACGGCGCGGCCGAGGAGGCCCTGCTCGCCTGCTGCGGCAGCACCCGCTGGGCGCTGCGGCTGGCCGCCCACCGCCCCTACCCCGACGTGGAGTCGCTGCTGGCGGCCGCCAGCGAGGCCTCGTACGACCTGCGGCCCGCCGACCTGGCCGAGGCGCTGGCGGACGAGAGCTGGATGCCGCACTCGCTGCTGGGCATGCGGGCCCCCGGCAGCCAGGCGGCGCGCACGGCGCTCCAGGCGGCGCACGCCGCGTACGAGGCGCGGTTCGGCCACGTCTTCGTGGTCTGCCTGGAGGCGTGCCCGCCGGAGGAGATGCTGGACGCGGTGCTGGCGTCGGTCCGCGGCCGGCTCGGCAACGACCCGGACGAGGAGCGGCTGGTGGCGGCCGAGGAGCTGCGGCGGATCGCCCTCGGACGCCTGGAACACCTGGTGGCGAGCCCTACGGGGGCGGGCGCGCCGGCCTGAGGGAGGGGCGTCCGCGGGGCCGGGAGGCCCGTCCGGACTGACCCGGTCGGGGCGGATCCGCGCCGGTCGGGACCCCCGGCAGGCTGGTGCGTTCCCGGCGTCGCTACGATGGCACCGGCCGGTGGACCGTACCCGGCCGGGCTGACCGACACCGAAGCCGGCCGAGCCCCGATCCTGCTTCCGGAGGGTTTTCCGTGCCGGCTGGAACGCTGTACCGCGGCCGGGAAGGCATGTGGTCGTGGGTGGCTCATCGAGTCACCGGCGTACTCATCTTCTTCTTCCTCTTCGCCCACGTACTCGACACGGCGCTCGTCCGCGTCTCTCCCGAGGCGTACGACAACGTCATCGCGACCTACAAGGTCTGGTTCGTCAACCTGATGGAGTACGGCCTGGTCGCCGCCATCCTCTTCCACGCGCTGAACGGCCTGCGGGTCATCGCGGTGGACTTCTGGTCCAAGGGCACCCGCTACCAGCGGCAGATGCTCTGGAGCGTCGTCGGCCTGTGGGCCCTGCTGATGGCCGGGGCTTTCTACCCGGTGCTGCAGCACACCCTCACGACCTGGTTCGGGAAGTGATCCGCGATGTCCACTGAGACCTCCCCGGTGGAGCTCGTCTCCTCCTCCCAGCCGCACACCGGCAAGGGCCTGTCCGCCGACGGCGTGCACGTCATCGAGCCGCCGCGCGCCCGCACCCCGAGGACCCCGCGGGTGACCCGCGGCAACTTCGAGATGTGGGCGTGGCTGTTCATGCGCCTCTCCGGCGTGGTGCTCGTCGTCCTGGTCATCGGCCACCTGATGATCCAGCTGGTCGTGGACGGCGGCGTGTCGAAGATCAGCTTCGCCTTCGTGGCCGGCCGCTGGGCCTCGCCCTTCTGGCAGGGCTGGGACCTGCTGATGCTCTGGCTGGCCATGCTCCACGGCTCCAACGGCCTGCGCACCGTCATCAACGACTACGCCGAGCGGGCCAACACCCGCCTGTGGCTGAAGTCGCTGCTGCTGGTCGCGACCGTCTTCACCGTGCTGCTCGGCACGCTGGTGATCTTCACCTTCGACCCGAACATCTAAGCGGCAGCAGACGAGGCGAACGAGACCCCCATGCAGATCCACAAGTACGACACCGTCATCGTCGGCGCCGGCGGCGCCGGCATGCGCGCCGCCATCGAGTCGACGCAGCGCAGCCGCACCGCCGTGCTGACCAAGCTCTACCCCACCCGGTCCCACACCGGCGCGGCCCAGGGCGGCATGTGCGCCGCCCTCGCCAACGTCGAGGAGGACAACTGGGAGTGGCACACCTTCGACACGGTCAAGGGCGGTGACTACCTGGTCGACCAGGACGCCGCCGAGATCATGTGCAAGGAGGCCATCGACGCCGTCCTCGACCTGGAGAAGATGGGCCTGCCCTTCTCCCGGACCCCCGAGGGCCGCATCGACCAGCGCCGCTTCGGCGGGCACACCCGCAACCACGGCGAGGCGGCCGTCCGCCGGTCCTGCTACGCCGCGGACCGCACCGGCCACATGATCCTGCAGACGCTGTTCCAGAACTGCGTCAAGCACGGCGTGGAGTTCTTCAACGAGTTCTACGTCCTGGACCTCCTCCTCAACGAGGGCCGGACGGCCGGCGTCGTGGCGTACGAGCTGGCCACCGGCGAGCTCCACGTCTTCCAGGCCAAGAGCGTCGTCTTCGCCTCCGGCGGCAACGGCAAGTTCTTCAAGGTCACCTCGAACGCGCACACCCTGACCGGCGACGGCCAGGCCGCCGTGTACCGCCGGGGCCTGCCGCTGGAGGACATGGAGTTCTTCCAGTTCCACCCGACCGGCATCTGGCGCATGGGCATCCTCCTCACCGAGGGCGCCCGCGGCGAGGGCGGCATCCTCCGCAACAAGGACGGCGAGCGCTTCATGGAGCGCTACGCGCCGACCATCAAGGACCTCGCCCCGCGCGACATGGTCTCCCGCGCGATCTACACCGAGATCCGCGAGGGCCGCGGCTGCGGCCCCGACGGCGACCACGTCTACCTGGACCTCACCCACCTGCCGCCGGAGCAGCTGGACGCCAAGCTGCCCGACATCACCGAGTTCGCGCGGACCTACCTCGGCATCGAGCCCTACACGGACCCGATCCCGATCCAGCCCACGGCGCACTACGAGATGGGCGGCATCCCGACCAACGTCGAGGGCGAGGTGCTGCGGAACAACACCGACGTCGTCCCCGGCCTCTACGCCGCCGGCGAGGTCGCCTGCGTGTCGGTCCACGGCGCCAACCGCCTCGGCACCAACTCGCTGCTGGACATCAACGTCTTCGGCCGCCGGGCCGGCATCGCCGCCGCCGAGTACGCCTCCACCGCCGACTGGACCGAGCTGCCGGCGGACCCGGCCGCCCAGGTCGAGGAGCTGCTGGAGCGCCTGCGCAGCGGCGAGGGCACCGAGTCGGTCGCGGAGATCCGCCGCGAGCTGCAGGAGTCCATGGACACCAACGCCATGGTCTACCGCACCGAGGCCACCCTGAAGCAGGCGGTCGCCGACATCGCCGCCCTCAAGGAGCGCTACAAGAACGTCTCCGTGCAGGACAAGGGCAAGCGGTACAACACCGACCTGCTGGAGGCCGTCGAGCTGGGCAACCTGCTCGACCTGGCCGAGGTGCTGGCCGTCTCCGCGCTGGCCCGCAACGAGTCCCGCGGCGGCCACTACCGCGAGGACTACCCCAACCGCGACGACGTCAACTTCATGCGCCACACCATGGCGTACCGGGAGGTCGACGCCGACGGGAACACCACGGTGCGGCTGGACTACAAGCCGGTCGTGCAGACCCGCTACCAGCCGATGGAGCGTAAGTACTGATGAGCACCCCCACGCTTGAGAAGCAGCCGTCGGCCGGTCCGGAGGCCGGAGCGGAGGCCGCGTCCGGCCTGATCCCGATCACCGTCCGCATCCGCCGGTTCAACCCGGAGGAGCACCCGGAGCCGGTGTGGGTGGACTACGAGCTGCTCGCCGACCCCAAGGAGCGCGTCCTGGACGCCCTCCACAAGATCAAGTGGGAGCAGGACGGCACCCTCACCTTCCGCCGCTCCTGCGCGCACGGCATCTGCGGCTCGGACGCCATGCGCATCAACGGCCGCAACCGGCTGGCCTGCAAGACGCTCATCAAGGACGTCAGCCCGGAGAAGCCCATCACGGTCGAGGCCATCAAGGGCCTCACGGTCCTCAAGGACCTGGTCGTGGACATGGACCCCTTCTTCCAGGCGTACAAGGACGTCATGCCGTTCCTCATCACCAAGGGGAACGACCCGACGCGTGAGCGCCTGCAGTCCCAGGCGGACCGCGAGCGGTTCGACGACACCACCAAGTGCATCCTGTGCGCGGCGTGCACGTCGTCCTGCCCGGTCTTCTGGAACGACGGCCAGTACTTCGGCCCGGCGGCCATCGTCAACGCCCACCGCTTCATCTTCGACTCGCGCGACGAGGGCGGCGAGCAGCGGCTGGAGATCCTCAACGACCGCGAGGGCGTGTGGCGCTGCCGCACCACCTTCAACTGCAGCGAGGCCTGCCCCCGCGGCATCGAGGTCACCAAGGCGATCCAGGAGGTCAAGCGGGCGCTGGTGACGCGCCGCTTCTGACCGTCCGCGGCCGCCGCACGGCGGCCCGCACGCCGGAGGGGGCGGACCCGGGAGATCCCGGGTCCGCCCCCTCCGGCGTGTGCGGGGCCCCGCCCGCGCGGAGCCGGGCGGGAGCGCGTCAGCGGCGCGTCCAGAGCTGCACGACGAAACCCCGCACGCGGGTCTCCGCGGTGCGGCGGTAGTGGGCGTCCAGCACCCGCTGCAGCTCCTGCTCCCTGTCCTGCCCCGTGGTCCAGCGCCCGCGGCCGGCGAGCATCCACACCCGGGCGTGCGGAAGCAGCACCTCCGCGAACCGCGCGACGGGGACCTCCACCCCCGCGAAGGTGCCGGAGGCGTCGGGGGTCCGCGCCAGCAGCACGTCGGCCGTGCCGCGGAAGGCGTCGGGGTAGACGGCCTCCAGGGAGCGGCGCAGGTCCGGCGCGAAGAGCACCGCGTCGCCGGGCCGCGCCCCGGCGCGGAGCACGTCCGCGGCCCCGCGGAAGTCGTCGGCGCGGGCGAGCGGGGTGCGCAGGTGGCGCTGCTGGTGCAGCTCCGTCGCGAGCACCCCGGCCGCCGCGGAGGCGGCGAGCACCGCCCCGGCGGCCACGGCTGCGGTCCGGCGCACGGACGGGGCGAGCGGGCGGACGGCCGCGCGGACGGCGCCCTCCAGGCCGGCCCCCGCGAGGAGGGTCAGGCCGGGCAGGCTGTAGAGGACGTAGCGGTCGTAGTACAGCGGGGTGGCCAGCGACACCGCCATCAGCAGGGCCGGGGGCAGCAGCAGCCAGGGCAGCGTGAGGGCGCGCACCGTCACGGGGGCGCCCGGGCGGCGCAGGGGCACGAGGAGGCCGAGCACGGCGAGGGTGAGGACGGCGGCCGTCACCCTGGGGGCGGGGCCGGCGAAGCTCTCCAGCAGGGCGAGCGGCGTCCGCCCGTCGACCTGCGGCAGCCAGACCACCTGGGCGGCCTGGGAGCTGGAGAGGAGGGCCAGCGGTACGGCGCAGGCCGCGGCCGCGGCCGCCGAGGCCGTCCAGGCCAGCCGGACCCGCCGGCCCGCGCCGCGGGTCAGCAGGACGGCCGCGCCGTGGGCGGGCAGGACCAGCAGGGCGAACTCGTGGAGCAGGCCCACCAGCAGCACGCAGGCGGCGTAGCAGGCCCAGCGGCGCGCGGTGGGCCGCTCCCAGGCCCGCAGCAGGAGCAGGCCGGCCCCCACCACCCCTGCGGTGACCAGGGCGTACGACCGGCCCTCCTGGGCGTACCTGGAGGCGAAGGGGGTGACGGCGAACAGCAGGCCCGCCGTGAGCCCGGTCACGGGGCCCGCCAGCCGGCGGCCGATCAGCGCCACCCCGGCGGCGGCCCCCGCCATCGCCAGCACCGACGGCAGGCGCAGGGCCGTGAGGCCGTCGCCGAACACGAGGAGGACCCCGTGCATGAGGAGGTAGTAGAGGCCGTGGACCGCGTCGACGTGCTGGAGCAGGTGCCAGGTCTCGGACCAGCCGCGCGTCGCCGCGTCGAGGGTGGCGGCCTCGTCCCGCCACGGGCCCCGGCCCTCCAGCCGCCAGAGGCCGAGCGCCAGCATCACCCCGGCGGGCGGCAGCGCCACGGCCGCGCCGGGGGCGCGGAACGGCCGCGGCAGCGCGCGGCCGCCGGGGGGATCCGGTGCGGTGCGTGCGGAGGGGGCTCCCGGGGTGCGGGTACCTGGCGTGGTCACGTGGGTCCTCGGTGCTCAGCGAGCGGATGTCACCAGTTCTGACGACGGAGCCGGCCCATCGGATGCCCGTGGAACGTTAAATGTCCGGTAATCCCCGGTGTCCGGCGCCCCGCCCGCCCCGCGCCCCGCGCCCCGCTTCCGGAGCCGGGCCGGGAGCCGGGCCGGGGGTGCGGGACGCGGGGCGGGACTCCGGGTCAGGCGGCCGGGGTGCTGCGCGCGGCCCGCAGGCCGCGCAGCCCCACCAGGCCCACCAGGGTGCCGAGGACGAAGGAGGTGACGGCCAGGGCGAGGTGGATCCAGAAGTAGGCGGTCGGGTGCGCGTGGCCGCCGCCGGTGAAGGCCTGGCCGGAGGAGTCCTTCCAGAGGTTCTTCACGAAGGTCGTCCAGATGATCCAGCTCCACACGCCGAAGGCGGCCAGGAACCAGGAGGTGCGGCGGCTGAGTCTCATCGGTGGCGTCCAGGGGTCCTCGGATGCGGCAGGGGCGTGTCCAGTATGGGCGGTTGCGGTGCGGGACCGGACGGCGGGGCGGCCCGGGGCGCGGACCGGACAGGGCCGGTGCGGAGGGCGGTGCGGAGGCGGTGCGGGAGGCGCTCCGGGGCCGCGGGGGCGGTGCGGGAGGCGCTCCGGGCGGCCCGCACCCGCCGGACGGCGGGGGCCGGTTCCGTCGAAAGGGGGACCCTGACGGCCGGGTTGACGCACGGAGCGCGCCGCCGGGTACCGTCACGACGTGACCAGCGCCGACGACTCCGCGGGTGCCCGGCCGACCGGCGGCATATCCCCCGCAGCGGTTCCCCCGCCCGCCTCCCGACGCCGCCGCGGCCGCGCCCTCGCCGCCTGCCTGGCCGTGGCCGCCGCCTCCGCCGCCGTCCTCCCCTGCGCCGCACCGGCCGCCGCCGGACCCCCGGTCCGGCCCGCCGCGAAGCCCGCCTCGAAGCCCTCGCCCAAGCCGTCCGGGAAGGCCTCCAGGCGCCCGGCGCCGCCGGAGCGGATGTCCGCCGTGGGCGGCGAACTGCTGGGCCTGCCCGGCGTCCAGGTGCGGCCTCTGGCGGGCGCGCCGGAGCTCCCGAAGGAGATCACCGGCCTCTCCTGGATCGTGAGCGACGCCACCACCGGCGAGGTGCTGGCGTCCAGGAACGCCCACTGGCGGCTGCCCCCCGCCTCGACGCTGAAGATGCTCTTCGCCGACACCGTGCTGCCCCGGGTCCCCCGGCACGCCCGGCACGTGGTGGAGCCGGAGGAGCTGGCCGACATGGGCGAGGGCAGCAGCCTGGTCGGCATCAAGGAGCACCTGGAGTACCGGGTGGAGGACCTGTGGCGCGGGGTGTTCCTGCGCTCCGGCAACGACGCGGTCCACGTGCTCTCCCACATGAACGGCGGCGTGGCGAAGACCGTCCGGGACATGCAGGCCCGGGCGGACGCGCTGCAGGCCGGCGACACCCACGTGGTGAGCCCGGACGGGTACGACGCGCCGGGGCAGGTGTCCTCGGCGTACGACCTCACGCTCTTCGCCCGGGACGGGCTGCGCGACCCCGACTTCCGCTCGTACTGCTCGACGCGGACCGCGTCGTTCCCCGGCGACGTCGACCCGAAGACGCACAAGCGGCAGAGCTTCGAGATCCAGAACACCGACCGGCTGCTCACCGGCGCGTGGGGCATGACGCCGTACCCCGGCCTGATCGGCGTGAAGAACGGATTCACCAGCAACGCGGGCAACACCTTCACCGGTGCCGCGGTGCACGGCGGCCACACCCTCATCGTCACCGTGATGCACCCCGAGCCGGTGCACCCCAACCAGGTCTACCTGGAGACCGGGGCCCTGCTGGACTGGGGCTTCTCCGCACTGGGCCGGGTCGAGCCGGTGGGTACCCTGGTCGGCCCGCGGACGGCGGGCGCCGCGTCCCCGGCGCCCGCGGGCACCGGCCGGCAGGCGCGGCCGGGTCCGGGCGCGGGCGCGGGCGCCGGCGCGGCGGCCGTGCAGGCGGGCAGCACCGACGGGGTCCCCACGGGCTGGGTGGCGGGCGGCATCGCCGCGGTGCTGGCGGCGGGCGGCTGGGGCGTGGCCCGCGGCCGGGCCCGCGCCCGGCGGCGCGCGGCCTGGGCGGCCGCGCCGGTGGCGGGGTCCGGAACAGGGTCCGCGACGGCAGGGGGCTCCACGGCGGCGGGCGGGGGCGGCCGGACCGGCTCCACCGCGGTCGGCGGACGGCGCAGGAGGCGGCTCCCGCGCGGCCGCGGCTGACGGGCGGCCGCGGCTGACGGACCGCCGCGGCTGACGGGCGCGGTGGTCAGCCGCCCGACGCACCGCCCCCGGGTGCCGGCCGCGGGCCCCTGCCGGGTCCCGGCCGCACCTCCCCCGGCGGGGGCGTGCCGGACCCCTTGCGGAGGTCCGGTGCGCCGCCGGCCCCGGAGGGCGCGGACTCCTCGCCGCCCGCCTCGCGGTAGGCGTGCAGCGCCTGCTCGCGGGCGCGCCGGCGCGCCGCCTCGGGGTCGGCCAGCGCCGTCCAGCCGACGCAGTACATGAGCAGCCGGGTGACGAAGTTGATCCACAGGAGCAGGGCCACCGGCACGCCGAACGCCCCGTACATGGACTTGCCGGCCACCCCGCTGATGTACGACGAGAGCAGCACCTTCAGCACCTCGAAGCCGACGGCGCCGATCAGGGAGGCCGCCAGCACCGTGCGCCGGCTCTGGTCGGTGATCCGGGGGAAGGCTGTCAGCAGGTAGGCGAAGAGGATCATGTCGGCGCCCACGGCGATCGCGAACCCGGCCAGCCCCAGCAGCCAGGAGCCCACGCCGCTGCGCTGGAGGCCCAGGGCCTCCGCGACCTGCCCGGTGAGGGCGCTGAACAGGGCGGAGGCGCCGAGCGAGACGGCGGTGGCCACGCCGAGGCCGACGAGGACGCCGACGTCGAGCAGCTTGCGCAGCACCGGGTTGCCCGGCTCGGCGTCCAGCTGCCAGAGCGTCCGGATGGACGCCCGCATGGTGTCCACCCAGCCGAGGCCGGAGACCAGCAGCAGCAGGCCGCTGACCAGGCCGACGGTGCCCGCGTTGCGGACCAGGGCGCCCAGGTCCAGGGAGTCGGCGATGCCGGGGATCTGCTCGGCGATCTTCTTCTGGATGTCCGCGACCTGCTGGTCCGAGAGGGCCGCCGCGGCGAGGGCCATCGCCAGGGTGAGCAGGGGGAAGAGCGCGAGGAACCCGAAGAAGGTGATCGCCCCGGCCAGCCGGTTCCCGCCCAGGCCGTTCACGTGGTCCCAGACGCGGTAGGCCCTGGTGCGCAGCAGGCGGGCGACCAGGGGGCCGACGACCGGCAGCCGGGTCAGGAAGTCCATGATCGGCGCCTACCCCTCGGCCGTCCGGCCACACCCGCGGCCCCTGCCGCCTGCCTGTCCGCCCGCCTGCCTGTCCGCCCACCTGCCCGCCGACCCGCCTGCCGGCGGATCCGCACGCCCGCCGCGCGGGCCGCCGCCCGGGCCGCCCCCGCTCAGCCGGAGGAGCTGAGCGCCTCCGCGAGCCGGTCGCCGCCCTGGGCGGGCACCGAGCGGCCGCACCGGACCAGGGCCTGCACCGGGTCGGGGGCCGGGGTGCGGTCGGCCGGGGGGACGTGCGGCAGCGGCGCGGTCTCGCCCAGGAAGACGCGGCGCACCACCCGCTCGGCGGCGCGCCCGTCGTCGAACTCACAGAACCGCGCCCGGAAGGCGGCGCGCAGCTCCGCCGCCGCCTCGCCCCGCCACGCACCCGAGGCCAGCACCTCCAGCAGCTCCTGCTCGCTGCGGGCCACCGCGCCGGGCGTCTCGCCGGGGCGGCCGGAGAGCACGTCGAGGTAGACGCCGCGGGACTCCCGGTAGACCTCCCAGTCGTCGGCGTAGACGACGATCGGCCGGTCCAGGTTGGCGTAGTCGAACATCACGGAGGAGTAGTCGGTGACCAGGGCGTCCGCCGCCAGGCAGAGCCGCTCCACCGAGGGGTGGCCGGAGACGTCGACCACCGCGCCGGCCCGGCCCCCGGCGGCGCCGTCCCCCTGCAGGCCGGCCGCGTCCTGCCGGTCGTGGAAGTAGTGGGAGCGGGTGAGCAGCACGTAGCCGGGGCCGAGGGCGCGCATCAGGCGGTCGGGGTCCAGCCGCGGCCGGTAGGAGGTGCGGTAGTCGCGGTGGGTGGGGGCGTAGAGCAGCGCCACCGCGCCGTCCGGGATGCCGAGCTCGGCGCGGGCGTCCAGGACGTCCTGGGCGGTGGCCGTGTAGAAGACGTCGTTGCGCGGGTACCCGTACTCCAGCGTGGTGTAGCCGGCCGGGTAGGCCCGCTCCCACGCCAGGGTGGAGAAGCGGTTGCTGCTGAGGCTGTAGTCCCAGCGGTCGACCCGCTCCAGCAGCCGCTCGAAGTCCATCCGCGCCGCCGGGTACCCCTGCAGGTCCAGGCCCATGGACTTCACCGGCGTGCCGTGGTGCGTCTGCAGGTGGACCGTGCCCGGCCGCTTGACCGCGGAGTCGGGGAAGTTGACGTTGTTGACGAAGTACCTCGCCCTGGCCATCACCGCCCGGTGGCGGCGGGAGCCGGGGTGGACGAAGGGCACGCCGGGCGGGACCTCGGCGCGGCGCCGCCGGTCGACCACCCACACCGTCTCGACGTGCGGGGCCAGCTCGCGCAGCTTCGCGTGGATCGCGGCCGGGTTGCAGGACGGCCCGCGGTTCCAGTACGCGGCGAAGACGGCCAGGTCGCGGCGGACCGGGAGGCGGTGCTGGAGCCGCTGGTAGGCGCCGAGCAGCGGGCGGCCCACCGCGTGCCGCAGCCGCCGCAGCGCCGTCGGGGAGGTGCGGCGCACCCACTCCAGGGCGCGCAGTGCCGAGTGGGCGCGGCGGCGGCCGCGGGCGAGCAGCCGCAGGCGGGCGGCCTCAGGGCCGGGCGGCTGCCGGTACCCGGCGGGGCGGTGGCGGCGGCAGTGCCGGGCGGCGCGGCGGAAGTACTCGCGGCGGGCGTCGGCGGGCACCCGGTCGGGGCGGCTGACGACGGTGTGCAGGTGGTGCAGCATCCGGCCGTAGACGACCGGCCGCCACCGCTCCAGGTCGGGGCGGGAGTCGAGGAAGGCGAAGACCCGGTCGTACTGGTCGAAGACGTCGAAGTGCTTGCGGCTGCTGGTGGAGAGGATGTTGCCCTGCCGGCGCTGCCGGTAGTGGACGCAGACCCGGTCGAGCAGGGCGATCCGCTCGGCGGCGAGCATCGCCGGGTAGGTCCAGGGGGTGTCCTCGTAGTAGCCGGGCGGGAAGCGCAGCCCCTGCCGCTCGACGAAGTCGCGGCGGTAGGCCTTGTTCCAGACGACCATGAGCAGGCCGAGCAGCTCGGGGCGCCGGTCGACCGCGAAGACGTCCGGCCCGGGGCGGGAGAAGAGCTCCGCGTCGCGGCTGCGGCGCACCTTCCGGTTCCAGTAGGTGCGCGCGTAGTCGTAGACGAGGATCTCGGGGTCGTCGCACGCCGCCAGCCGGTCGGCGACGGCCTGGAGGGCGCCGGGGGTGAGGGTGTCGTCGCTGTCCAGGAAGAGCACGTACTCGCCGGTGGCCGCCTCCAGCCCGGCGTTGCGGGCCCGGCCCAGGCCGACGTTCTCCGGCAGGTGGAGCACGGTGACGCGGTCGTCGCGGGCGGCGGCCTCGTCGAAGATCTCGCCGCAGGCGTCCGGGGAGCGGTCGTCGACGCCGATCAGCTCGAAGTCCTCGAACGACTGCGTGAGGACCGAGTCGATGCACGGGCCCAGGTAGGCCTGGACCTTGTACGCGGGGACGATGATGCTGAACCGGGGCATGGGCATCCACATCGGGTCGACGGGCACGGTACGCGGGTGCCCGGGCCGCGGGTGCCTTCCTCCGCCTGCGGGCAGGCGGACCGGCCGACAGCCGGTCCGTCACCTGCCTCAACGACCGTACGGCGCAGGGGACACGCCCGCCGGAGGGTGAAACGTGGCCCCGCGTCCCCCTCGCCGACACCGGGCGGACACCCGGCGTTGCCCCGCCGCCCGGCCCGGGCCGGGCGGCACGTGGACGCGTGCCGCCCGCCCCTAGGACGCGCCGAACGCGTACGCGTGCAGCGGCCGCCAGACCTCGTCGGCGCCGAAGCGGTACAGGCTGTACCCGGGCACCTCGAACGAGGCCCGGAAGCCCCTCATCTCCTCGTACGCCCGGTCCAGGGCGTCGTCGGGGAGGTTGTGCGCGACCGTCACGTGCGGGTGGAAGGGGAAGTTCAGCTCGCGTGCCAGCGGCCCGGAGCGCACCGACGCCTCCACCTCGCGGCACTCCTGCATGCCCTCCTCGACGCGCACGAAGACCACCGGGGACACCGGGCGGAAGGTGCCGGTGCCCAGCAGCAGCATCGGGAACGGCCGGTGCCGGGCGGCGACCGTGCGCAGGTGCTCCTGCACGGCGGGCAGGTCCGCGACCGGGACCTCGGTCGGCGGCAGCAGGGTGACGTGGGTCGGTATGGAGCGGGCGAGGGGGTCGCCGAAGGAGTCCCGGGCGTCCTGGACCTCCTTGCCGAAGGGGTCCGGGACGGCGATGGACACGCCGATGACGACGCTCCGCGGCGCCCCCTCCCCGTCCGCCGGGGCGGCTCCGGTGTCCATGCGGGTCAGTGCTTCGCGGGGAGGAAGCCGACGCGGTCGTAGACGGCGGCCAGCGTCACCGAGGCGGTCTCGCGGGCCTTCTCCGCGCCGCGGGCCAGCACCCGGTCGAGCTCCGCCGGGTCGTCCAGGTAGGCCCGGGTCCGCTCCTGGAAGGGGGTGACCCAGTCGGTGAACGCCTCGGCCAGCTCGGTCTTCAGCGCGCCGTACAGCTTGCCCTCGAAGTGCCGCTCCAGCTCGTGCACCGAACGGCCGGTGATCGCCGAGTAGATGAGGAGCAGGTTGGAGACGCCGGGCTTCTTGTCCTCGTCGTAGCGGATCACCGTGTCGGTGTCGGTGACGGCGCTCCGCAGCTTCTTGGCGCTGGACCTCGGGTCGTCGAGCAGGTTGACGAGGCCCTTGGGGGACGACGCCGACTTGCTCATCTTGACGGCCGGGTCCTGCAGGTCGTAGATCTTCGCCGTCTCCTTGACGATGTACGGGGCCGGGACGGTGAAGGTCTTCCCGAAGCGGGTGTTGAAGCGCTCCGCGAGGTCGCGGGTGAGCTCCACGTGCTGGCGCTGGTCCTCGCCGACCGGGACGGCGTCGGCCTGGTACAGCAGGATGTCGGCGACCTGCAGGATCGGATAGGTGAACAGGCCCACCGAGGCCCGCTCGGCGCCCTGCCGGGCGGCCTTGTCCTTGAACTGGGTCATCCGGGAGGCCTCGCCGAAGCCGGTGAGGCAGTTCATCACCCAGGCCAGCTGGGCGTGCTCCGGCACGTGCGACTGGACGAAGAGCGTGCAGCGCTCCGGGTCGAGGCCCGCGCCCAGCAGCTGCGCGGCGGAGACCCGGCTGTTCTCACGCAGCACCGCCGGGTCCTGGTCCACGGTGATCGCGTGGAGGTCCACCACCGCGTAGAAGGCGTCGTGGGTCTCCTGCAGGGCCACCCACTGGCGTACCGCACCCAGGTAGTTCCCCAGGTGGAACGAGCCGGAGGTGGGCTGGATGCCGGAGAGCACGCGCGGGCGATCAGTGACCATGCCGCCCATTCTCTCAGGAAAGGCGGGCGGCTCTGCGACAGGTTCCGACTCGTCGTGTTTGACCGGGTCGCCCGCCCCGGTGCGGCGGGGCGCCGGCGCGGGGCCGGGCGCGCGGGTCCGGCCGGGGAGCCGGGGCGGCCCGGCCCGGGGCGGCCCGGCTCAGGGCACCTGGCGCAGGTACAGCGCCCCGCAGCTGTGGCAGAACGGCTCGGCCGCCTCGCTGCCCCAGGCGTCCGCGGACTGGGTCGGCGCGCCGGGGTCGAGGTCGCGGCCGCACAGGGCCCGGACCCCGCCGTCCTCCACCATGTGCCAGTGCCTGATCGCGCCGTCCTCGGCGTCGTACTCGGCCCGCATCTCGTACGCCATGGCGGCCGCTCCTCTCCGTCAGGTCCGTACGTCCTCCCCTCCACCATGACCGCTCCGCGCGCCGCCCGCCCCCGGAGGGGCGCGGGCGGCGGCCCCGGTGTCACGGACGGGCCGCTCCGGAGGGTCCCGGTCGGCCCGGACCGGGCACGGGCTCGGCGGGACCGGCCGCACCCGGCGCACCCGGCGCGGGGACGCCCGCAGCGGTGACGCGGACACGGGCGATGCGGCGGCCGTCGAGCGCGGCGACGGTGAGGCGGTAGCCGCCCGCGGCCGCGACCTGGTCGCCGACGGCCGGCAGGCGGCCGAGGGCGGCGACCGTGTAGCCGGCGACGGTCTCGTACGGGCCCTGCGGCAGCTCGACGCCGGTCTCCTCCGCGAAGTCGGCGAGGTTGAGCAGTCCGTCCACCTCCATGCCGCCGCCCGCGAGCCGCAGGGTGGCGGTGGCGGCCTGGTCGTACTCGTCGCGGATCTCGCCCACCACCTCCTCCACGAGGTCCTCCAGCGTCACGATGCCCGCCGTGCCGCTGTACTCGTCGACGACGATCGCCAGGTGGTGCCCCTCGCGGCGCATCTCCGACATCGACGGCAGGACGCGGTTGGTGTCCGGGAGCAGCTTCACCGGGCGCGCCAGGTCCCGCACCGTGCGGGCCGGGGCGCCGGAGCCGTCGTCGGGCCGGTACAGGTCGCGGACGTGCACGAAGCCGACCACCGTGTCGTACGAGCCGTCGACCACGGGGTAGCGGGAGTGCGGGTAGCGGCCGACCTCGGCCCGGACCTCGTCCAGCGCGCGGTCCGCGTCGAGGAAGGTGACCTCGGTGCGGGGCACCATGACCTCGCGCAGCTGCCGCTCCCCCGCCGCGAAGACCTCCGCGATCAGCTGCCGCTCGTCGGCGCCCAGCTCGGTGTTGGACGCCACCAGGCCGCGCAGCTCCTCCTGGCTCATCGCGTCCCGGCCGGCCCTGGGGTCGCCGCCCAGCAGCCGCACCATGAGGTTGGTGGAGCGGGAGAGGAGCCAGATCGCCGGGCGCAGCACGACCGAGATCACGTCCACGGCGGGCGCGGCGAGCAGGGCGATGGGCTCGGCCCGCTGGAGGCCGATCCGCTTGGGGGTCAGCTCGCCGAGGACGAGGGAGACGTAGGAGATCACCAGCGTGAGCCCCACCAGGGCCACGGTGTCGGCGATCCCCGGCGCCAGGCCGAGGTCCTCGAAGAGCGGGGCGGCCTTGCCCGCGAGGGTCTCGGCGCCGAAGGCCGCCGACAGGAACCCCATGCAGGTCACCCCGACCTGCACGGCGGCCAGGAAGCGGTTGGGGTCGCCGGCCAGGTGGGCCGCCCGCGAGGCCCGCTTGGTGCCCCGCTCGGCGAGGGCCCGGATCTGGCCCTCCCGCAGGGAGATGAGGGCGATCTCGGCCACGTTGAAGAGGCCGCCGACCAGGATGAAGACCAGGACGAGCGCGGCGTCCCCGAGGGTGTCGTTCACAGGGGAAGTCTAGGAACCCGCCGGCGCCCGTGGTCCCGCCCGGCCGGGCGGGCCCGCCGGGCCCTGCCGGAGGCGGGCGCGGGCCCCTACAGTCGAGGCAGGGGCCGCACGGCCACGGGCCCCGCCCTCGGTCAACGGCGACCCGGTGGAGAGAAGCCATGAGCGATCCGCACAGCCCCGCACCCGGCCCGGCCGCCGCCCCCGACCCGACCGCCGCCCCCGACCCGACCGCCGGTCTCATCGCGGCCGCGGACGCCCACAGCGCCCACAACTACCACCCGCTGCCGCTGGTGGTCGCCGAGGCGGAGGGCGCGTGGATGACGGACGTGGCGGGGCGCCGCTACCTGGACCTGCTGGCGGGCTACTCGGCGCTCAACTTCGGCCACCGCCACCCCCGGCTGGTCGCCGCCGCCCGGGCGCAGCTGGACCGGGTCACCCTGACCTCGCGCGCCTTCCACCACGACCGCTTCGCCGCGTTCTGCACGGAGCTGGCGGAGCTGTGCGGGATGGAGGCGGTGCTGCCGATGAACACCGGCGCGGAGGCGGTGGAGACGGCGGTGAAGGCGGCCCGGCTGTGGGGCTACACGGTGAAGGGCGTGCCGCCGGGCCGGGCGCGGATCGTGGTGGCGGCGGGCAACTTCCACGGCCGCACCACGACGATCGTCTCCTTCTCGACGGACCCCGAGGCCCGGGAGGGCTTCGGCCCCTACACGCCGGGCTTCACGGTCGTGCCCTACGGGGACCGGGCCGCGCTGGAGGCCGCCGTGGACGAGGACACGGTGGCGGTGCTGCTGGAGCCGATCCAGGGCGAGGCGGGCGTGGTGGTGCCGCCGCCCGGCTACCTGGCGGCGGTCCGGGAGGTGACGGCGGCGCGCGGCGTGCTGCTGGTCGCGGACGAGATCCAGTCCGGCCTGGGCCGCACCGGCCGGACCTTCGCCTGCGAGCACGAGGGCGTGGTGCCGGACGTGTACGTGCTGGGCAAGGCGCTGGGCGGCGGCATCGTGCCGGTGTCGGCGGTGGTGTCGTCGCGGGCGGTGCTGGACGTCTTCACGCCGGGCAGCCACGGCTCGACCTTCGGCGGCAACCCGCTGGCGTGCGCGGTGGCGCTGGAGGTGATCGCGCTGCTGCGGACCGGCGAGTACCAGCAGCGGTCCGCGGAGCTGGGCGCGTACCTGCACGGGGAGCTGGCGGCGCTGGCGGCGGACGGGGCCGTGCGGGCGGTGCGCGGGCGCGGGCTGTGGGCGGGGGTGGACGTGGACCCGGCGTTCGGCTCGGGGCGGCGGGTGTCGGAGCTGCTGATGGAGCGGGGGGTGCTGGTGAAGGACACCCACGGCTCGACGGTGCGGATCGCCCCGCCGCTGGTGGTCGCCAAGGAGGACCTGGCATGGGCGCTGGGGCAGCTGCGGGAGGTGCTGACGGGCTGAGCCGCACGGGCCGGAGGAGAGCGGGTGCCGGGGCGGGCGTCCTGCGGCGCCCGCCCCGGCGGACTCAGGCCGGGCCGCCCGGGCCGCCCCGGCGGCGGCGCAGGGCATCCGCCAGCTGCCCGCCGACGTAGAGCGCGGCGACGGTGGCGAGGACCGCCCGTACGGCGCCGACCTGCGGTGACCACCACGCGTAGACGGCGGCGGGTGCGAAGACCAGCAGGCCGAGCACGCGCAGGGCCCACCAGCGGGCGGGCAGGGGGGCGGGGGCGGGCTCCCGGGGGTCGGGCGGCAGCTCCCCCGGTCCGGTGGCGAGGGTGTCGCGGATGCCGGCCGCCAGGCCGCGGCGGGCGACGGCCCGTGCGTCCGGCCGGTCGGCGAGGACGCGGGGGCGGTCGCCGAAGCCGGGGGGCAGGGCGGGCAGGCCGAGGGCGGCCACGAGGTCCGCCTGCCGCCGGACGGGGTCGTCGGTGCCGCGCAGCAGGGCGGTGAGCGGCCGGGGGTCGGCCACGCCGAAGGCGTCGGCGAGCGCCCGGGCGGTCCGGTCGGCCTCCTCGTGGGAGGGGACGGGCGCGCCCGGGTCCCACTGGTGGACGGCACGCGCCGCGCCCCTGCGGACGAGTGTCACACCCCGGCGGCCGCCGTCGGCGGCGGTGAGCACGAGGACGGGCCACTTCTCGCCCGCGGTCAGGGACTCGGCGGCGGAGGTGAGCCGGTCCGCGCCCGGGCGCCCGGCGGGAGGCTCGGGGTCGCGGCCGGGCTCCACGAGGGTGTGGGCGCCCTCGGGGGCGAGCAGCAGGCCGGTCCGGCACAGCAGGGCCGCCTCGGCGACCTCGGGCAGGGGGGCGGCGCAGACGGCGAGGGTGCGCGGGGCCCGGTCGGCGTCCCCGGCGTCCCCGGAGGGCCGGGGGGCCGGGACGGACGGGCGGGAGAAGAACGGGGTGCGTGCGGCGGCCCGGGTCCGTACAGCCCGGCGGAAGGTGAGGAACTGCTCGCGCGGATCGCCGAAGTAGGCCCACGGGAGCCGGGTGGCGTGCACGCCGGTCGCCCGGAAGGCCTCCAGCGCCTCCTCGGTGCGGCCGTCCCCGGCCAGGAGCAGCATCAGCGCGAGGTGGTTGCGGAAGCCGGCGGCCTCCGGGTCTCCCGGCGCGAAGGAGGCGGACAGGTCGAGGGCGCGGCGGACCGCGGCCTCGGCACGCGCGTCGAAGGCGGGATCCGCTCCCTCCCGCACGCCGTCGACGACCCGGTACTCGACCGCGGCGAGGAGCGGGAGGGCGTGCAGACGGGAGCCCGGGAGCGCCTGGTCGGCGGCGCGCTCCGCGAAGGCGAACATCTCCTCGTGGGAGCCGTACCACTTGCGGCACAGGTACTGCAGGGCGGAGACGTGGCAGCCGTAGTGGCAGGGGGCTCGGGCAGCCGCCTCCTCCCAGTGGGCGTCGAAGACCGCACGAGGGGCCTGGGAGCCGCGGGCATGGGTGAGGGCGATCCTCCACGGAACGGGATCCGCGGGGTTGAGCTCGGCTGCCCGGCGGATGACGGGGGCGGCGTCTCCCAGGAGGGCGAAGAAGGCCTGGAACTGGTCGTGCGCGACGCGCTCGGCCCTGGCCCCGGAGCGGACCTCCCACGCCTGGCGGATGCACAGGTCCGCCTTGACCAGCACGGCGTCAGGGTCGTCGGGCTCGGCGTCGAGCCAGGCGTGGAGCCAGCCCGGGTTGTGCAGGGCGAAGCCGGCGAGCTTCGCCACGTCGCCGTCGCGCCGCTCCCACCGGGCGTCGCGCCGGGTGGCGGCGAGGAGGGCGCGGGCCGGTCCGAAGTCGCCGGCCCCGGCGGCGGTCAGCGCGGCCTGCAGGGGTGCGTCGGGGGCGTCGAGCACCACGGCGGCGTCGGGCGGCAGGTCGGCGCCGACGGCCGCACCGTGGCGCATCACGCGGGGCAGGGCCGCCAGGGAGGACAGGAAGGGCATGGGTGATCATTGAAGTCGCCGATCAAGCCCCTGGCCAGCGGTTTCCGGGGACGAAGCGGTATCGGCGCGGAGGTTGCGCTCCGTGCGGTCACGAAGGCGCAACGGATGCCCGCGGCCGGGCCGGGCGGCCGGTCAGAGGATGACGTGCGGCAGGAAGCGCGCGTACTCGTCGGTGACCGGCCCAGCGGACTCGCGGATGCCGAGCCCGGCCGGCTCGTCCTCCACCACCCAGGCGCCCAGGAC
Organism: Streptomyces sp. NPDC001380; assembly: GCF_042895785.1. Classification (NCBI taxonomy): domain Bacteria; kingdom Bacillati; phylum Actinomycetota; class Actinomycetes; order Kitasatosporales; family Streptomycetaceae; genus Streptomyces; species Streptomyces sp. NPDC001380. The sequence continues at coordinate 239,754 of NZ_JBIAWP010000003.1, read as the reverse complement.
GGTCCGGTTGCCGTCGAAGTCGGGCAGCGGGGCCAGTTCCTGCCAGCAGTGGCGCACCGCCGGGTCCGGCACGGGGGCGGGCCCGGTGCCGTCGTGGAGCAGCACGCCGGCGCCCTCCCGGCCGAGCAGCGGCTTGGCCGCCCAGCGGGCCAGGCCGCGCGGGCCGTCGAGGTACGCGGGGAGCAGGTTGGGGTGGCCGGGGTTGAGCTCCCAGAGCACGGCGAGCAGCGCCTTGTTGGAGAGCAGCATCTTCCAGGCCGGCTCGATCCACAGGGTGGAGCCGGTGCCGCCGCCCAGGTCGGCGGTGCGCAGGGCGTGCGCGCCGAAGGCGTCGGAGACCAGCCACTCCCACGGGTAGAGCTTGAAGACGGTCCGCAGGAAGCGGCACTGCCGGTCGACGAACCGGCCCGCGAGGGAGTCCCAGCCGATGTCCTCGACGGCGAGGGAGCGGGTGTCGAGGCCGGCCTGCCGGGCGGTCTCCATGAGGTAGACCACCGTCATCTGGTCCTCGCCGAGCTCGTCGTCGTGCGAGTGGGCGAAGTGCACGGGGTGGCCGGGCGGCAGCAGCCGGGCCTGGCTGCGCCAGGCGGCGACGAGGCGCTCGTGGAGGGAGTTCCACTGGTCGGCGCCGGGGAAGCGCTCCTCCATCCAGAACCACTGGGGGCTCGCGGCCTCCACCAGCGAGGTGGGGGTGTCGGCGTTGTACTCCAGCAGCTTGGCCGGTCCGGTGCCGTCGTACCGCAGGTCGAAGCGGGCGTACAGGCTGGGCTGCTCGGCGCGGCGGCGCCAGGACCCGGCGACGGCGGCGGCGACCGACGGGTCGGTGATGCCGAGGTCGGCGAAGCGGTCCTCGGCGACGATGTGCGCGGCGGCCTCCAGGCAGAGGCGGTGCAGCTCCTCGACGACCCCCTCCAGCGCCTCGACCTCGGGGAGGGTGAAGGAGTAGTAGGCCGACTCGTCCCAGTAGGGGCGCAGCGAGCCGTCGGGGTGGCGGGTGAGCGGGTAGATCAGGCCCTGCTCCTCGACGGTCTGCTGCCAGCCGGGGCGGGGCTCGGTGCGGTGGCGCTGCATCGGCCGCTCAGCCGCCGCTGCTGTGCCCGTGGCCGCCGAAGCCGCCCCAGTGGAAGCCGGAGCTCTTGTGCGAGCTCTTGGAGACCCGGGGGCCGGTGTAGCGGTGGCCGTAGTAGCCGCCGGCGGCGGCGGTGCCGTGGTGGTCGTGGTCGTCCTCGTACCACTGGTAGCGGTCGGTGGAGGCGTAGCCGTTGCCGGGCTGGCCGTTGCACAGGCGGTCGGCGACGTTCTTGAAGGTCTTCGTGTCGACGCAGCGCAGGTCGGGGCTGTCGTCGCTGCCGCAGGAGGTCAGGGCGAGGGCGACGGCGCTGACGACGCCGAGCTGGAAGGCATGGGACCGCTTGCGTCTCGCGCCGGTCGCCGCCGTGTCCGCCATGGTGCTCCGCTCCCCGTGTCCGCCGGCCGCCGCAGGGGGCGGCCGGACCGTGCGGCCCGAGGGGCCGCGTCCGTACCGGCCGACCACCCTAGCGGCCGGGCCGCTGCGGCGGCAGAGGGGGTGCTGCGCCGGACGTCGGGGGTGCGGACGCCAGGCGTGCGGGTGTCAGGCGTGCGGGTGTCAGGCGTGCGGGTGTCAGGCCTGCGGGTGTCAGGCCTGCGGGTGTCAGGCGTGGTCGTGGCGGGGCGCCGGGGACATGCGGCTGGCGACGCCGATGCGGTTCCAGGCGTTGATGGCGACGGCCAGGGCGAGCAGGCGCGCCAGTTCGGACTCCTCGAACCGCCGGGCGGCCTCGTCGTACACCTCGTCCGGCACGCCGTGGTCGCCGAGGCGGGTGACGGCCTCGGTGAGGGCCAGGGCGGCGCGCTCGCGGGCGGTGAAGAAGGGGGTCTCGCGCCAGGCGGCGAGGGTGTGGAGCTTGTGCTCGGGCACGCCGCGGCGGCGGGCGTCGCGGCTGTGCATGTCGAGGCAGAAGGCGCAGCCGTTGAGCTGGGAGGCGCGGGTGCGGACCAGTTCGGCCACCACCGGGTCGAGGCCGTCGGCCGCGGCCTTGTCCAGGGCCGTCATGGCCTCGTAGAAGCCGGGGACCTGCTGGAGGCGGATGCGCGGCGCGGGCGCGGGGACGGGGGCGTCGTCGAGGGCGGGTGCTGTCGTCGTCATGGGTTCCACGCTAGGGGCGGGGCGGCCCGCGGGCGTGGTCCACTTGGGGCATGGGACCACGGGCCATTCCTGGCAGCGACCTGCACCTCGACCTCGCCCCGGGCCCCGGGGTGCGCGCGGCCCTGGAGCGGGCGCTGCGCGACGCGGTGCGGGGCGGGCGGCTCGCGCCGAGGAGCCGGCTGCCGTCGTCGCGGACGCTCGCCCGCGACCTGGGGCTGGCCCGCAACACGGTGGCCGACGCGTACGGGCAGCTCGTCGCCGAGGGCTGGCTGACGGCGCGCCAGGGCTCGGGGACGCGGGTGGCGGAGCGGCCGGACGGCGCGCCGCGGGCCGGACGCGCGCCACGGGGGCGGTCCGCCCCGGACGACCCGTTCGCGGCACCGGGCGACGGCTCCCTCCCGTACGACCTGCGGCCCGGCAGTCCGGACCTGTCGCTCTTCCCCCGCACCGCCTGGCTCGCCGCGACCCGGCGGGCCCTGGACGCCGCACCCCACCGCGTGCTCGGCTACACCGACCCGCAGGGGCTGCCGGAGCTGCGGCGCGCCCTGGCGGGGTACCTGGCCCGCACCCGGGGGGTGCGCACCGACCCGGAGCTGGTCGTGGTCTGCACCGGCTTCGTGCAGGCGGCCGGGGTGCTGGGGCGGGCGCTGCACCGGCTGGGCGGCCGGCGGGTCGCGGTCGAGGCCCTGGGCCTCCACGACACCCGGCGGGTCCTGGAGGCGGCGGGCCTGGCGGTGGACCGGCTGCCGGTGGACGCGGGCGGCGCCCGCACCGACCTGCTGGCGGCGGGCCCGGCCGCGGCGCTGCTGACCCCCTCCCACCAGTTCCCGGCAGGGGTGCCGCTGCGCCCGGACCGGCGGACCGCCGCGGTGGCGTGGGCGCGGCGCACCGGCGCGGTCCTGGTGGAGGACGACTACGACGGCGAGTTCCGCTACGACCGGCAGCCGGTGGGCGCCCTGCAGGGCCTGGACCCGGAGCACGTGGTGTACGCGGGGACGGCCAGCAAGAGCCTCGCGCCCGGGCTGCGGCTGGCCTGGCTGGCGGTGCCGCCGCGGCTGCTGGACGCCGTGGTGGCGGAGAAGCGGCTCTCCGACCACCACTCCCCCGTCCTGGAGCAGCTGGCCCTCGCCGAGCTGATCGACTCCGGCGGATACGACCGGCAGGTGCGCCGGGCCCGGCTGCACTACCGGCGCCGCCGCGACCGGCTGGCGGCGGCGGTGGCGCAGCACGCCCCGGACGTGGCCGTGACCGGGATCGCGGCGGGCCTGCACGCGGTCCTGGAGCTGCCGCCGCGGCTCGCCGGGGAGGGCCCGGCGCACACGGGCGGGGAGGCGCTGACGGCGCGCGCCGCCCGGCGCGGCCTGGCCCTGCACACCCTGGGGCGCTACCGCGACCCGGCCGACCGGGACCCGTACCCGCCCGCGCTGGTGGTCGGCTACGGCACCCCGCCCGACCATGCCTTCACGGGGGCCCTGGACCTGCTGTGCGGGCTGCTGGCGGACCGCGCTCGACTGTCCGCTTGACTCTCCCCCCGGGGCAGGCGGGAACCTCGAGAGGGCCGGGCCGACGGGGTCCGGCGCGGAGGCGTGCACCCGTGGGGGACGACGGGGCCCTGCTGTCCGCCGGCGCGTCCGCCCGCCGGTCCCGGCTGTCGGTGAGGGCGCTGCGGCTGTACGACCGGCCGGGGCTGGTGATGCCGGCGGAGGTCGACGCCGCCGGCTGCCACTGGTGCCGGGAGGACCGGCCGGCCGACGCCCGCCTCGTGGCCCTGCTGCGGCGGCCGGACATGCCGCCGGCGGACGCCGCCGGGGTGCCGGCGCTGCCCGGCGCCGAGGCGGCGGCCGGGGCCGGGGCGTCCTGGGAGCCGGTGGAGCGCCGGGTCGCGGCGCAGCGGGAGCCGGCCGTGCACCTCCGCACCCGGTTGGCGGGGGACGAAGGGAGGACGGGGATGTTCGAGATCCGCGAGCGGGAGGTCCCGGAGCAGTGGGTGCTCACCGAGCGGCGCGCGGTGCGGGTGGCGGAGCTGCCCGGCTGGATCGGGGAGGCCACGCGCCGGCTGGAGGAGGCGGCCCGGCCGCTGGGCGGGGTGGCGGCGGCGCCGTTCGTCGTCCACCACGGCGAGGTGACCGAGGACGGCGACGGGCCGGTGGAGGTGTGCGTGCCCGTCGCCGGCGGGCGGACGGTCCCGGCGGGGACCGCGTCCCGCCGGGAGCCGGAGCACCGCGAGGCGTACACCCGGCTGGTGAAGGCGCAGGTGGCGTATCCGCAGGTCCTCTCGGCGTACGACGCGGTGGCGCAGTGGATCGCGGCGGGCGGACGCCGCCGCACGGGCCCGGGCCGGGAGGTGTACTTCGCCGACTGGGCGGCGGCGGGGCCGGACGACGCGGTGTGCGACGTGGCGTTCCCGGTCGGCTGAGGCGCGGACGCGCGGCGGCCCGCCGCCCCGGGGAGGGGCGGCGGGCCGCCGTGCGCGCTGCGGGCCGCCGTGCGCCGCGGGGCGCGGGCGTCCGGCTCAGATGAGGCCGAGGGAGCGGACCGCGTCGCGCTCCTCGGCGAGCTCCTTGACGGAGGCGTCGATGCGGGCGCGGGAGAAGTCGCTGATCTCCAGGCCCTGGACGATCTCGAACTTCCCGTCCTTGCAGGTGACCGGGAAGGAGGAGATGAGGCCCTCGGGCACGCCGTAGGAGCCGTCGGAGACGATGCCCATGGAGGTCCAGTCGCCCTCGGCGGTGCCGTTGACCCAGGTGTGGACGTGGTCGATGGCGGCGTTGGCGGCCGAGGCGGCCGAGGAGGCGCCGCGGGCGTCGATGATGGCGGCGCCGCGCTTGGCGACGGTCGGGATGAACTCCTCCGCCAGCCACGTCTCGTCGTTGACGGCCTCGGCGGCGTTCTTGCCGGCGACCTCGGCGTGGAAGATGTCCGGGTACTGGGTCGCGGAGTGGTTGCCCCAGATGGTGAGGCGCCGGATCTCGGAGACGTCGGCGCCGAGCTTCTTGGCGAGCTGGGCGACGGCCCGGTTGTGGTCCAGGCGGGTCATGGCGGTGAAGCGCTCGGCCGGGACGTCCGGGGCGTGCTGCTGGGCGATCAGGGCGTTGGTGTTGGCGGGGTTGCCGACCACCAGGACCTTGATGTCGTCCGCGGCGTTGTCGTTGATGGCCTTGCCCTGCGGGCCGAAGATGCCGCCGTTGGCGGAGAGCAGGTCGCCGCGCTCCATGCCCGCGGTGCGGGGGCGGGCGCCGACCAGGAGGGCGACGTTGGCGCCGGAGAACGCCTTGTTCGCGTCGTCGGTGATCTCGATGCCGCGCAGCAGCGGGAAGGCGCAGTCGTCGAGCTCCATGGCGGTGCCCTCGGCGGCCTTGAGGCCCTGCGGGATCTCCAGGAGGTTCAGCTTGACCGGGGTGTCGGCACCGAGCAGCTGGCCCGACGCGATGCGGAACAGCAGCGCGTAGCCGATCTGGCCGGCCGCGCCGGTGACGGTGACGGTGACGGGAGTGCGGGTCATGGTCTGCCTTCTCCAGCTGATGCCTGAGTGAGGGGTCAGTGCTCCGGCAGAGCACGCCCGCCATGCCGGACCCTGATCGGTCTCTCGACTTCGAGAGACCGCTGGCCAGGCTATCCCAGGACGGAGGGGGGCGGGGTGGCGCCCCGGAGGTTGACACCCGGGAGGCCGCCGCCCGGTCCGCCGGGCCGCACCCCGCCGGCCCCCGTGGCGTCGGGCCGCACCCCGCCGGGCCGGTGCGCCGCCGCGGACGCCGGGGGTGCGGCCGCGGGGGACGCGGGGATCGCGGGCAGCAGCAGCGGGGGCCCGGCGCGGCCGCTGCCGGTGCATGCCTCGGCCACGCCGGCGACGAGGCAGGCGACGGCACTGCCGGGCACGGCGGCGGCGAGCATCGGGCTCCGTCCGGCGGACGCCCGGGAGGCCAGCAGGACCCCGTCGCGGCCCTGGACGACGAGGGTGGCGTCGGACAGCGGACGCCCCGACGCGACGAGGTCGGCCCAGGCCGCGGCGCAGCGGGTGCTCCACCGCAGCCGCAGCTCACCGCCCGGCAGCCGGGCGCTGTTCGCGGTGCGGGCGTCGCGGGCGCAGCCCTCCCGGAGGGGGTCGCGGCCCTGGCAGGCGGAGGCGCGGCAGGCGGGACGGGACGCGGCGGGCCGGGGTCCGGCCGACCGGGCGGCGGCCTGCGCGGCGCCGGGCCTCGGGGCGCCGGGCCTCGGGGTGCCGGGACTGGGGGTGCCGGGTCCCGGGGTGCCGGCGTCCGCCGGGGCGGGGGCCCTGACGGGCGGGGCCGGGACGGGGGCGTCCAGCAGGGACCGGACGGTGTCGCGGACGGTCCGGGCGCCGGGGCCGCCGAGGGCGGGCGCGGCGGCGCAGAGCAGGACCGCGAGCAGGACGGCGAGCGCCGGTGCGAGGGCGGGGGCGGCGGGGCGCGCCTGCCGGGGACGGCGTCCCGGCCGCAGGAGCAGGGACCGCACGGAGGGCCGGCGGGCCGGGGGCGGGCCGTCGGGCGGCGGGCCGGGCAGCCGCCGCCCGGGGGCGGCGGACGGCACGGGCGGGGCCGGGACGGCGGGCGGGGCCTGCGGCGCGGGGGGCGGCGCGGGGGCCGTGGGCCCGCAGCGGTGCGCGGCGTCCAGACGGCTGCGCTCGGCGAGCCCCCAGAGCGCCAGCAGGCGCGGGGCGTCGGCCCCGGCGATCCGCCCCAGGGCCTCCACCGCCTGCCGCGGAGGGAACTTCAGCCCGTTGAGGTACCGCTGCCACGCCGACTTGCTGTACGGGGTGCGCGCGGCGAGGGCGGACAGGGTCAGTCCGCTGCGGTCCTTGAGCCGCCGCAACTGCTCGACCAGGCGGTGCAGATCCGGATCGAGCGTGCCGGGCAGCGGCTGCCAGCGGGCCATGTCCCATCCCCGTCCCAGGTTCTCCGTACGCGATGGGCGTCCCCGCAGGCCCAGGGGCTGGGACTTCCCTTCCGTCCCAGGCGCCTCCTTCTGGATACCCGCTCCGCTGTCGGCGGGCAACTCTGGGTGACGGAAGGGGTGGGCGTCCCGCAGGGGCGGCGCCCCCGGCTTCCGCCTTCAGCCAAAGGAACGGTGCAGATTCCATGACCACTCGCTCTACCGCCAAGCGCCTGGCCGTCGCGGCCACCCTCGCCGTCGCGGGCTGGGGACTCGTCCTCGGCTCGGCGGGTGCGGCCGGTGCCGTGACCACCGACGTCCCGGCCGCCACCGGCGCGCCCTCCGCGCACTCCGAGCATTCCGAGCACGCCCGGCACGCGGAGCACGTCGAGCACGCCCGGCACCACGGCCGCCACGGCCGCCACGGCTACGGGCGCTACGGGCGCCACCACGACCGCCGGCACCACGTGCGCCACGACCGCCACGACCGCCGTGACGACCGGCGCCACGACCGGCGCCACGACCGCCGTGACGACCGCCGCCACGAGGGCGGCCGCGAGGGCGGTCGCGAGGGCGGCCGCGCCTTCGGCCGCGGCTGACGCCGCGGGGCCGCCCGCCGCCCGGTGACCCCGGACGGCGCGGCGGAGCCCCGGCAGCGCGGCGCCCCGCCCCTCCGTCGCGGAGGGGCGGGGCGCCGAGGCGTCGCGGACCGGGCCGCGGGGCCCGGCCGCCGCGCGTCAGGTGGGGCGGCCCAGCAGCCCGGTGATCCGGTCCAGGAACGGGACGTGGATCCACGGGTGGGGCTGCGCCATCAGGGCGAGCAGCACGATCGCACCGCCCAGCACGCACAGCAGCGCCACGTCGGTGAAGCGGCTGCGCACCGCGAGCATGCCCACCTCCGGCAGCAGCGCCCGCAGGGCCGCCCCGAGCAGCAGGGCGGCGCCGACGACGAGGGCGCCGACGCGGAAGCGGTCCGCGGCGGTGACCGCCAGGCCCGCCGCGGCGACGGCGATCACCGTGCTGATCGGCCACTGCCGGACCGGCAGCGGCCGGTCCCGGTCCGCGGCCGGCGCCGCGCCCTCGGGCGGCAGCGTGCCCGTGGTCCGCAGCGGCGGCCTGCGCCGCGACCGGCTCCGTACGGCACCCATCGGCATCCCCCGGCTCCTCAGTTCTGCGCGGCGTCGGCGGCCTTCTCGGCCGCCTCGACGATGTTGGCGAGCAGCATGGCCCGGGTCATGGGGCCGACGCCGCCCGGGTTGGGCGACAGCCAGCCGGCGACCTCCGCCACGCCCGGGTCGACGTCGCCGACCAGGCCCGCTTCGGTGCGGCTGACGCCGACGTCCAGCACGGCCGCGCCGGGGCGCACGTCGGACGCCTTGACGAGGTGCGGCACGCCGGCGGCGGCCACGATGATGTCGGCGCGCCGCAGCTCGGCCGAGAGGTCGCGGGTGCCGGTGTGGGTGAGGGTGACCGTGGCGTTCTCGGAGCGGCGGGTCAGCAGCAGGCCGATGGAGCGGCCGACGGTGACGCCGCGGCCGACGACCACCACGTGGGCGCCGCGGGTCTGCACGCCGTGGCGGCGGAGCAGTTCGAGGATGCCGTTGGGGGTGCACGGCAGGGGTGCCTCGATGCCGAGGACCAGGCGGCCCAGGTTCACCGGGTGCAGGCCGTCGGCGTCCTTGGCCGGGTCCATCAGCTCCAGGACCCGGTTGGGGTCCAGGCCCTTGGGCAGCGGGAGCTGGACGATGTAGCCGGTGCAGGCCGGGTCCTCGTTGAGTTCGCGCACCGCGGCCTCGACGTCGGCCTGGGTGGCGTCGGCCGGCAGGTCGCGGCGGATGCTGGCGATGCCCACCTGGGCGCAGTCGCGGTGCTTGCCGCGGACGTAGGAGTGGCTGCCGGGGTCGTCGCCGACCAGGACGGTGCCCAGGCCGGGGGTGACGCCCCGGGCCCTGAGCGCCGCGACGCGCTCGGCGAGTTCGGACTTGATCGCTGCTGCGGTGGCCTTGCCATCGAGAATCTGGGCGGTCATGCCCCCATCCTCCCGGATGGGCGGCCGGGAGCGCGCATCCGCCCGCCCCTTCCCGCGCGCGGAGCCGCCGACACCGGACGGGACGTCGTGATCAGGTTGCGGTTGCGCCACGGTTGCGTGCCCGCCCCACAGGGTGACTGGACAGGCGGACGCCGCCCCCGTGACGATGGGCCCGGACGTCGTCCGCCGCCACCCGGCTCCCGCGCACCGCCGGGGCGTGCGGTACGAGGGGAACCGGGGGAGAACGTGAGGGATCCGCACGAGACGCCGCGCCGGCCGGGCCGCCGCGGCGGGCAGCCGCGGCAGGGCGGGTCCGCCGCCCCCGCCCACCCCGCCGGCACCGCCCACCCCGCCGCCCTCGCCGGCACCGCCCCGGCGGCGGTCCTGCCGGCGGCGGCGAAGACCTGGGAATGATTCCGGCGGGTTCCGGGCGCGCCGTCCTTCCCCAGGGCGTCCGGGAGTGGTGGGCGCGCGGGGACGCGGCCGGGGGCCGCGTGCTCCGGACGCTGCTGCGCGTCGCGGCCGGCGCGGCGGCGGCCCTCGCCGTGGCGCGGCTGCACCAGGTCCACGACCCCGGCGTCCTCTGCCCGCTGCGACGCCTCACCGGCGTGCCCTGCCCCGTCTGCGGCTCGACGACCGTCTTCATCGAGGCCGGACAGGGCCACTGGGCGGCGGCCGCGGCCGCGAACCCGTTCACCGCGGCGGCCGCCGCCGCGCTGGCGCTGGAGCCCCTGGGCACCCGGCGGCTCTGGCGGACGGCGCCGGCGCCCCTGCGCACCGCCCTGCTCGTCGCGGCGGCGGCGCTGTCGTGGTGCTGGCAGCTGCACCGCCTCGGCCTCCTGCTGTCATGACCGTCCGATAACCTCCGGGGCCGCCGGCCGCCCCGCACGTCCCGTCCGTTGCACCCGTCCCGTTCCGCCCCTCACCCCTCAGGAGACGCCGTGAGTTACCCGCCCGCATCCGGGAACCCCTACGAGCAGCCCGCCGGCTACGGCCAGGCCCCGCAGGGCCAGCCGTACGACGCCTCGGCCTACGCCTACCCCCAGGGACAGCCGCAGGCCGGGTACCCCGCCTACCCGCAGGGCGGGTACTACGGCGGCCAGCCGCAGCCGGTGCTGGCCCACTGGGGCCTGCGGGCCGGGTCGTTCGTCATCGACTGGCTGATCACCTTCGGCCCCTACGCGGTGCTCGCGGGCACCGGCCGGGCCGTCGGCGGCGGCACCGGGGCGCTCCTCACCCTGGTCGGCCTGCTGACCGCCCTCGGGCTCGGCCTGTTCGTCTGCCGCCAGGAGGGCACGACCGGCCAGTCCCCGGGCAAGAAGGTCGTCGGGACCAGGGTGCTGCGCGAGGCGGACGGCCAGGTGATCGGCTTCGGCGCCGCGTTCGGCCGCCGCCTCCTGCACATCGTCGACGGCATACCCTGCTACCTCGGCTACCTCTGGCCGATCTGGGACGAGAAGAAGCAGACCTTCTCCGACAAGATCATGAAGACGGTCGTCATCCGGTCGCAGTGACCGCCGTGCCGGACGCGCCCCGGCACCCCCTCACACACGCCGTATGCCGCACGCGCGTCCGGCACGCACGGCACACGGCATCCGTCCCGTACGCACCGGAGGAGACATGAGCTACCCGCCCGGCCCGAACGACCCCTACGCCCAGCAGCCGCAGGCGGGCTACGGCTACCCCCAGCAGCAGCCGCCCCAGCAGCCCGGCTCCGCGTACCCGCAGCAGCCGGGCTATGCGTACCCGCAGCAGCCGCAGCAGCCGGGCTATGCGTACCCGCAGCAGCCGCAGCAGCCGGGCTACGCCTACCCGCAGGGGCAGCCCGGCTACGACCCCAACGCGGCCGCCGCCTACGGCTACCCGCAGCAGCCGCCCTACGGCGCGGTGCCCTACGGGACGCCGCAGATCGCGTCGATGGGCGCCCGGTTCGGCGCGCGGCTGATCGACGGCGTGCTGGTGGGCGTCGTCTGCTGGATCCTCATGGTGGCCGGCGTGGCAGGCGCCGTCGGCATCGGCGCCAAGGCGAAGACCGAGTACAACCCGACCACCGGGCAGTACGAGCTGAGCCCGAGCGCCTCGATGGGCGTCCTGGGTGTGACGATGGTGCTGATGCTGGTCATCTTCGTGCTCCAGCTCTGCTACGAGTGGCTCATGGTCGCCTTCGCCGGGGCGACGCTCGGGAAGCGGATGGTCGGGCTGCGCGTCGTCAACGAGACGACCGGTCAGAACCCGGGCCTCGGGTCCTCCTTCGTCCGGTTCATCATCCCGATAGTCGGCTGGGCCCTGTGCTACCTGCCGGGCCTGCTGGTCTGGCTGTCGCCGTTCTTCGACAACTCCGGCCGCCAGCAGGGCTGGCACGACAAGGCCGCGCACACCCTGGTCATCAGGAAGTAGCGGACCCGCGCCGGAACGCCGACGGCCCGCCACCCCGCGTACGGGGGTGGCGGGCCGTCCTGCGTCGGCGGAGGGGTCAGTGGAAGAAGTGGCGGGTGCCGGTGAGGTACATGGTGACCCCGGCCTCGCGGGCCGCCGCGACGACCTCCTCGTCGCGGACCGAGCCGCCCGGCTGCACGACCGCCCGCACGCCGCCCTCGACCAGCACCTGGAGGCCGTCGGCGAAGGGGAAGAACGCGTCGGAGGCCGCGAAGGCGCCGGCCGCGCGCTCCCCGGCCCGCTGCACGGCGAGGCGCGCGGAGTCGACCCGGTTGACCTGGCCCATGCCGACGCCGACGGTGGCGCCGTCCTTCGCCAGCAGGATCGCGTTGGACTTGACGGCCCGGCAGGCCCGCCAGGCGAACGCCAGGTCGGCCAGCTCGGCCCCGGAGAGCGCCTCGCCGGTGGCGAGCGTCCAGGTGGCCGGGTCGTCGCCCGGGGCGTCGATGCGGTCGGCCTGCTGGAGCAGCACGCCGCCGGAGACCGGGCGGGCCTCGACGGCGGCGTCCGGGGCGCCGGGGGCGCGCAGCACCCGGATGTTCTTCTTGCGGGCGAGGACCTCGACCGCGCCCTCCTCGAAGTCGGGGGCGACGACGACCTCGGTGAAGATCCCCGCGACCTGCTCCGCCATGGCGACGGAGACCGGGCGGTTGACGGCGATCACGCCGCCGTAGGCGGAGACCGGGTCGCAGGCGTGCGCCTTGCGGTGGGCCTCCGCGACATCGGCGCCGGTGGCGATGCCGCACGGGTTGGCGTGCTTGATGATCGCGACGGTCGGACCGTCGTGGTCGTAGGCGGCGCGGCGGGCGGCGTCGGTGTCCACGTAGTTGTTGTAGGACATCTCCTTGCCGTGCAGCTGCTCGGCGCCGGCCAGGCCGGTGCCGCTGCCGTCGGTGTAGAGGGCGGCGGCCTGGTGGGGGTTCTCGCCGTAGCGGAGGACCGCGCGGCGCTCCCAGGCGGAGCCGAGGAAGACCGGGAACGCCTCGTCGTCGGCCGGCGCGTAGCCGTCGGCGAACCAGGACGCGACCGCCACGTCGTAGGCGGCGGTGTGGGCGAACGCCTCGCCGGCCAGGCGGCGGCGGGCGGCCAGGTCGAAGCCGCCGGACGCGACGGCGGAGAGCACGTCGGCGTAGCGGGCGGGGTCGACGACCACGGCGACCGAGGGGTGGTTCTTGGCGGCGGCGCGGACCATGGAGGGGCCGCCGATGTCGATCTGCTCGACGCACTCGTCCGGGGTCGCGCCGGAGGCGACGGTCTGCCGGAACGGGTACAGGTTGACGACCACCAGGTCGAACGGCTCGACGCCCAGGTCGGCGAGCTGCGTGCGGTGGGACTCCAGCCGCAGGTCGGCGAGGATGCCCGCGTGCACCCGCGGGTGCAGGGTCTTGACGCGACCGTCCAGGCACTCGGGGAAGCCGGTCAGCTCGGCGACCTCGGTCACCGGGACCCCGGCGGCGGAGATCCGGGCGGCGGTGGAGCCGGTGGAGACCAGCTCCACCCCGGCGGCGTGCAGGCCCCGGGCCAGCTCCTCCAGGCCGGTCTTGTCGTAGACGCTGACCAGCGCCCTGCGGATGGGGCGGACGTCCTCGGAGGTGGGGGGCGGGGTGCTACCGGCGGCGGTCATGCAGGGATCCGTACCTTTCGTCCCTCGATGCGGTGGCCTTCGCGGGCCAGCCGGCCCACGACGTCGACGAGCAGGGTGCGCTCGACAGTCTTGATGCGCTCGTGCAGCGCCTCCCCGCCGTCGGCGTGGTCGTCCTCGGCGACCTCGACGACGCCCTGGGCGATGATCGGGCCGCTGTCCACCCCGGCGTCGACCAGGTGGACGGTGCAGCCGGTGACCTTGACGCCGTACGCGAGGGCGTCGCGGACGCCGTGGGCGCCGGGGAAGGAGGGCAGCAGGGCGGGGTGGGTGTTGACGATGCGGCCCTCGTGGCGGGCCATGAACTCCTTGCCGAGGATCTTCATGAAGCCGGCCGAGACCACCAGGTCGGGCGCGTACTCCCCGGTGGCGGCGGTGAGGGCGGCGTCCCAGGCGGCGCGGTCGGCGAAGTCGCCGACGCGGCGGACGAACGTGGGGATGCCGGCCCGCTCCGCGCGCTCCAGGCCGGCGATGCCGTCGCGGTCGGCGCCGACCGCGACGATCACGGCGCCGTAGGCGGGGTCGGCGCAGGCGTCGATCAGGGCCTGCAGGTTGGTGCCCGAGCCGGAGACCAGGACGACCAGGCGGGCGGGCCCCGGGGACGGCGGCGGGAAGGTGAGGACGGGGGGCGCGTCGGCGGCCACTGCTCGGTTCTCCGGGATCATCCGTCGCCCGCAGCCCCGGGACGGGCGCCGGCCGCTGCCGGGGGCCTGCGGGGGGCGGCCCCGGGCGGTCGGACCCGGGTGGGGGCGGGGCGGGCTGGCAGTCGGGACATGCGGGGGCGGGGAGGGCGTCGGCGTGGGGGGAGGACGCGGCGAGGCCGTCCCGCCGCGCTGCGGGGCCTCGGGGAACCCGCGGGCCGCCCCAGCCGTCACCACGATAACGGCACGTCGGAGGCGCTCCGCACCCGGAGACGGGCGCAACGCGCGTAGATGAGAGAGGGATCTCGCGGTCGGGGTCCCGGGGCGGTGAGGAGGGCGGCGGGGAGGCGGGCGCGGAGGCCCTCCGGACGCGGATCCGGAGGCGGACGGGGGCGCCTGCGGCCCCTCGGACGGCACCCGGCGGCGGCGCGGACGGAGCGGGGGCTTAGCGTGTGCGGACGGGCGCACGGCGACCGCCCCGGAATCAGGGTCCGGCGGGGGGGGCGTCGGGCACGCCTCCTGGGGGATCATGAGGAGGACGGACCCGACGGCCGCCACAGGCGGGGCGGGGCGAAGCGGCAACGGACCACCGGGGAAGACGGACGGACGACTGATGAGCAGCGGCAACAGCACGGGTGAGCGCGACCCCTTCGCGCCGCCGCCGGCGGACGCCCCCGACCGGCCCTGGCAGCCGCGCACGCCTCCGCCGCCGGCCGGCGGCGGGACCGGCGCGGACGGGCCGGGCGGGTCCGAGGGCGGGCGGCCCGGGGAGGGCGGCGACCGCCCGGACGGCCCCCCCGGCCGGCCCCCGGTGCCCCCGCCGCACCCCTGGAGTCCGGGCTGGCAGGGCCGCCCCGGCGGCCCGTACCCGTCCGGCGGCCCGCAGCAGCGGTACGACCCCACCGACCCGGTGCAGCGCAGGGCCCGCTACGCGCTGCTGTGCGGCATGTGGGGCATGTTCTTCATGCTCTTCGACATCCCCTACCTCGGCCTGCTGCTCGGCGCCCTGGCGGTCTACTGGGGCGTCTCCGCCCTGCGCGGCACCCCGCGGGACGCCGCGGCGGCCGCGGCCGGCACCGGACCCGACGGGGCGGCACCCGGTGCGGCGGCGCCCGGTCCCGCGGCCCCGCCGCCCGCCGGGCAGCAGCCCGCACCCCTGCCGCCCCCGGGCTGGGCGGCCGTCCGGCCGCCCCGGCCCCAGGTGCCCGCCGCCGTCGGCGGCCTGGTCACCGGCGGTGTGGCCCTCGCGCTGGTCGCCTCGTCGTGGGCGGTGCACCTGGTCTACAAGGACTACTACGACTGCATGGCCGACGCCCTCACCCACAGGGCGGAGCAGAGCTGCAGCACGCTCGCCCCGGCCTGGGTGCACGGGGCCCGGCCCTGAACAGCGCCTGACGCCCGCACCGGGCAGGGCGCCCGGCACGGCGGCACGGCGCGGCGGGACGGCACGGGCCGCCGGGGGCGGTCAGGTCCTGCGCCGCCGCCGGTCCGCGTCACCGCCGGGGGCGCCGGGCACGGCCCGTACGGCGCGGCGGCGCAGGACCCAGCAGACCAGCAGGGCGACCGGCGCCCCGGAGACCGCGGTCCAGGCGGCGGCCGCCGCGCCCGTCGGCCACGGCGGCGGCCCGAGGACGGCCAGCCGCCCGGTGCCGAGCGCCCCGCCGGAGGCGGCGGCGCAGGCCGCGAACGCGGCGCCGGCGGCGAGGGCGGCCGCGCATGCCGCGACGGCGGTGGCCGCCGGGCGCCAGTCCCTGCGGGCCGCTGCCCTGCCGAGGACCGCCCCGAGCGCGGCGCCGGCCAGCGGCGGCAGGGCGAGGGCAGCCCACCCGAGGGGTCCCGGCACCCCGTGCGGCCCGGGCAGCGGCAGCGCGGCCAGCAGCGGGAGGCCCGGTACGGGCCCGGGGGACGCGGCGTACGGCGCCACCGTGCCGCCGCCGAGGGCGAAGCCGGGCCCGAGCGCGTAGGCGGCGCTCCACACCACGGCGTCCGGGTACAGGGACAGGCAGAGCAGCACCAGGCCGACCTGCCCGGGCAGGTCGGGGGCGAGGGCCGGCACGGCGCGCCCGGCCGCGTCGCCGTGGAGGAGCAGGGACGCGCCGAGCACCGCCGCCCCCACCCCCGCCAGGGCGGCCCACCCCGCGAGCGCGGCCCGCAGGACCGGGACCGCGGCCTCCCGGGGGAAGAACCGCTCCGTCGGCCGCCACCGGCCCCGGCTGCCCCAGCGGCTCCACCGGCCGGAAGGCGGTCCGGCCGGACCGCCCGGGCGCCGCAGCAGGGCCCGCAGACGCAGCAGGGCCCGCGGGGCCTCCGGCCGCCGCGGGCGGGCCGCGGAGCGGAGGCCGGCAGCGGCGCCGACCACCGCCACCAGCACCGCGGCCGCCAGCGCGGGCACGGGCCGGGCGCGCAGCCCGGCGTCCCCGGAGGCGACGGCGGCGGCGACGGCCGCCACGGCCGCGTAGCCGCCGCAGACGGCGGGCAGGGCGGCGGCGAGGGCGCGGAGCGGCAGCTCCGCGCCGTACGGGCACCCGGCGGCGTCGCAGAGCGCCCGTCCGGTACGGCGGCCGGCACGGTGCAGGAGGACCAGCACGGCCGCCGTGAGGAGCAGCGGGACCACGCCGACGGGCGCGGTGGGGGCGTCCGGGCCGGACGCGGTGGCACGGACCAGGTCGGCGCCGTGGGCGAGCAGCCACAGGCAGGCGGCGAGGTGCACGGCGCCCCCCGCACCGTCCTGGACGTAGGGCGAGACGACCCACAGCAGCAGGACGGGCGCCGCGGTCAGTGCGAGGCCGCCGAGTGCGGCGGCGGCCCCGGCGGCGAGGCCGGTCGGGAGCGCGGAGACCGCCGGTGGACCGGGCGGGGGGCCGGGCGGCGCTCCGGGCGGGGGGCCGGTTCGGGACGGCCCCGGTTTCCGGGGGGTCCGGGGGGTGGCCGGGGCCCGGCCGCCGGTGAGGGAGGTCATGTCCGACCATGCTGGCAGGGCGGAGGGCGCACGCGCCGAAGGGCGGAATGGTCGACGTGTCGCAGATCATATGGATATGCACACATCTCCGACCCGATGGCCGACCTGGGGCGAGGCGCCCGGGGAGCCCGCCTCCGCGGGGTGGTCGGTGGCCGGCCTGCGCGAAGGCGTCCGGAACCACCGCACCGCCGGGGACCGAGCCGCCTTCGACGCCCTGTACGGGGCTGCGGCCGGGCCGCTGCTGCGGCAGGCCTTCCTGCTGCTGGGCGACGCACGCCGGGCGGACGCGTGCGTCCGGCGCGCCTTCGCGGCCGCCTGGGACCACTGGCCCGACGTGGCGGAGGCCGCGGAGCCGGGGCAGTGGGTGCGGGCGGCGCTGTACGCGGACGCGCTCGCCCCGTGGCGGCGGGCCGCCCGGGGCGGGCGGCGCCGACGCGGCGGGGCGGCTTCCGGGACGGAGGCGGTCAGCGGGGCGGAGGCGGTCGGCGGGGCGGAGGCGGTCGGCGGGGCGGACGCGGTCGGGGACGCGCTGGCGGACGCCCTGCTGCGCCTGCCCCGCGGCAGACGGGCCGCGCTGGTGCTGCACGACGTGGCGGGGGTGGACACGGCGGAGACCGCCGCCGAGACGGAGGCGAGCGTCCCCGCCACCCAGCGGCGGATCGCCGCGGCACGGGAGGCGCTGGCAGGGGCGGTGCCCGGGGTGCTGTCCGAGGTGCTGTCCGGGGCGGCGGGGTCGGGGATGACGGCGCTCGGAGCGGTGTCCGACGGACGGGACGACGGGCGGAGCGGCGGCCGGGACGGCAGGGCTGTCGGCGGACCGGCCGGTGACGCCGTCGGCCGGCGGATCGGCGGCCTGCTGCGGGAGGCGGCGGAGCGCGGGTGCCGGGCGGCACCGCCCGCCGCCACGGCCGAGCAGGTGCGACGGCAGAGCGCGGTCCGCACCCGCGCGGTCGCCGGCGGCGCCGCCCTGCTGGTCGCGGGCGCCGTGGTCACGGCGCTGGCCACCGCGCTGGGCGTCGGGCCGTCGCGGCTGCTGGGGGACCACCGCGGTCCGGGGGAGCCGGCGTCGGCCTGCACGGCCGGACTCGACACGTCGTGCCCGGGGCCGGACGCCGTGCCGGACCCGGACGGAGGAGGGGCCGGCGCGGGAGCGGACCGGGACGGCGGTCCGCCCGCGGGCACGGCCCCGGGCACGCCCGCGGACCGGGACGCGCCGAGGGCGCCCGACCCGGGACCGTGAGGTCCGGGCGGGGCGCCCTCGGCGGCGTGCCCGGCTGCCGCGCCGCCGGCCCGGTACGGCCGGGCGGCGCGGCGGCGGATCAGCCCTGGAGGAGCTGGCGGGCCAGGCGGGCGGTCTCGGACGGGGTCTTGCCGACCTTCACGCCCGCGGCCTCCAGCGCCTCCTTCTTGGCCTGCGCGGTGCCGGAGGAGCCGGAGACGATGGCACCGGCGTGGCCCATGGTCTTGCCCTCGGGCGCGGTGAAGCCCGCCACGTAGCCGACGACCGGCTTGGTGATGTGCTCCTTGATGTACGCCGCCGCGCGCTCCTCCGCGTCGCCGCCGATCTCGCCGATCATGACGATCAGGTCGGTGTCGGGGTCGTCCTGGAAGGCCTGCAGGGCGTCGATGTGGGTGGTGCCGATGATCGGGTCGCCGCCGATGCCCACCGCCGAGGAGAAGCCGAGGTCGCTCAGCTCGTACATCATCTGGTAGGTCAGCGTGCCCGACTTGGACACCAGGCCGATGCGGCCGGCCGAGGTGATGTCGGCCGGGATGATGCCGGCGTTGGACTGTCCGGGGCTGATCAGGCCGGGGCAGTTGGGGCCGATGATCCGGGTCTTGTTGCCCTTGGCGCCCGCGTACGCCCAGAAGGCGGCCGTGTCGTGGACCGGCACGCCCTCGGTGATGACGACGGCCAGGCCGATCTCGGCGTCGATCGCCTCGACGACGGCGTCCTTGGTGAACTTCGGCGGCACGAAGATGACGGTCACGTCGGCGCCGGTGGCCTCGATGGCCTCCTTGACGCTGCCGAAGACCGGGACCTCGCTGCCGTCCACGTCCACGGTGGTGCCGGCCTTGCGGGGGTTCACGCCACCGACGATGGCGGTGCCGGACGCGAGCATGCGGCGGGTGTGCTTCATGCCCTCGGAGCCGGTCATGCCCTGGACGATGACCTTGCTTTCCTTGGTGAGGAAGATAGCCATGGTTCGACCGTGTCCCTTACTTCGCAGCCGCGAGCTCGGCGGCCTTGTCGGCCGCTCCGTCCATGGTGTCCACCTGCTGCACCAGCGGGTGGTTCGCGTCGGTCAGGATCTGCCGACCGAGCTCCGCGTTGTTGCCGTCCAGGCGGACGACGAGCGGCTTGGTGACGTCCTCGCCCTTGGACTTCAGGAGCTCCAGGGCCTGCACGATGCCGTTGGCGACGGCGTCGCAGGCGGTGATGCCGCCGAAGACGTTGACGAAGACGGAGCGCACGTCCGGGTCGCCGAGGATGATCTCCAGGCCGTTGGCCATGACCTCGGCGGAGGCGCCGCCGCCGATGTCGAGGAAGTTGGCGGGCTTGACGCCGCCGTGGGCCTCGCCGGCGTAGGCGACGACGTCCAGGGTGCTCATGACGAGACCCGCGCCGTTGCCGATGATGCCGACCTCGCCGTCGAGCTTGACGTAGTTGAGGCCCTTGGCCTTGGCGGCGGCCTCCAGCGGGTTGGCGGCGGCCTTGTCCTCCAGCGCCTCGTGCCCGGGCTGCCGGAAGTCGGCGTTGGCGTCCAGGGACACCTTGCCGTCCAGGGCGATGATCCTGCCGTCACCGGACTTGATCAGCGGGTTGACCTCGACCAGCAGGGCGTCCTCGGCGACGAAGACCTTCCACAGCTGCTGGAGGACCTCGGCGATCTGGTCGGCGACGTCGGCCGGGAACTTCGCGGCGGCGACGATCTCGGCGGCCTTCTCGGCGGTGCAGCCCTCGTTGGCGTCGACCGGGATCTTGGCGAGCGCGGACGGGTTGTTGACCGCGACCTCCTCGATCTCCATGCCGCCCTCGACCGAGGCCATCGCCAGGAAGGTGCGGTTGCTGCGGTCGAGCAGGAAGGAGACGTAGTACTCCTCGGCGATGTCCGCGGTGGCGGCCAGCATCACCTTGTGGACCGTGTGGCCCTTGATGTCCATGCCGAGGATCTGGCCGGCCTTCGCCACCGCGTCCTCAGGGTCGGCGGCGAGCTTGACGCCGCCCGCCTTGCCGCGGCCGCCGGTCTTGACCTGCGCCTTGACGACGGCGCGGCCGCCGAGGCGCTCGGCGACGGCGCGCGCGGCCTCCGGGGTCTCGATGACTTCACCGTCCAGCACCGGTACACCGTGCTTGGCGAAGAGGTCCCTCGCCTGGTACTCGAACAGGTCCACGCGCGTCCGTCCTTGTTCGTGATCGCGGTTGTGTGTCTGTGAGCGTGCCGCCGCGGGGTCGTCGCTGTGGTCTTCGTGACGGAGAGGTACGCAGGAGTCCTTGCGTCCACCACATCGCTGTTGCGCACACGTCGGCCGAGCACGCGGCATGTCCGTCTTGCAGGCTATCCCCGTGTGACAGGGACGTTTCCACCGGAGGGGGGTCCGACTTGGTGAGAACCGTCACAGCGGGCGTGCGGACCGGGCCGCGCGCCCGGGGGGCACACCCGGAAACCTCCACACGGAGTCGACAAGTCCTCCATGCGGCTTGCTTTTGGCCCCGCGCTCGGGGAGTGTGATTCAGGTCACCATTTCATTACTCAGCGTAGTGGACATCGGATGCACAGCGCACGTCACCGCGCCCGGAGCAGGAGCGCGGACAAGGACCCCGACCCGGACCCCGACCCGGACGACGACCCCGACGGCCCCAGGTCCGCCGCCGCGCCGTCCGGCGCGGCGGCGGACCGCGCGGCCGCGCTGGGCGCCGCCCGCACGCTCTGGCCCATGGACCGTCAGGCGGCGGCGACCCTTCCCGGCGCACCCGAGGCCGTCTCCACCGCCCGGCGCTTCGTCCGGATCACGGCGGCCATGTGGCGGCTGGGCGGCGCGCTCGTCGAGGACGCCGAGCTGTGCATCTCCGAGCTGGTCGGCAACGCGGTGACGCACACGGACAGTCACCGTGTGCACTGCCGGATCTGGAGCGCCCGGGGGACGCTCTTCCTGGAGGTGGACGACGAGGGCCGGCTGCGGCTGCCGCTCGTCGCCTCCGCCGGCGAGGAGGACGAGCACGGCAGGGGCATGCTGCTGGTGGAGGCCTTCGCCGAGGCGTGGGGGACGGCCCCCCGGCCGGGCCTGTCCGGGAAGACCGTCTGGGCGGCGCTGCCGCTCCCCCCGGCAGCGCTCGGCCCCTGACACCTGCCGGTGACCCGTCCCTCCCAGGAGCGCGCGGCCCGGAACACACGGCCCGGAGCGCCCGGCCCGGAGCGCGCGGCACGGGCCGCCCCGTTCCCCGTCGCCCGGCTGCCCGGCTCCCTGCCGCCCGGCCTGCGGTCCTTCCGGGAGGGGAGGGGCTGCCCGGACCCCGGGCCGACCGCCCGGGGTTCCCGTCCGAGGCCGTCACCCGGCGTCGGAGGCCGGGGCGGCCCCCGGACCGGAGACCGGGACAGAGGCCGGAACGGAGGCCGGGAGCGGGATCGGCCGGTCCTCCAGGGCGGCGGCCATGACCTCGGGAAAGCGGTCGGGCGTGCAGGCGAAGACGGGCACGCCCAGGGCGGCCAGCCCCGCGGCGTGCTCCCGGTCGTACTCCGGGGCGCCCTCGTCCGACAGCGCCAGCAGGGCCACGACCCGCACACCCGCGGTCTTCATCGCGGCGACCCGGCGCAGGGCCTCCCCGCGGGCACCGCCGTCGTGGAGGTCGCTGACCAGGACCACCACGGTGTCGGCGGGCCGGGTGATGCGCGACCGGCAGTAGGCGAGGGCCCGTCCGATGTCCGTACCGCCGCCGAGGCGGGCGGCGAACAGGACGTCCACCGGGTCGGCGATCCGGTCGGTGAGGTCCGCCACCGAGGTGTCGAAGACGACCAGCCGGGTGCCGAGGGCGGGCACCGAGGCGAGGACCGCCCCGAGGACCGCGGCGTGGACGACGGAGGAGGCCATGGACCCCGACTGGTCGATGCAGAGGACGACCTCCTTCCGCACCGCGCCCCGGGCCCGGGCCCGGCCGACCAGGTGCTCGGGGACGAGGGTGCCGCCGCCCGGACCGCCGTCGGCGGGCGGCCGGTAGTGCGCGAGGTTGGCCCGGACGGTGCGGTTCCAGTCGATGTCCCGGTGGCGGGGGCGGCGGGTGGGGGCGCTCCGGTCCAGGGCGTCCCCGACGGCGGTGCGGGTGCGGTGGGAGAGGCGGCGCTCCAGGTCCGCCGCGACGGCGCCGACCACGGCGCGGGCCGCCTCCCGGACGGCGTCCGGCAGGGCGTGCCGCAGGGAGATGAGGGTGGCGGCCAGGTGCACGTCCGGTTCGACCGCGGCCAGCATCTCGGGCTCCAGCAGCAGCCGGGAGAGTCCCAGCCTCTCGATGGCGTCCCGCTGCATCACCTGCACGACCGTGCCCGGGAAGTACTCCCGGATGTCTCCCAGCCAGCGGGCGACCTGCGGCGCCGACGCGCCGAGACCCGCCCCGCGGGCGCCACCGCGGCCGGCGACGGCCGGATCCCGGCCGTCGCCGCGGTAGAGGGCGGCCAGCGCGCGGTCCATGGCGGCGTCCCGGCCGACGAGGCCGCGGCCGGTGCCGTCCCGGTCGCCGCCCAGGACCAGCCGCCAGCGGCGCAGCCGCTCCTCGTCGGCGGTGGCATCCGGGGCGGAGGGCCCGGGGAGGGGGAGCGGCGGCGGTGCGGTCATCCGGCGGGCCTCTCTGCGGGAACGGGGACAGGGGAACGGGAAGGGGAGCGGGGGCGGCGGGAACAGGGACGGGGTGACGAGCCGGCGGGCGGGGCGGCGGACCCGGCACGGGCAGCAGGGCCGGACCGGCCGGTCAGGCCCGCCGGACCCGTCGGAACGGCCGGGAGGCAGAGCCGACCGGTACGGGGGCGGCAGGGCGGCGGAGGCCCGGGGTGGCCGGGGACCTCCGGGGGGGCGGGGCTCCGGGGGTTCCCGGCCACCCCGGGGCGACGGGTGCGCGGCGTCACGAGCCCCTCGGGGTGGCGCGGGCGTCCGAGGCGCCCAAGGCGGGGGCGCGTGCGGGTGGTGCGTCCGGGGCGTCCGGCCCCGCGGGGCCGTCCGGGGCGCCGGGGTCGCCCGGACCGGGGAGGCCGAGCAGCAGGGCGAGGACCGGAAGGACGGCATCCGCCCGCGCGTGGTCCGGCTCCGGGGCGAAGCCCGGGGCGGCGCTGCCGGAGCCGCCGGGGAACCGGGGGCCGGCGGGCGCGCCCGCGCGGGCGGAGCGGACCCGTGCCCCGACGGCGTGCCGGACCCCGGCCTCGAACCCAACAAAAGTGCGGCGCAGCAGCGGCAGCACCTCGGTGAAGGCGTCGTGGGGCACGGCGGCGAGCCAGTCGTCGAGCAGGCCGAGCAGCCGGTCGTCGTGGACCAGGAGCATGCCGCCGCCGGACAGGAAGCCCTCGGCCCAGTCCGCGGCGTCGGCCGGACCGGACGCGGTGGAGAGGGCCAGGGCCATGTGCCGGGCCGCCTCCTCGACGGGGAGCGCGCCGTCGTCGAGGAGCAGCCGGACGGCGCGGCCGCGCAGCAGGCCGGGCACGCCGGCGGTCCGCTCCCCCGGCTGCCCGCCGGCCAGCGACCGCAGGGCGGCGGCCCACCGGTCGCCGAGGCCGCGGGACCCCCCTTCGTCGAGCAGCGCCACCGCGGCGTGCACGGCGTCGAGGCGGGCCCGCACGGCCTCGGCGGCGTCCCTGCCCAGTCCGGTGCAGGCCGGGGGCAGGCCGACGCAGATCCGCACCGCCAGCCCCTCGGCGACGCCGCGCAGCGCGCCCGCGTCCGTGCCCCGGACGTCGCCGTACCGGAGGGCCCGCACCAGGGCGGGGAGTGCCTCGGCCAGGCGGGCGGTGTCCGTGTCGAGGGCCGCCCGGTCGGCGACGGCCCTCACCACGGAGGGGAGGGCGCCGGGCAGGTCGGCGAGCAGGCACGTCTCGGCGAGGGCCGTCAGGTCGGCGAGGGCGGACGCCCGGGCGGCGGTGTCGCGGGCGCGGGCCTCCGCGGCAGCGGCGACGGTGGTGCCCCAGGGTGCGGCCTCGACGACGCGGGCGGCCAGACCGGGGTCCCATCGCAGGCGCCAGGACTCGCGGAAGGTGCCGGTGCCCGCGACGGTGGAGGCGGCGGGTTCGCCCCACGGGACGCCGAGGAGCAGGAGCCGGTGCAGCAGACGGCTGCGGGCCGCGTCGGTGCCGCCCCGCAGGTCGAGGTCAAGGTGGCGCTCGGCGGCCTCGGGGCGCAGGCGCAGGGTGCGCTGCAGGCGGGTGAGGTCGCGCTGCAGCGGCACGGCGGGGGCGGTGTCCGGGACCCTGCCCACGGCGTCGCCGACCACCAGGCGTTCGCGGACCGGTGCGAGGGCGGCCTCGGCGCCGTCGCCCAGGACGGCCCGGACGGCGTCGAGCGTCTCGGTGAGGCCCGCCAGGGGGCGGCCGCGCAGGGCGGCGAGGGTCTCGGCGAGCCGCACGGCCTCGATGACGTGGGCCGGGGAGACCGGGTGCCCCGCCTCGCGGAGCAGGGCGGCGGCCCGGGTCGTCCAGCGGGCGACGGGCCGGTCGGGTGCGGTGAAGAGGTGGTGGTACCAGCCGGGCGAGGCGACGCCGGCGCCGTACCCGCTGTGCCGGGCGAGGCGGCGGTGGGTCCAGGGCACCCAGGTGGCCTCCGTGCGGACCCTCCGGGGCAGGGAGCGGAGCAGCCCGCGGTCGTGCGCCGCGGTCGGCATGCGCTCCAGGGCGGGGACGTGCCAGGCGCCGCAGACCACGGCGATCCGGGTGTGCCCGGCGCGGCGGGCCGCCCGGATCTGCTGCCGCATGTACGCCTCGCGCAGCGCGTCGTCGCGGGTGCCGCCGGCTGCCGGGGCGGCTCCCCCGGAGGCGGGTTCGCGCAGGGCGGCCATGGCCTCGGCGACGGCGCGGAAGGGGGCGAGCGGGTCGTCCACGCCGCCGCGGCCGCCGGGCCCGCGGTGCTCGACGACGTCCTCCCACCACCGCTCGGGGTCGTCGTGCCCGGCGGCCCGGGCCAGGGCGGCGATGGGGTCGGACGCGACGGGGATCCCGGCACCGGACGGGGGGCGGGGGCCGTCGGGGGAGCCGGGCGGGGCGTCGCCGGGGGGCGCCCCGCCCGGCTCCCCCTGACCCTCCCGCTCCCGTGCCAGGGCGAAGCCGTGGCCGGCGGGGAGGTCGATGAAGCGGACGGGCGTGCCGCGCCCCAGCGCGTGGCGGAGGGCCACCCACTCCGGCGAGAAGCAGGCGAACGGCCAGAAGGCGGCCCGCCCCGGTTCGTCCGCCGGGTGGGCCAGCAGCGCGACCGGCGGGACCATGTCCGCGTCGGCCGCGAGCGCCAGGATCGGGTCGGCCTCCGGCGGCCCCTCGACGAGGACCGCGTCGGGCTCCAGTGCGGCCAGGGCGGCGGCCACCGCACGGGCCGAACCGGGCCCGTGGTGCCGCACGCCGAGCACCGCGGTGGCGGGGAGGCCGGCCGCGGCCACTCAGCCCACCTCCCGGCAGGCGCGGTAGAAGTCCTTCCAGCCGTCGCGCTCACGCACGACGCCCTCCAGGTACTCCTGCCAGACCACCGGGTCGGAGACCGGGTCCCGGACCACGGCGCCGCGGATGCCCGCGGCCACGTCGGCGGCGCGCAGCACGCCGTCCCCGAAGTGGGCGGCCAGGGCGATCCCTGCGGTCACCACGGAGATCGCCTCGGCGGTGGAGAGGGTGCCGGTGGGCGACCTGACCCGGCTGCGGCCGTCGGCGGTGACGCCGTCGCGCAGCTCCCGGAAGACGGTGACGACCCGCCGGATCTCCTCGGCGCCGCGCGGCGGCTCGGGCAGGTCGAGGGAGCGGCCGAGCGCACGGACCCGCCGGGTCACGATGTCGACCTCGTCCTCGACGGAGGCGGGCAGCGGCAGCACCACCGTGTTGAAGCGGCGGCGCAGGGCGCCGGAGAGCTCGTTGACGCCGCGGTCGCGGTCGTTGGCGGTGGCCACCAGGTTGAAGCCGCGCACCGCGCGGGTCTCGCCGCCCAGCTCGGGGACGGGCAGCGTCTTCTCGGAGAGGACGGTGATGAGGCTGTCCTGCACGTCGGCCGGCATGCGGGTGAGCTCCTCGATGCGGGCGACCTTCCCCTCGGCCATGGCCCGCATCACCGGGGAGGGCACCAGGGCGTCCCGGCCGGGGCCGTCGGCGAGCAGCCTGGCGTAGTTCCACCCGTAGCGGACGGCCTCCTCCGGCGTGCCCGCGGTCCCCTGGACCAGCAGGGTGGAGTCACCGCTCACGGCGGCCGCCAGGTGCTCGGAGACCCAGGTCTTGGCGGTGCCGGGCACCCCGAGCAGCAGCAGGGCCCGGTCGGTGGCCAGCGTGGCGACGGCGACCTCGACGACGCGGCGGGGGCCGACGTACTTGGGGCTGACGACGGTGCCGTCCGGCAGCTCGCCGCCCAGCAGGTAGGTGGCGACCGCCCACGGCGAGAGCAGCCAGCGCTCGGGGCGGGGCCGGTCGTCGCAGGCCGCCAGTGCCGCCAGCTCGTCCGCGAAGGCCTCCTCCGCGTGGGGGCGCAGCACCGGGGCCGCCCCCGGGCCGGAGGCGCCGGTGGCACCGGGCACACCGGTACGGGGCGCGGCGGGAGGGGTGGCGGGGGCGTCGGTCGGCGCGGCCATGGGGACTCCTTCCAGCGGGCCGCCGGGCGCACCTGTGGCAGGGCGGCGTGCGGCGGGGGTCGGTTCGGAGAACGTCGGCAGAGGGCGGTCCACGGTCAGGGCGGGACCGCCGGGCGCGGGGACGCTCCCCTTTGCCGGCTTCCTCGGCCTGCGCGATCCACCATGCACCCCGCCACTGACAATGCCGCCCGGCCCTGGGGGCGGGGGCTCCCGGAGCGGCGCCGTCGCCTCGGCCCCGCCGGGGCCGCCGGGCGGGGGCGGGTGCCCGTGGGAGGGCTCGGCGCCCGGTCGGGTCCGGGCGTGCCGGCCCGGGCGTCCACGCCGGAGCCGGCCGACGCGGCGACGGCCGAGCCGGGCAGCCGAGGCGACGGCCGCCTGTCCGGAGGGTGCTCTTCCCGGGCGGGGACCCGGCCGGGCGCGGGCCCGGTCCGTCCGCCCGGGACGCACGGGGAGGCCGGCAGCCGGAGTCGGCGCGGGGAAGGCGGCCGCAGGACGCAACCGGCCGGGACCCGGGGGCGCAGCCCGGCCTCCCCCGGGGCCCGGGCTGCGCCCGGGGCTGCGGGGCGAGCAGCCGGTCGCGGATCTCGGCCCAGCGCAGCGAGTCGCGGATGCCCTCGACGATGCCGAACTGCGGCTCCCACCCGAGCAGCCGCCCGGCCCGGCCGCTACGGGTGAAGGCGCCGGCCACGTCGCCCGGGCGCGGGCCCGTCCCGACGACCGCGACCGGGGTGCCGACCACGCTGTTGAAGGCGGTGACCAGCCCGGTGACGGTGGTGCCCGTACCGGTGCCGAGGTTGATCACCGAGGACCGGGCGCCGTCCAGTACGGCCTCGAACCTCCGCAGCGCGGCCACGTGCGCGGTGGCCAGGTCCCGGACGTGGACGTAGTCGCGGATCACCGAGCCGTCGCGGGTGGGCCAGTCGGTGCCGGTGATCCGGAACGGCACACCCTCGTCGTGGGCCTCGATGAGCTTGCGAGTGCGTGGCCGGGCCGGCGCAGCTGCAGTCCGGTGCGCATCCGGGGGTCGGCGCCGATGGGGTTGAAGTACCGCAGCGAGAGGATCCGGATCGGCTGGGTGGCGGCGATGTCGGCGAACATGCCCTCGCAGACCGCCTTGGTGCGCGCGTAGGGGCTCTGCGGGGCGATCCCGGAGTCCTCGTCCACGCTGAGGTCCTCCCCCGGCAGGTAGATCGAGCCGGAGGAGCTGAAGATCATCTTTTGGCAGCCGTTGCGGACCAGGTGGCCGACGAAGTCCAGGCTCTTGGCCACGTTCGCCCGGTAGTAGCCGAGCGGGTCGCCGACCGAGTCGGGGACCACGATCAGCGCCGCGCAGTGGACGGCCGCCTCGATCTCCGGATGCTCGGCGAAGACCCGGTCCACCAGGGGGCCGTCCGCGATGTCGCCCTGGTGGAAGGGGCGGCCCTCGGTGAACTCCCGCCGGCCCGTCACCAGGCTGTCCAGGATCACCGGGGTGATGCCCGCGTCCAGGCAGGCGGAGGCGACGGTGCTGCCGATGTATCCGGCGCCACCCGAGATGAGTACCTTCATGCCCGCTCGTGGACCTTTCCCCCTGAGTGCCGACCCGGCGGTCGGCGCCGTGAGCCCAGCCCGGTCGGCGCGGCGGCGCGGGGCTCCGGCCGGCCTGGGCGGATCACCCGGCCTTCCGCCGGCGGGGCGGTGCGGCCGGGGAGCGGGCCGCGGCGGGCGGGCGGCGTTGTCAGTGGCGGCGCCTACCGTCGGGGGCATGTCGGTGACTTCGGACGACGGACGGCGGGTGCCGGAGCGGATCCTCGCGGCCGCACCCGGCGAGGATCCGTGCGGTGCTGGGGCGTCCCTGGCATCGCGGGCGGCCCCGCCGGGGGCGGCTGCCGGGGCGCAGGCCGCCCGGCGCGCCGGGCTGCGGGCGGACCGGGTCGCGGCGGGGGCGGCCGAGCTGCGCCTGCGGCTCGCCGACGGGGTGCGCCGCGGCCTCGCCGGGGAGGAGGGGACGGGCCGCAGTGCCTGGGACGGCGTGGCCGCACGCATGGTCGACGCCCAGGCCCCCGGGCTGGCCTCGCGGGTCCGGGAGCTGGCGGCGGTGCCCGCGTCCGGCCCGGACTGGCCGGGCCGGCTGCTGGAGGAGTACGCCCTGCTCGACCTGCTCGCCGCCGCCTACGGGCGTGTGGACCGGCTGCCCGCGCCGCTCGCCGCGACGGTGCGCTCCCGCGTCGGTTTCACGGTGGAGGCCGCGGAGGTGCTGCGCACGGTCCCGGCGGTCCGCGACCGGTGGCTGGTGCTGGGGGCGCACGACACGGCCGACGAACGGCTCGCCACCCGCCGCCTGTGGCTGCGGGGCACCGCCACCGGCCGCATCGCCCTGCTGCTCTCCCACGGCCGGGCGGGCCGGGCGGCGGACCTGTCCCTGCCGGTGGGGCTGGTGGTGGAGGCCGACCTGGCGTACCACCCGGGCGCACGGCCGCTGCGCGCCGTCCTCGGCCCGGGGGCGGGGCCGCCCGCTCCGCCGGTGCCCGGCGGCGGGGTCCCGCCGGGCGTCACCGTGGGCGGGGCGATGGCGGAGTACGGCGCCGCGCTGGCCGGGGACCCGTGGCTGGACTCCTGGCCCGTGGTGCTCGCGGACGTGGTTCCCGTGCCCGGCCCGGAGGGGTGGCGGCTGGCCGACGGCGACGGCGACGGCGACGGCGGGGACGGGGAGGGCGGCGGGTGGATACCGGTGCACGCGCCGGGCTCCGCGGCGGGTCCGGGGCTGTGGCGGCTGGCCGCCGTCTCGGGCGGGCGGCCGGTCACCGTCTTCGGCGAGTGCGGTCACCGCGGCTTCGCCCCCGTCACCGTCTGGGACGCGGACGGGATCCCGACGGGGCTGCGCACGTGACGGGCGGGGCCCGCGACGGCGGGCGCCCCCCGGTCCGAGGCGCGGGGGGCGCCGAGGTGCGCGTCCCCGGGGCGCGGGCCACCGAGGCCGAGAACCGGAGGAGGCCGCCCGTGGCAGGGCGGCACCAGCAGCCGCGGCCCGACGGCTGGGAGGAGCTCGTGGCCACGGCGCTGCTCGGGACCGGTCGTCGGGCGCTGCCCGGCACCGGGGGCGCACCCGCCCTCTCCCGGGCCGCGGGGGCCGCGGCCGCCGCACGGACCGAGCCCGCCGCCACGCTGCTCGCGCTGGCCGCGCTCGGCACCGTGCAGCGCCGCGCCGGGCTGCGGCCGGCGCCCCGCGGGGCCCTCCCCGGGGCGGCCCCGGACGACCCGCGTCCGCCGCTGCCCGGGCCCGCCGCGACACGCCTCGGCATGCTGCTCGCGGAGCGGGGCGGCCCGGCCGGGCGCGCGGGGTCGGCCGGGTCCGGTACCCCGGCGGGCCTCCCCGAGCTGCTGCCGCAGTGGCTGTACGCCGCCCGTGCGCGGGGCTTCCGGGTGCCGGCGCCGCTGGTGCCCGCGCTGCTGGACGCCGCCCGGTCCCGCAGCGAGCTGCGCCCGGACGCGGTGGCCCTGGCGGGCCCGCTCGGCCGCTGGCTGGCGGAGCGCAACCCCGACTGGCGGTTCGTGCTGCGGACGGCACCGGGCGCGGGCGGGGCGGGCAGGGCGGCGGGGGCTGCCGGGACGGCCGGACCACCGCAGGGGCCGGGAGGACAGCGGCCGCAGGGCCAGGCCTCCCCGCCACCCGCCCCCGGCGGCGGGACGGCGGACGGCGGCGGAACGGCGGACGGCGGCGGGATCTGGGAGGAGGGCCTGTTCGCCGAGCGGGTCACCCACCTCACCCGGCTGCGCCGCAGCGACCCGGCCGCCGGCCTGCGGCTGCTGCGCTCCACCTGGGCGGCCGAGCGCGCCGAGGACCGGCTGCTCTTCCTGGACGCCCTGCAGGACGGCCTCTCCCCCGACGACGAGCCGTTCCTGGAGGCGGCGCTCGACGACCGCAGCAGGAACGTGCGGCTGACGGCCGCCGAACTGCTCTCCGCCCTCACCGGCTCCGCCCTGGCCCGCCGCATGGCGGAGCGGGCGCGGGCGGCGGTGCGGCTCCGACGCGGTCCCGGCGGCGAGGTGTTCGCGGTGGAGCCGCCCGCCGCCTGCGACGAGGCGATGCGGCGGGACGGCATAGCGGAGCACTCCCCCACCGGCCGGGGCGACCGGGCCTGGTGGCTGGGCGAGATCGTGGCGGCGGCGCCGCTCGCGCTGTGGACGGCGGAGAAGGGCCGCACCCCGGAGCTGCTGCTGGCCCTGCCGGTCTCCGACGGCTGGGGCGACGACCTGCGGGAGGCGTGGGCGCGCGCGGCCGTGCGGCAGAACGACGCGGGCTGGGCGCGGGCGCTGCTGGGACCGCCGCCCCCGCCGGACGAGCGGCCCGGCGGACGCCGCGCAGGGGCGCCGGCGCGGCTGCTGGCCGTGCTGCCGCCGCCGGAGCGGGCGGCCTGGACGGCGGCGTTCGTGGGCGTGCACGGCCTGGGCGAGGCGTTCCAGATGCTGGGCGCCTGCGCGGTCCCGTGGACGGCCGGGCTGGGTGCGGCGGTGGTGGGGGCGCTGGAGCGGGCGGCCGGGTCGGGCGCCTACCCCTGGAGCCACAGCGGGGTGCTGGGGATGGCGGAGCGGGCCCTGGCGCCGGAGGCCGCCGACGGGGTGGAGGCGCTGGCGGCCGCGGGGACGGGCGGGGCCGCGTGGGCGGAGACCTTCGGCCGGCTGGCGTGCACCCTGCGCTTCCGCGCGGCGATGCTGGCCGAGCTCGGCCCGCTCCCGCCGGACGGGCCGCTCGCGCGGACGGCACGGTGACGCGGCCGGCGCCCGCCGCCCGGCGGCACGGCCGCCGGGAGCGCCGCGCACGCCGCGGGCGAGGGCACGGCAGGCCGCCGGACGGACGGCCGTCCGGGCGGCCGTCCGGGCGGCCGTCCGCCGGATGACGGTACGTCAGGCTGCGGAGGGGGTGCGCAGGTTGGACTGCACCCAGGCGACCACGTCGCGGGTCGGGGTGCCCGGGGTGAAGATGTCGGCGACGCCCATGGCCTTGAGCTCGGGGATGTCGGCGTCCGGGATGATGCCGCCCGCGAAGACCTTGATGTCGGCGGCGTCCTGCTCCTTGAGGAGCGCCACCACCTTGGCGCAGAGCGTCATGTGGGCGCCCGAGAGGATCGACAGGCCGATGCCGTCGGCGTCCTCCTGGATCGCGGTGTCGACGATCTGCTCGGGCGTCTGGTGCAGGCCGGTGTAGATGACCTCCATGCCGGCGTCCCGCAGCGCGCGCGCGATGACCTTCGCCCCGCGGTCGTGGCCGTCGAGACCCGGCTTGGCGACCACCACGCGGATCGGTCCGGACACTCCCATTCCTGCCTCCAGGTCCTCACACGGCTCTGTTAACCGGCGATAACAACGCCTGAAGGGAGGGTAGCGCCACCTGTGCCGGAGTGCCGTTTCGCGGGGCGGGGGGAGGGGAAAATCACAACGGGACACAGACAGTCGCCGCGCACCCACGCCCCGCCACGGCGTCCACCACGGGGCCGCCCGCCCCGGCCGAGGGGCACGCGCGGTACGCAACGGGGAGCCGCACACCTCCACGCCTCCGCCCGCCGCGGGCGCGCTCCGGCCTGCCCGGAGCGCAGGCCCGCCGGTGCACGCGGGCGCACCGGCGGGGTCGGACGCCCCGGCCGGGCAGGGGAGGCGGTGCCGCCCCGCCGGCCCTTCGCCGCGGAGGTGGGGCATGAGCGCAGCGTTCCGCAGGGCCGCCGCCGCGGCCCGCACCGTGGGCGGCGAGGCGGCCGCGCTCGCCGGGCACCTGCTGCGCTACCCGGCCGGCATCCCCCAGGAGCGGTGGCAGGACGTCCCGCCCGAGGCCGGCGCCCCCGACGGCCCGACCGCGGCCCTGCACCCCTCCCCCGGCCCGGTGCTCCTCGTGCACGGCTTCATCGACAACCGGTCCGTCTTCACCGCGCTGCGGCGCTCCCTGGAGCGGGACGGCGGCCACCGCGTGCACGCCCTCAACCACAGCCCGCTCACCGAGGACGTCCGGTCCGCCGCCGCCCTGCTCGGACGGCGCGTGGAGCAGGTGCGGCGGCTGCACGGCTGCGGCCGGATCGCCCTGGTCGGCCACAGCCTCGGCGGGCTGATCGGCCGGTACTACGTGCAGCGGCTCGGCGGGGACGAGCACGTGCACTCCCTGGTGACGCTGGGCAGCCCCCACGGGGGGACGCTCGCCGCCCGGCTGCCGAGCCCGCTGCCGATCACCCGTCAACTGCGCCCGGACAGCGACCTGATCGCGGAGCTGCGGGAGCCGGCGCCCGGCTGCCGGACCCGGTTCGCGGCGTTCTGGAGCGACGCGGACCAGGTGATCCTGCCGTCCCGGTTCGCCCGTCTGGACCATCCGGACCTGGCCGCGGAGAACATCCTGGTGCCCGGCGCCGGCCATCTGGCGCTGACCGTGCACGCCGACGTGGCGTCGGGCGTCGGACGGTTCCTGGAAGCACGGCTGACCTCAGACGACGGCTCCGTGCTCACCGCCCCGCCGCCCCCGGACCGGCTCTCCGCCTGACCGGGACGGCCCGCCGCGGGCGCGCCTCCGGGCGCCGCCCCGGGCCGGCGCCGCCACCAGGAAGCATTGTCGCGGCCCGGCCTTCGGGATACAGTCGCCGCTGTTTCCTCTGCTGTCGAGGCGAAAGTTGAGCCGGTGGCGTACGAAGGCCATGGTGCCGGGGCTGTCTTCCCGCCCCCTGCAGCGCCGGAACCCTCGTACGACGGAGCCCCTCACGACGCGTCCGGCACCTGGTACGGCCACGGCGCCGCCGACCCGTCCGCCTCCTGGGCGGTCGGGGGAGGCTGGCACCAGGACACCGGCGCAGGCGTCCACCACCACGGCACCGGGGGCTGGGGCACCGGCGGGGCCGCCGCGGACACCGCCTGGACCACCGCCGCCTTCAGCTCCGCGGACACCACCGGGCAGTTCGAGGCCCAGGGCACCTGGACCACCGGGTACGGCGAGGGCGCGTACGGCGACGGCGGGTACGGCGAGAGCGGCTACGCCGGCACGGGGTACGGCTACGGGGCGCAGCACGCGGGGTACGGCGAGAGCGGCTACGTCGGCACGCCGTACGCCCACGTGCCCGCGCAGACCCGCCACGACGAGGCGCAGCCCTACGAGGGCGCGTACGGGACCGGCGACGGCGACACCGGCTCCGAGGCGTACGCGGACGCGTACACCGCCGCGGGGCACGGGCAGGACGGCGGCACCGGGTCCGGAGCGGACCGCCACGAGGGGCAGGACGGGGGGCCGGACGGCCACCCGTACGACGACGGCGGGACCTACGCGGCGTACGACGGCACCGGGGAGTCCGGGGCGTACGACGCCCACGGGTCCTACGGGTACGGCGTCCACGACGACGCGGGGACGTACGGCGACGAGCCGGACGGCGCAGCCGACACGCACGCCACCGGCACCCCCGGGGCCGATGCGTACGAGCAGGACGCGTACGAGGAGGACGGGTACAAGGAGGACGGGCACGGGGCCGACGGTCCGGACGGGCACGACGCCGCCCTCGCGGTGGCCGGACCCGCGGGCGGCCGCGCCGCCGCACGCGCCGCGGCCCGCGGCGCCAGGGGCCGGACGCGGACGGCCCGCCGCTCCGCGCTGCTGACCATCGCCGTCCCCTCCGTCGCCGTGATGGGCGTGGCCGCCGCCGCAGCCGTCACCGTCAGCGTCCCCGACCAGGGGCACGCCCACGACACGGCCGCGGACGCCACCGACGAGGCCCCGGCGGCCGCGTCGCCCAAGGTCGCGGCGGCCTCCTCCATGCTGGACAGCCAGCTCGCCGGGCTGCGCCGGAACGCGGACGACTTCGCCGGGCGGGTGAGCCGCGACCAGGCCCGCATCGACCTGAGGACGCGCCAGGCGGCGGAGCGGGCGCGCAAGGAGGCGATGCGCCCCAAGTACGTGATGCCGGTGGCCGTGCACGGCCTCTCCGCCACCTTCGGCATGGCCGGCGAGCACTGGGCTGCGCTGCACACCGGCATCGACTTCCCCGTGAGCTGGGGCACCAGTGTGCGGGCGGCGACCGACGGCACCGTGCGCACCCAGTGGAACCCGGCCTACGGCTACATGGCGATCGTCACCTCCCCCAGCGGCACCGAGACCTGGTACTGCCACCTCAGCTCGTACCGGATC
This sequence comes from Streptomyces sp. NPDC001380, assembly GCF_042895785.1. NCBI lineage: Bacteria > Bacillati > Actinomycetota > Actinomycetes > Kitasatosporales > Streptomycetaceae > Streptomyces > Streptomyces sp. NPDC001380. Next base: position 205,078 of record NZ_JBIAWP010000003.1, on the reverse strand, counting down.
CGCTCCGGCAGCGTGAAGGCCGGCGACACCATCGCCTACTCCGGCAGCAGCGGCAACAGCACCGGCCCGCACCTGCACTTCGAGGTCCACACCGGCGGCGAGGGAAGCCCCGCCGTGGACCCGCTCCCCTGGATGCTCAGCCACGGGATCGACCCCCGCTGAGCCGACGCCCCGCCCGTCACACCCGCCGGGAACGCCCGCCCGCGGCACCGCCGCCGTGCGCGCCCCGGGGACGTGCCCCCGGGCGGCATCCGCCGCCGTCGCCGCCGGACCGCTCCCGCAGGTCCCCGGGCGCGGCCCGGAAGGCACCCCGGCCCGGCACGCACCCGGCCCGGAAGGCTCTCCAGCCCAGGACGCACCCCGGCCCGGAACGCGCCCGGTCCCGGGCGCCCGCGGCACCCGGGACCGGAGGACGCCGTCCGCCGTCAGAGCTTCTCGACCGGCGCGTAGCGCAGCAGCAGCCGCTTCCGCCCCGCCTCCCCGAAGTCGATCGTCGCCTGCGCCTTGTCGCCCGCGCCGGTCGCCTCGACCACCGTGCCCAGGCCGAAGGTGTCGTGGGTGACCCGGTCGCCCACGGCCAGCGCCACCACCTCCCGCTCCTGCACCCGGCGGGCCGACGTGCCCCAGCCCGCCCGGGGCCCGACCGCCGTCGCGGCGGAGGACGACCGGGACGACGAGCCGCCGCGCGCCCCGCCGATCCCGCCCAGGATCCCCGTGGAGGGCGGCGGCGCGGCGGCGCCGGACCGCTTCCACTCCAGCAGCGCGTCGGGGATCTCCTCCAGGAAGCGCGACGCCGGGTTGTACGACGGCTGGCCCCAGGCGCTGCGCATGACGGACCGGGTGAGGTAGAGCCGCTCGCGGGCGCGGGTGAGGCCGACGTAGGCGAGCCGCCGCTCCTCCTCCAGCTCCTTGGCCTGGCCGAGGGCGCGCATGTGGGGGAAGACGCCGTCCTCCATGCCGGTGAGGAAGACGACGGGGAACTCCAGCCCCTTGGCGGTGTGCAGGGTCATCAGCGTGATGACGCCCTGCGCCTCGCCCTCCTCCGTGTCCGGGATCTGGTCGGAGTCGGCGACGAGGGCGACCTGCTCCAGGAAGTCGGCGAGGGTGCCGCCCTCGTTCTCCTGCTCGAACTCCAGGGCCACCGCGGCGAGTTCCTGGAGGTTCTCGATCCGGGTCTCGTCCTGCGGGTCGGTGGACGCCTGCAGCTCGGCGAGGTAGCCGGTCTCCTCCAGGATCGCCTCCAGGACGGCGGCGGGCCCGGCGCCGCCCTCGGCGACGCCGCGCAGCTTGTCCATGAGGTCGTTGAACCGCTTCACCGCGTTGGCCGAGCGGGCGGCCATGCCGTACGCCTCGTCGACGCGGCGCAGCGCCTGGGCGAAGGAGATCCTCTCGCGCAGCGCCAGGGCCTCGATCATCGCCTCGGCGCGGTCGCCGATGCCGCGCTTGGGCACGTTGAGGATGCGGCGCAGCGGCACGGTGTCCTCGGGGTTGGCCAGCAGCCGCAGGTAGGCGAGGACGTCCCGGACCTCCCGGCGCTCGTAGAAGCGCACGCCGCCGACGACCTTGTAGGGCAGGCCGACGCGGATGAACACCTCCTCGAAGACGCGGGACTGGGCGTTGGTGCGGTAGAAGACGGCGACGTCGCCGGGCCGGGCGTCGCCGGCATCGGTGAGCCGGTCGATCTCCTCGGCGACGAACTGGGCCTCCCCGTGCTCGTCGTCGGCGACGTAGCCGGTGATCCGGGCGCCGTCCTCGCCGGCCGTCCACAGGTTCTTGGGGCGGCGGTTGGTGTTGCGCTCGATGACGGCGTTGGCGGCGCTGAGGATCGTCTGGGTGGAGCGGTAGTTCTGCTCCAGCAGGATGGTGGCGGCGTCCGGGTAGTCCTCCTCGAACTGGAGGATGTTGCGGATGGTGGCGCCGCGGAAGGCGTAGATCGACTGGTCGGCGTCGCCGACCACGCACAGCTCGGCCGGGGGGACGGCGGCGAGGCCCTCCGCCGCCGGGTTGACGAGCTCGCCGTCCACGGTCCGCTTCGGCGCCTGGCCGACGGCGCCGCCGGTCAGCTCGCGCACCAGCATGTACTGGGCGTGGTTGGTGTCCTGGTACTCGTCGACGAGGATGTGCCGGAACCGCCGCCGGTAGTGCTCGGCGACGTCCGGGAACGCCTGGAGCAGGTGGACGGTGGTCATGATGATGTCGTCGAAGTCCAGCGCGTTGGCCTCGCGGAGCCGCCGCTGGTAGAGGGCGTAGGCCTCGGCCAGCTTGCGCTCCATGGGGTTGGCGGCGCGGTCGGCGTAGGCCTCCTCGTCGACGAGCTCGTTCTTGAGGTTGGAGACCTTCGCCGTGAACGACTTCGGCGGGTACTGCTTGGGGTCGAGGTCGAGGTCGCGGCAGACCAGGGCCATCAGGCGCTGGGAGTCGGCGGCGTCGTAGATGGAGAAGCTGGAGGTGAAGCCGAGCCGCTTGCTCTCCCGCCGCAGGATGCGCACGCAGGCGCTGTGGAAGGTGGAGACCCACATCGCCCTGGCCTGCGGGCCCACCAGCTGCTCGACGCGCTCGCGCATCTCGCCGGCGGCCTTGTTGGTGAAGGTGATCGCCAGGATCTCGCCGGGCCGCACGCCGCGGGCGGCCAGCAGGTGGGCGATGCGGTGGGTGAGCACCCGGGTCTTGCCGGAGCCGGCGCCGGCCACGATGAGCAGCGGCGACCCGGAGTGGACGACGGCCTCGCGCTGCTGCGGGTTCATGCCGTCGAGCAGCTGCGCGGGGTCGGCGACGGTGCGGGGCGCGCCGTTGCCGTGGTACGCGTCGCGCTGCACCGGACCCGTGTAGTCGCGCTCGAAGAGGTCGGCGGGGATGTCCTCCTCGTAGGGCGCGAAGCCGTCCTCCTCCGGGTGGGGCGGCGGCTCGTCGCCCGCGAAGGCGGCGGGGAGGGCCGCACCGGCCGGCCGGCGGGAGGCGGGGGGCCCGTCGAGGCCGGGGAGGGGGATGTCGTCAAAGAGGCTACTCATCGCCTCCCGAGTCTATGACCTGCCCGCGGCGCCGGTCCGCCCCTCACCCGATCCCGGGCAGGCCCCCGTGCGGGCGCGCACCACCAGCTCGTGCAGCTCCCGGTGGCCGCCCTGCAGGCCGGGCAGGCGGCTGGCCTCCTCGGCCGCGGCCAGCTCCTCCTGCAGCGCCTCCGTGTCGGCCAGCAGCCGCTCCGGCGCGGGCGCGCCGGACAGTTCGCGCCGCAGCCCGTGCTCGGCGGCCGCCTTGGCGGCGACCAGCTCGGCCAGGTACGGCGGCGCCGAGGGCACCTCGGCGGCCAGGGTCGGCAGGTGGGCCTGCACCTCGCCGCTGCGCATGAGGTGGATGCCGGTGAGCAGCGCCCGGAAGGTGTACAGCAGGGGCTTGAGCTCGTCGGTGCGGTCGAAGAGCCGCCACTGGGTGCGGGCGAAGCCGCGGTAGTGGTGGGCGTGGTGCCGGGTGAGGACGGCGGGGGCGAGCGCCGCCAGCTCGGCGTGGACGGGGGTGGTGCGCACGACGAGCGGCGACAGCAGCTGCTCCAGGACGTAGCCGTTGCGCCGCAGCATGAGCCGGGCGAACTTGGCCAGGTCGTGGGTGACCAGGTCCATCTCGACGCCGTCGCGCAGCCACATCCGGCTGAGGGTCTCGCGGGGCGTCTCCAGCCCGACCAGGTCCTCGACCGGCAGCAGGTGCGCGCCGCGCAGGTCGACGTCCGAGTCGGCGGACGGGAACCCGTACAGGTGGGCGCCGGAGACGGAGGCGAAGACCAGGGGCTGCCCCACCTCCTGCGCCAGCACCTCGCTCAGCACGCCGCCGAGCTCCGGCACGCCGGCCGCCGCGAGGGCGTCCCGCGCGGCGGCCTGCGCCGGCGCCCGCTCCGCGGCCCGCTCCACGGCCCTCGCCGCCGCCTCTGCCGCGGCCCTCGCCGTGGCCGCCCCGGCGCTCCTCATGATGCACGCACCTTCCCGGCCGTCCCGCCGTCCGCGCTCCCGGCGTCCAGTGTCCGGCGCCGGACCGAGACCAGCCACTCCTCGACCCGGGCGGTGTCCGGCGCGTCGGGCAGCGGACTGTCCGGCAGGGCGGCGTCGGCGCGCCGGACGAGCTCCGCGCGCCGGGCGAGGACGTCCTCCCAGGACACCTCCCCGCGGGCGACGGCGAGCAGTCCCTCCCGGTCGGCGCCGACGTCCACCCGGAGTACCCCGGTCTCCAGCAGGTGGACGCAGGACGCCAGGAGGCGCAGCAGGTGGAGGAGGTGCTTGCCCTTGGGCTCCCCGCCGCGGGCGCGCCGGGCCCCGGCCTTCGCGACCTGGCCGTCGGCGTAGCGGACGAAGGTGCGGTGGACCCGGCGCGAGAGGAAGGCGAGGGCGAGGGCGCGCAGCTCCTCGCCGAGCGGGGTGGTGCGCTCGACGAGCGGGGAGTGCAGCACCTCCAGGACGTTGGGGTTGCCCGCCAGCGCCAGGGTGCAGAACCGCTCGACCTCCCAGCTGAACTGCTCCGGCAGCGGGCCCTCGACGTGCGCGGGCGGCTTCTCCAGCCGCCACAGGAGGCCGGGGGGCGTGGCGTAGACGCCCCGGCGGTCGGTGTCGGAGTCCTCGGTGGCCAGGCCGAAGGCGCGCGAGCCGGCGACCACCGAGAGGACGGTGTGGTCGGTGACCAGGTGCTCCCAGCGCTGCATGGGGCCATCCTGGCCCGCGCGGTCCGGCCGGCGCGAGGGATTTGCGGGGGGGGGCGGGGCGGGGCCGGGCCGGTGCGGAGGCGCGGTCGGTGCGGAGGCGGGGCCCGGGCGGGGCCGGTCCGGGTTCGGCGCCGGGGCGGAGGCCGGTCCGGGCACGGGGCCCGGCGGGGCGGCCCGGGCCCGGCGGGCGGCTCAGGTCCAGAGGGTGGCGATGAAGATGTTGAGCATCGTGAGGCCGCCGATCGCGCCGACGACGCCGGAGGACGCCTTCTCCTCGTCCCGGTTGACCCACACCAGCAGCAGGACCGCGACCAGGACGGCCAGCTTGGTCCCGATCTTGACCATGTTCGGGTGGTGGTGGTCGGCCTCGTTCAGCCCCACCAGCACCATGCCGGTGACCAGCATGGTCAGGGCGCCGTGCACCATCGCGGGCACCACCCGGGCGGTGCCGGCCCGCAGCGCCTTCATCTGGGTGAGGAACCCGCCGAGCAGGGCGGCGATGCCGATGATGTGCAGGGCCACGAAGAAGTTGATGAGGACGTCCACGCGGGCGATGCTACCCGCGCCCCCGCGGCGGCCCCGGGGCGCCCCCGGCCGCCGCGGGCGGCGGGGTCAGGCGGCGCTGCGGGCGGCGGCCCGCTCCTCCCGCTCGGCGCCGTCGGCCTCCCGCAGCGACGCGAACGAGGAGTCGATCCAGCGCCGCAGCACCCGGGAGGCGGGCCGCTCCACCAGCCGGTGCACCAGCCACGCGGCGGCCAGCACGGCCGCGGCCACCACGGCGAGCCGCGCGTACGGGGGCATGGTGTCCCGCAGCTTCATCAGGGCGATCCAGCCCAGCTCCTGGTGCAGGAGGTACAGCGGGTAGGTCAGCGCGCCCGCCGCGGTGAGCCACTTCCAGCGGACCCTGCTGAAGACGCCGAGCGCGGCGCCGAGCACGGCCAGGAAGGCGAGGGTGAGCAGCGCCAGCACCACAGGGAACGACAGCGGGTGCTTGGAGCCGCTGACGTAGGGGATGACCAGCGTGTGCATCTGCCACTGGGCGACCAGGTACGAGAAGCCCACGATGCCCCACAGCAGCGGGTTGGGCCCCACCCGGTACATCAGGTACATGGCCACGCCGGCGATGAAGAACGGCGCGTACTGCGGCATGACCACCAGGTCCAGCAGCGGCAGGCCCGCGCGGGGGGTGAGCAGCGCGGCGAGCATCCACACGCCGCAGAACAGCACGACCCGCCGGTAGGTGACGCCCAGGGCCGCGACGACCGCGAAGAGAACGTAGAAGCGCAGCTCCACCCAGAGGGTCCAGTACACCGGGTCGATGTCGCCGGCCCTCAGTCCGGACTGCCCCATCGTCAGGTTGGCGAGCACCTTGCTGAAGGTGAGCCCGGGCCCGCTCACCCACGGCGGGTGGACGAGGAAGAGCGCCGCGGAGGTGGCGAGCACGCCCACCCAGTAGGCGGGCAGCAGCCGCACCACCCGGGAGCGGAAGAGGTCCTTGGGGGTGCGCCCCCAGCAGGACATGCAGATGACGAAGCCGCTGATGAGGAAGAAGAGCTCGACGCCCATCCAGCCGTACTGGCCGACCGCGTGCGCCTCGGGGACGGCGTCCCGGGTCCGGCCGCCCCAGATGGCCTCGTGCTCCTGGATGCCGGTGTAGTGCCAGGACATCACCCCGAGGGCGGCCAGCAGCCGCAGCCCGTCGAGCACGTACAGGCGCGGCCGGGCGGGCCGCACGCGCTGCGGTCCGCCGGGCGCGCGGTCCGGCCGCCGCCCCTCGGGCGGGCGGCCGGCCTGCTGCCCCTCCGGCGGGCGGTCGGGCGCGCGTCCGGGGCCGCGGTCGGGGTCCGGGGGTCTCACCAGGGTGACAGTCGGTGGCATGGGGCCGGTCTCTCCGGATCGGGGTCTTCTGCCTGCCGCCGCACTCGGCGACGACCCGGCCGACCCTACCCACGCGGCGGGCCGGACCCCGGGTCCGGACCGCGGGGGTGAAAAGACCCACACGGGACCGGCACGCCGCATCCCCGCCCCGCCGCGGCGGGGCGACCGGCCGTCAGACCAGCCGACGGGCGGTCGCCCACCGCGTCAGCTCGTGCCGGTTGCTCAGCTGCAGCTTGCGCAGGACCGCCGACACGTGGCTCTCCACCGTCTTGACCGAGATGAAGAGCTGCTTGGCGATCTCCTTGTACGCGTACCCGCGTGCGATGAGTCGAAGCACCTCGCGTTCCCGCTGGGTGAGCCGGTCGAGGTCCTCGTCCACCGGCGGGGTGTCCGTCGCCGCGAAGGCGTCCAGCACGAAGCCGGCCAGCCGCGGCGAGAACACCGCGTCGCCGTCCGCCACCCGGAAGACCGCCGCCACCAGGTCTGCGCCGGTGATGGTCTTCGTCACGTAGCCGCGCGCCCCGCCCCGGATCACCCCGATGACGTCCTCCGCCGCGTCCGACACCGACAGCGCCAGGAAGCGGACCGCGGCCGCGCCGTCCGCCCCCTCGGCCATCAGCGGCGCGCAGCGGCGGAGCACCTCGACGCCGCCGCCGCCCGGCAGGTGCACGTCGAGGAGCACCACGTCCGGGCGGGTGGCGGTGACCACCTGCACCGCATGCTCCACGTCGTCGGCCTCGCCGACGACGTCGATGCCGGTCCGCCCGGTGTCGCCGATCTCGGCGCGCACCCCCGTGCGGAACATCCGGTGGTCGTCGACGAGCACCACCCGCGCCGTGCGGCCCGGTGCCGCCCCGGCCTCTTCCCCTGCCCCGGTCATCCGTCCGCCCTCTCCATCTCCAGCTCGACCTCGGTACCGCCGGCCGGCGCGGGGCGCACCCGCGCGTGGCCGCCGTTGCGGCGCATCCGGCCGATGATCGACTCCCTGACGCCCATCCGGTCCTCGGGCACCGCCTCGGGGTCGAAGCCGGGGCCGCGGTCGCGCACGAAGACCCACACCGTCGCCCCCTCCACCTCGGCGTAGACCTGGACCGGTCCCCCGCCACCGTACTTGGCCGCGTTCACCACGGCCTCGCGTGCGGCCTGCATCTGCGCCACGAGGCGCTCGTCCATCGGGCAGTCGCCCACGCAGACCACCTCCACCGGCACCCCGTGCAGGTCCTCCACCTCGGCCGCGACCTTGCGGACCCGCTCGGCCAGGGTGTCGGGGGTCTCGGCGGCCGCCTCCGGCCGGTACAGCCACACCCGCAGCTCGCGCTCCTGCGCACGGGCCAGGCGGGCGACCTCGCGGGGGTCCTCGGCGTGGCGCTGGATGAGGGTGAGGGTGTGCAGCACCGAGTCGTGGAGGTGGGCGGCGATCTCCGCCCGCTCCTGCGCCCGGATGCGCTCGCGCCGCTCGGCGCCCAGGTCCTGCCACATCCGCAGCGCGTACGGGCCCACCAGCACCAGCACGCCCGCCAGCACCGCGAGCGACGCCTCCAGGACCGCACCGAGCTGGGTCTCCGACCCCTGCAGCACCAGCAGCCCGACGATGCCCGCGGCCACCAGCACGACGCCCGCGCCGATCCGCGCCACGGCGGTGCGGCGGCGGCTGCCGTCCAGGCCGAACCAGCGCTGCCAGCGCGAGTCGTCGGCCTGCCGCCACACCAGCGCGACGCCCGCGCCGATGGTCAGCAGCGGCCAGACGTACGGCTTGGCGGCCTGGACGTGCAGGGCGTTGAGCAGCGTGAGGACGCCCACCACCAGGGCCAGCAGCGCCACCAGCTGGCCCGCGTTCTCCCGGCCGGTGCGGCGCGGCGGGGCCGCGGCGGCCGCGTCCGGGGGCAGGCCGAAGGTCTCGCCCTGGAAGGTCCGCTGCAGGGCCTCCCGCAGCCGTCCGATCCGGCCGCCGCCGCGCTTGCGCAGCGGCTCCCCGCCGGTGCCCGGGACGAAGGCGCCGCCGACGTACGCCCACTGGCCGGGGCCGCCCCCGCGCGCGGGCTCGCCGATGCCGAGCGGCACCACGAACCAGAAGGCGGCGTAGAGCAGCACGCCTATGCCGTCCGCGAAGAAGAGCAGCACGAACGCGGCGCGCACCCACGCCACCGGCAGGCCGAGGTGGACGGCGAGGCCGCCCGCGACCCCGCCCACCACGCGCCGCTCGGGACTGCGGTAGAGCCGCCGGTACGGGGGCGGCTCCTCCGCCGCGCCCGCCGCGCCCGCCGCGCCCGCAGGTCCGGGAGCCGGGGCGCCCGGGGAGGACGGCCCCGGGGAGGACGGCGCGGAGGGCGCCGGCGCGGGGGCCGCGGGAGGCTCGGACGGGGCGGTGTCCACGGGGGGTTCGGTACCGGGTGCTGCCACGCCACCGATCGTCACACGTCCGCGGGGGCGTGCGCATCAGGGTCGCGCCCCGGACTTCCTCAGGGAGAGATCAGGGTCCGGGCCGGGCCGGAACGGGTTGGCCGGGACCCCCCGCACCCGCAGGATGGATCCATGACGGACGACCGCACGCAACCCCCGCCGGCCGACGGGCGCGCCTCGACGGCGGCCCCGGGCCCCGACGGCTCCCCGGCGGCAGGAGGGCCCGGCGGCGGCGGGGGCGCCCGCCCCCCGCTGGTGCGCAGCGACCGCCACCGGGTGGTGGCCGGTGTCTGCAGCGGCCTCGGCCGGCACCTCGACATCGACCCCGTGGTCTTCCGCGTGGTGATCGCCGTGCTCTGCCTCTCCGGCGGGCTCGGCCTCTTCCTGTACGGGCTGGCGTGGCTGATCGTGCCCGCCGAGGGGGAGCGCAGGCCGGAGATCCAGCGGCTCCTCACCGGCCACGTCGACGCCCAGTCGATCGGCGCGGTGCTGCTCACCGTCATCGGCACCGGCGTCTTCTTCTCCTGGATGGACCACGGCAACCACCTCTTCCCGGTGCTGCTGCTCGGGGGGCTCGTCTTCCTCGCGATGCGCTACGACCCCGAGCGGCGCCGCCGGCAGGAGGAGGGCCGCGGCCCGGGCCGCCCGCCCGCCGGTGTCCGCGGCCGGCCCGCCGGCACCGCCGACGGCGGCGGCACCGCCGGCGGTCCGGGAGGGCCGGACGGCGGGGGCGGGGCCCCGTGGCACCGGGACGCCGCGGAGGCGTGGGCCGAGGCCCGCGCGGCCCTCCGGACGGCCCTGGCGGAGGGGCGCGAGGAGGTGCGGCGCGCCGCGCCGTCCCCGACCGGGTACCGCTGGGATCCCCGGCACCCCGAGCGCAACCCGTACGCGCCCCACGACGCGCCGGTGCCGCCGACCGCCCCCGCCGCCTGGTGGCAGCGCGAGGACCTCCCGCAGGGGGACCCGCTGCGCAAGCCGGGCCCGGCGGGCGCCCCGCACCCCCCGGCGGCCGCGGCGCCGGACGCGCCGTACCGGCGGCACCCCCACGGGTCCGGGTGCCGGCGCGGGCGGCGCGGGCGGGGCGGGCTCGGCGCGGCCGCCCTGCCGCTCTCCCTCGCGGCGGGCGCGGCCGTGTGGGCCCTGTCCGGCCGCGGGAGCGGCGGGGCCCGGCTGACCACCGTGCTGGCGGCGGTCCTGCTGGTCCAGGGACTGGCGCTGCTGCTCGCCACCGTCCGGGGCCGGGCGCGCGGCCTGGTGCTCCCCGCGCTGCTGACCACCGCGGCACTGGCCGCCTCCGGCACCTCCGCCGTGCCGCTGCACGCCTCCGCCGGGGACCGCACCTGGGCGCCGTCCGGGGTCGCGCAGGTGCAGCGGACCTACAGCCTGGGCGCGGGCGACGCCGTCCTCGACCTCGGCCGCATCGACCCGGCCGGGGGCACCGTCGCCACCGGCGTGCGGCTCGGGGCGGGCGACCTGCGGGTGACCGTGCCGTCCGGCGTGCGGCTGGTGGTGACCGCGCGCAGCGGCGCCGGGGACATCCGGCTCCCCGACGGCACCCGCTCCGGCGGGGTCGGGAACGAGCGGAGGGCCGACCTGCCGCCGCCTCCCGGGACAGAATCGAAGGGCACCGTCACGCTCGACCTCCAGGTCGGGCTGGGAACCATAAGGGTGGTCCGCCGATGAAGCGGCACGAGACCGACGTCTTCTCCCTGATCGCCGGGGCGGCGTTCACCGGCATAGCGGTCCTCTACCTGGTCGCGTCGGTCAACGACCTGACGGTGAACGGGCGCATCGTGATCCCGGTCGCCCTGATCGCGCTGGGCACGGCGGGCCTGGCCGGGGCCGTGGCCCGGATGGCGCGCCGCGGCGGCCGCGGGCCGGCCGACGCCGTCGGCGCGGGGGACGCGGCGGACGGGGCGGGCGTGGCGGGCGGGACGGGGCCGGCGGTCACCGTCCCCGGCCCGGCCGCGGAGCCCGGTCCCCAGGGCCCGTCCCGCGGCGGCGCACCCGGGCCGCCCGCACCGTAGCGGCCCCCGGGACGGCCCCGCGCCACCCGTACGGCCCAGCGGCCCGGAGCAGGAGGGAGCCGGCGGACGGGGCAGCGAAACGGGGCAGCGGGACGGGGCAGTGCGGCGCCGGGCCGGGCGGCGGGCGACCGGGTCGGCGCGGGGGCGCGGTGGCGGCGCCCCGCGCCGGGCGCACCGGCCCGTGCAACCCCCGCCGCCCGTGCGGCGTCCTCCCCGGTGACCGCAGGGACGTACGCAGCACGCCACGGGGGCAGCCTTGATCCGTCCGACAGCCGTCGTCGCCGCGTTCGCGCTCTACCTGGCGGGCGTGTTCGCCGTCGCCACCACCGACTGGTCCGCCCCCGCCCCGCCCGCGGCGGCCGCGCCCCAGCCGACGGCCGCGGCCCGCCCCGCACCCGGTGGCACCGCCGCGCCGCCCGCGCCGTCCCGGCGGCCCGCCGCCGACCCGTGGAGCCGCACCGCCCTGCGCGACCGCCTGGCCGCCGAGCTGGACGCCGCCGACCCGGGCCGCGCCCTGGCCGACCTGGAGCGCACCACCCGCGCCCACCCCGTCACGGCCCGGTACTGCCACCCCATCGCCCACGAGCTCGGCCACGCCGCCCTGGTGAAGTACCGGGGCGACTTCGCCGCCGCCGCCCGCTTCCGCGACGACGTCTGCGGCTCCGGCTACCTGCACGGCATCGTGGAGGAGACCCTCGCCGACAGCCCGCACCCGGCCACCGACGTGACGACCCTCTGCGCGCCGGAGCAGTCCGCCTCCTGCATCCACGGCATCGGGCACGGCGCCATGTTCGTCACCCGGCTGGACGTCGCCGGCGCCGAGCGGCTCTGCTCCCGGTTCACCGCCGCCTACGCCGTCACCGCCTGCGCCGAGGGCGTCTTCATGCAGCTCTTCGAACCGGACGGGAGCGACCCCCGGGCGGCGGCGAACCTGCCCGCCCGCGCCCTGGCCGCCGAGCCCCTGTACCCGTGCCCGGAGCAGCCCGCCGCCTTCCGCGGCGCCTGCTACTTCTACGCCCCCGTGTACTTCCTCCAGCGGCACGACTACGCGCACCACCCGGAGTCCTACGCCGCCGGGCTGGCCTGGTGCCGCGGCGCACCCGTGGGCGACGGCGGCCGGGAGGCCTGCACCCGGGGCATGGGCTCGCGGATCATGAAGTACAACATCGACCGGGAGCAGTGGGCGGCCGACCGGTGCGAGGAGGCCCCGGCCGGCCAGCGCGGCCCGTGCGTCGCCGGGATGGTCAGCTACTACCGGGTGCACCACCACTCCCGGCAGGCGGCGGACCGGCTCTGCGCGCTGCTGTCCGGGGAGGCCCGCAACCTGTGCCGGGACGCCGCCGGGACCGGTTCCTCCGCCGCCGACTGAGCGCCGGTCCGGGGCCGGGACGGGGCCGGACCGGGGGTCCGGGGCCGGGACGGGGCCGGACCGGGGGTCCGGGCGCCCGTCCGCCGTCAGGCCTGCCGCTTCCCCAGCCGGATCCGGTCGCCGCTGCGGGTGATCCCGTACCGGGCCAGGCCCTGCGTCGCCGGGCCGACCAGCAGCGCCCCGGTCGCCGCGTCGAACTGCGAGCCGTGGCAGGGGCAGACCAGCTTGCCGTCCTTGGGGGCGTTGACCACGCACTGGGCGTGCGGGCAGACCGCCGACAGCGCCGTGAACCGCCCCTGCTCCGGCTGGAGCACGTAGACGGCGTCGCCGGTCGCCGGGTCGGCGGTCTTCACCGCCCCGCCCACCGCCACCGCGGACGCCGCCACCGTCGGCCCGCCGCCGTCCCCGGCGGGCGGCGGGGGCGCCGCGGAGGCCCCGGCGGACGGCGCGCCGCCCGGCGCGGACGCTGCGGGCGCCCCCGGCGTCCCCGGGGACGGAGCGGTCGTGCCCGCCGCGCCCCCGCGGCGCCCGAGCCGGGCGGCCAGTGAGCCGGCGAGCAGGCCGGTGCCGGCCACGGCGACCGCCGCGACCCCGGCGTCGACCAGCGCCCGCCGCCGGACCGTCCCCGGCGCGGCGCCCGAGGCGCGCTCCCGGCGGGAGCGGCCGGCCAGCAGCGCGTCCAGCGACAGGGTCGGCGCCCCCGCCAGCAGCAGCGGCACCCAGGCCGCCAGGAACGGCACGTCGTTGCCCAGGTAGTACGGGTGGACCTGCCAGCTGACGGTCAGCCAGAGCGAGAGGTTGACCAGGGCGCCGCCGAGCGCGGCCAGCCGGGTCCAGAAGCCGAGGAGCGCGCCGAGCCCCACCGCGAGCTCGCCGAAGGCCATGGCCAGGGCGAAGGGGGTGGGGGTGTGCAGGGCGGCGTCGAGCAGCGGGCCGATCGGGCTGGCGGCCCTCACCGCCCGGGTCTGCGCGGCGAACGACGCCGCGTCGGCGGCGCCCGCCAGGTAGTGCGGGTCGGCCAGCTTGTCCAGGCCCGCGTAGACGAAGGTCGCCCCGAGGAAGAGCCGCAGCGGGACGAGCGCGTGGCGCGCCGCCCTGCCGCGGGCTCCGCCGCCGCCGTCGGGGCCGGGCCGGGCCCGCGCCCTGCGCCGGCCCGCGCCGGGCGCGACCACCGTCCCGTAGTCCGCCATGTCCGCCATGCCGCACCCTCCCGTCCTCCTCCGCCGCCGGGCCCCGGCGGCGCACCTCCGGCCACACGTCACTACGCGGCCCGGCCGTGAAGGGTTCCGTACGGAGGGTGACCCGTGCGGCGGCCGGGGCGTCCGAGGGGGACGGTCGGGTGCGGGCGCGGTCGTGCGGGCGGGTCAGCAGCCGCCGCAGTTGTAGAAGGTCACGTCCCAGTGGCTGCCCTCGTCGGCGTAGATGTTGCCCGCGCCGGACTTGTACTGGGGGGCGCCGTCGCCCCGCAGGCCGATGTAGGAGAAGGCGCTGTGCACGTAGTTCGTCAGGCAGGTGTAGTGGCTGAAGTCGAGCTTGTAGCCGTTCCAGTGGCTGTAGGTGCCGCTGGCGTGGCCGGTCTCGGTGCCGCCGGTGATGTTGAGGGCGCAGCCGCTGGCCTGCTTGAGGGTGACGGCGCCCTGGGCGCTGGTGAGGTTGAGCTGGTCGAACGACGTGCAGGTGGAGACGTTGCGGTTGGTGCAGCCGCCGGAGGAGGACCAGGTGATCCCGGCGTTGCGGAACATGGACTCGGCCTGGGCCTGGGTGAGCTTGGTGACGGCGGAGGCGTCGGTGGCGGTGACGAGCACGGTGGACAGGGCGGCCGCGGCGCCGACCAGGACTCTGCGGAGGGTTGTCGTCATGGGCAGCAGTGAAGCCGTGCGGCACGTCCATGACAACAAGTCGGACGCGGGGAACCCCGGCGGATCCGCGCGGCCCAGCTCAGCGGTCCGCCCTGTTCACTGTCAGGGAACCGGCGCCGGACCGCGGTCTGCGGACCGCTCCGCTACAGCCGGTCGATCCCCGTCAGGTCGACGTCGATCCCGAAGGGGACGGTGAGCCGCAGCCGGTCGTGGTGGATGCCGGTGAGCCCGTAGGCCCGGGTGGCCGGGTCCCGCTCGTACACGTAGACCACCGGGCGGCCGTCCTCCGGGGAGCGCTCGACCCGCCAGAAGTGCGGGATGCCCGCCGCCGCGTAGAGCTGGGGCTTGCGCTCCCGGTCGCGGGTCTCGGAGTCCGGGGAGACGACCTCGGCGGCGAGCACGACGTCGGCTGCCCCGTAGTGGGTCTCCTCGGAGCCCCCGACCGCCTCCGCGCGGACGAGGAGCAGGTCGGGCTCGGGGCACTGGCGCGGCCCGAGCACCACGCTCATCTCCCGCCGGACCCGCAGGTCCTCCGGGACGGTCCGGCGCAGGCCGTGCTCCAGCAGGTACATCGCCAGGGAGTGGAAACTCCGCTGCGGGCTCACGAAGACCAGGCTCCCGTCGATCAGTTCCGAGTGCGGCGGGAGTGCGGCCATCCGCAGGAAGTCCTCGGCGGTGAAGCCGTCCTCCGGCGGGATCAGCCAGTCCGGGACGGCCGACTGCTTCGGCTGGGGCAGCGGCTCTGCGGTCATGGTTCCTCCCATGGCACGGGATCCTGGCCGTCCACCAGCGTAGGCGGGCGGAAACGGCCGCGCCGCCACCCGTGGGAAACCGGGTGGCGGCGCGGCCGTTGACGGGAGGTGGGGATCACTCCCACTCGATGGTGCCCGGCGGCTTGCTGGTGACGTCCAGCACCACGCGGTTGACGTCGGCGACCTCGTTGGTGATGCGGGTCGAGATCCGCGCCAGCACGTCGTAGGGGACGCGCGACCAGTCGGCCGTCATGGCGTCCTCGGACGAGACCGGGCGCAGCACGACCGGGTGGCCGTAGGTGCGGCCGTCGCCCTGGACGCCGACCGAGCGGACGTCGGCGAGGAGCACGACCGGGCACTGCCAGATGTCGCGGTCCAGGCCGGCGGCGGTGAGCTCGGCGCGGGCGATGGCGTCCGCGTCGCGGAGCAGCTCCAGGCGCTCGCGGGTGACCTCGCCGACGATGCGGATGCCGAGGCCGGGGCCGGGGAAGGGCTGGCGCCAGACGATCTCGCCCGGCAGGCCCAGCTCCAGGCCGACCATGCGGACCTCGTCCTTGAAGAGGCGCCGCAGCGGCTCCACCAGCTGGAACTGCATGTCGTCGGGGAGCCCGCCGACGTTGTGGTGGGACTTGATGTTGGCGGTGCCGGTGCCGCCGCCGGACTCCACCACGTCCGGGTAGAGGGTGCCCTGGACGAGGAACTCGACCGGCTCACCGGTGGCGCCCGCCTCCTCGACGACCTCGCGGGCGGCCTGCTCGAAGACCCGGATGAACTCGCGGCCGATGATCTTCCGCTTCTCCTCGGGGTCGGTGACCCCGGCGAGCGCGGAGAGGAAGCGCTCCTGCGCGTCCACGACCTTGAGCTTCACGCCGGTGGCGGCGACGAAGTCCTTCTCGACCTGCTCGGCCTCGCCCTTGCGCAGCAGGCCGTGGTCGACGAAGACGCAGGTCAGCTGGTCGCCGACGGCCCGCTGGACCAGGGCGGCGGCGACGGCGGAGTCCACGCCGCCGGAGAGGCCGCAGACGACCCGCTTGGAGCCGACCTGGGCGCGGACCGCCTCGACCGACTCCTCGACCACGTTGCTGGTGGTCCAGGTCGGGGCGAGCCCGGCGCCGCGGTAGAGGAAGTGCTCCAGCACCTGCTGGCCGTGGGTGGAGTGCAGCACCTCGGGGTGGTACTGGACGCCGTACAGGCGGCGCTCGTCGCACTCGAAGGCGGCGACGGGGGTGCCCTCGGTGGCGGCGGTCACGGTGAAGCCCTCGGGGGCCGCGGAGACCGAGTCGCCGTGGGACATCCACACCGACTGGTCGCCGGGGACGCCCTCGAAGAGGGTCGAGCCGGGCTGCGAGACGCTCATCGGGGTGCGGCCGTACTCGCGCAGGCCGGTCCGGGCGACGTCGCCGCCCAGGGCCAGGGCCATCGCCTGGAAGCCGTAGCAGATGCCGAAGACCGGGACGCCGGCGTCGAACAGCTCGCGCTGCACCGCCGGGGCGCCCTCCGCGTACACGGACGAGGGCCCGCCGGAGAGGATGATCGCCTTGGGGTCCTTGGCCAGCATCTCCGCCACCGGCATGGTGTGCGGCACGATCTCGCTGTAGACGCGGGCCTCGCGGACCCGCCGTGCGATGAGCTGGGCGTACTGGGCGCCGAAGTCGACGACCAGGACCGTGTCGGGCGCCTGGTCGGAGTGTGCGGGGGTCGCTGATGCCACGTGCGGCCTTCCGGCGGGTGTGCGGGGGGGGTCGGACCCCAAGTCTACCGGCCGCCGCCCCGCGGCCCGCCGGACGGCCCGGGGAGGGGCGCACGGGGGCCGCGAGGGGGCGGCGGGGCGGGTTCAGGCGCGGCCGCGGCACAGCTCCAGCAGCAGCCTGGCGATCTCGGCGCCGGGGCCGCCCAGCCCGGCCCGGAAGCGCTCCATGACCTGCAGCTCGCGGGTGAGGGCGAGGCGGGGGCCGCCGGCGGCGGTCCGGGCCGCCTGGACCTCGGCGGAGGCGGCCCTGCGCTGCCGGACCAGGTCGATGATGCGGGCGTCGAGGTCGTCGATCCGGGCGCGGGCGGCGGCGATGACGGCCTCGGCCCCGTCCGCGTCCACGGCGGGGGCGGCGGGGGTGGGGGCGGCAGGGGCGGCAGGGGCGGGGGCGGGGGTGGGGGCGGGGGCGGGGGCGGGGGCGGGGGCGGGGGCGGCGGGGGTTGTGTCGGCGTTCACGGGGTCCTCGTTCCTGGGGTTCCTGGGGTTCCTGGAGGCGGGGCGCCCGGCCGGCGGACCTCGGGAACGACGGGCGCCCCGGACCTTCCGGCCCGGGGCGCCTGTGCGGAGTCTGCGTCAGTCGTTCACGCGGCAGCAGCAGGACGGCATCCGGACCCGCCGGCGCCCTGGGTGAAGACGTGCTGAGCTGCTCTGGACATGCCCTCATTATGGACCGGTCGGTAGCGGAACACCGCAGGGGGGCGGGTCCCCGGGGGCGGGCGGGCCCGTGCGACAGGCGGCGACCCGGTCTTTCACCCGTTCGGCCGCGGCGGCGGGCGTGACCGGCCACCGCCCGGGCTCGTTGTTCCCGGCGACCGTACGAGCGCCCCCGCACCAGCCAGGGCGGAGCGCCGGCCCCTCGCACGGGGCCGTTGCGTACGGCACGCAGGACCACGCGTGGAACCTCCAGTCCGCCGTCGCGTTGAGGCGCGCGGCCCGACCCGCCACCGGCTCGCGCCGGCCGGGACGGACCGTGCGCCGTGGGACACCGCGCCGGTGCTGTGATCGGAAAGCAGGGGACAGCGGCCCGGTCACGACTGAAAAGGAAGGGCGGCCGGTCCCGGGGACGCCCGGGCCGGCCGTCCCGCCGACGGCGCCTCCCCGAACGTACGCGGGGCGCGCCACCACTCCCCACGGGCGCGCGCACCTCTCCCGCGCGCCCCGAGAGCATCCTTACACAGAGTGACGATCGCCAGGCCGCGCCACCCCGGCGCCCGGCGGCCGCCCGCCCCGGCGGAACGGACGTCACCGAGTGTGCCGAACCGGTTGCACGGACCCCTCTCCGTCCCCCACGATGCTGATGAGGGGGTTCACCGCCACCGCGGTCGCGGAGCCGGCGGTACCGGTCGCGACCCCGTGCGGCCGGCACGGTCGCACCGTTCGCCACCTCACGCTCAGTGATCGCTCGACCGTGCCCAGGCCCCATCGCCACCCGCTCCACCCCGGAACACTCCCGACCACGCCACTCCCGACCACGCCACTCCCGCACAGCCCTGCGCACCCCGGCCCTGCGCACCCCAGGCCACTCCCCCGGACGGCGCTCCTCCCCCGGCGCCGTCCCCCCAGCACCGGCGCTGCCCTGACGCCGCGTGCTGAACGGCAAAGGGCCCCGCTCCCCGCGGGGCCCTTTGCCTTTGCCGCTCCTGCTGCCGCCGGCGGGTTCGCCGCCGGGGCCGGGCGGGGGGCGCCGCCCGCCGCTACCCCGCCGGGGAGCCTCCCGCGCCGGGGCCGGGCAGGGCCGCCCTGCGGCCCTCCGCCCAGAGCCTGGTCTCGTTCAGCGCGACCTCCTCCGCGCGGGCCAGCAGCGCCTCGCGGGCCGCCGCGTCCCGCTCCGCCTCCGGCAGCAGCCGGTAGCGCACCACGGCCTGCTGGAGCTCCTGCCACGCCACACCGGCGGACGCCCAGCGCTCTCCCGGGCCGAGCAGCTGGCGCAGTCCGGTGAGGAAGACGCTCCCGGCGGCGACCGCGGCCGTGGCGAACGCCGGGGCGGAGAGCGCGGAGGCCACCACCGTCGCCGACGTCGTCGTGAGCAGCGCGAGCTCCACGGCCCGGTGGGTGCGCCGGGCCCGGTCGCGCGACCGCCCGTACCAGGCCAGCTGCGCGAGCACGTGGTCCAGCAGCGGGTCGGGGGCGCCAGCCGGGGGTGCGGACGCGTCCGCGGGCGCCCCCGGCGCGGGGACGCGGGCCCGGGTGCCGGCGGCCCCGGGCGCCCGGGCCCCCGGGGCCGGGTCCTCGGACACGGGGCCCTCGGGTGCCGGGTCCTCCGGTGCGGGATCGGGGAGCCTCCGGTCGTCCTGCGTCGCCACGGTCTGCCGCCTCCTGTCGGGACCGGCGGGGCGCACCCGCCGCGTCAGGCCTCCGCGTCCTTCCCCCGGATGGGGACGGAGAGCTGGTTGAAGGCGTAGTACACCGCCATCACCCCGTGCAGGGCCAGGGTCAGCGGCGCGGAGACGAACGAGAGCGCCACCAGGGCCGGGTAGACGGCGTTGCCCGCCGCGAACCGGGCGCGCGTCCGGCGCGCCGCGGCCACGTCCACCGTCGGGTCGAGCAGGTGGCCGTTCCGGGTCAGCCACCACCACAGCACGGCGAAGGTGACCGCGTGCATCACCATGAACCCGCTGTACACCGCCGCGGCCACGTGCGACGCACGGCCGTCGCGCAGGTACTCCGCCAGCAGGGCGGCCGGCCACGGGAGGGCCGCGACCACCAGGAGCAGCAGCAGGTTGAGGAAGACGAGCGTCCGGTCGACCCTGGCGACGTACCCGAAGACGGTGTGGTGGTTGGCCCACATGATGCCGATGACCAGGAAGGTGACCACGTAGGCGGCGTACGAGGGCCACTGCTGGGCGAGCGCGCGCCACAGGTGGTCCCCCGCGTGGGGCGGCACCTTGATCTCCAGGATGAGCAGCGTGATCGCGATGGCGAAGACGCCGTCGCTGAACGCCTCCACCCGGCCGGACTCGTTCATGGGCTCCCCGCTGGCAGTCGCTGCACGGCAGCGGCATCGTGCCACGGACGGGCACCGGCGCGCGCGGGGTTGCAGCACGCCGGCGGGGCCAGGGCCGCGGGCCGGGGCCGCGGGCCGGGGCGGCGGCGTCCGCCCCGGCCCGTCCGTCAGGCGCCGGCGGCCCCGGGCTCCCCCGCCGTCCGCCTCGCGGGCACGGACGGGACGGGGAGCAGCGGCAGGCGCAGGGCGCCGAAGGCCGCCTCGGGGACGGCGGGGGCCGCGGGCGCCACCGGGCGGACGCGGCGGTAGGCCTCGCCCTGGGCCGGCCGGGGGTCGGCCTCGCCCTTGTTGGGCCACATCGACATGGCGCGCTCCGCCTGGGCGGTGATGGTGAGGGAGGGGTTGACGCCGAGGTTGGCGGAGATGGCGGAGCCGTCGACGACGCTGACGCCCGGGTGCCCGTACAGGCGGTGGTAGGGGTCGACGACGCCGGTCTCGGGGCTGTCGCCGATGGCGCAGCCGCCGATGAAGTGGGCGGTGAGCGGGATGTCGAAGATCTCGCCGACGGTGCTGCCGGGGAAGCCGTTGATCTCGGCGGCGAGGAGGCGGGCGGCCTGCTCGGCGGCCGGGATCCAGCCCGGGTTGGGCGCACCGTGCCCCTGGCGCGACGTCAGCTTGCCCTTCCCGAGCCCCTTGCGCTTCGCGGAGACGGTGAGGGAGTTGTCCAGCGACTGCATCACCAGGCCGATGATGGTCCGCTCGGACCAGCGGCGCTTGCTCATCGACAGGGCGAAGGCGACGGGGTGGGCGGCGGCGGCGCCCAGGAAGCGCAGCCAGCGCGGTCCGCGGCCGCCGCCGGGCACCTGGAGGACCGACAGGAAGCCCATGGAGTTGGAGCCCTTGCCGTAGCGGACGGGCTCGATGTGGGTGTTCTCGTCCGGGTGGACGGAGGAGGTGATGGCGACGCCGCGGGTGAAGTCGGCGCGCTGCCCGTAGCGGCGGTCGGTGGTCTGGGCGCCCACCAGCGCCTCGGAGTTGGTGCGGGTCAGCTCGCCGAGGCGGGGCGAGATCCGGGGCAGGTGGCCGCCGTCCCGCAGCCCGTGCAGCAGCGACTGGGTGCCGTACGTGCCGGCGGCGAGCACGACGTACCGGGCGGTGAGGGTGCGCGTCCCGGCCCGCCGGGCGTCGGTGCGGCGGATCTGCACGGCGTAGCCGCCGCCGTGCTCGGTGATCCGGGTGACCGTGGTGAGGGGGTGGACCTCGGCGCCGCCGCGCTCGGCGAGGTGGAGGTAGTTCTCGGTGAGGGTGTTCTTGGCGCCGTGGCGGCAGCCGGTCATGCACTCGCCGCACTCGGTGCAGGCGCGCCGCCGGGGGCCGGCGCCGCCGAAGTACGGGTCGTCGGTCTCGGCGCCGGGGGCGGCCTTCGCCGCGCCGTCGCCGTCCTGCCCGTCGCCGAAGAAGACCCCGACGGGGGCGGTGTGGAAGGTGTCGCCGACGCCCATCTTCTCGGCGGCGGCGCGCAGGTGGACGTCGGAGGGCGTGAGGGTGGGGTTGGGCCGCACCCCGAGCATCCGCTGCGCCTGGTCGTAGAAGGGCGCGAGCTCCTCCTGCCAGTCGGTGATGTGGCGCCACTGGCGGTCCTCGAAGAACGCCTTGGGCGGCACGTACAGGGTGTTGGCGTAGTTGAGGGAGCCGCCGCCGACGCCGGCCCCGGCAAGGATGAGGACGTTGCGCAGCAGGTGGATGCGCTGGATGCCGTACAGGCCGAGGGCGGGCGCCCAGAGGTAGTTGCGGACGTCCCAGGAGTTCTTCGGCAGGTCGCCGGGGGCGTAGCGGCGGCCGGCCTCCAGGACGGCGACGCGGTAGCCCTTCTCGGTCAGGCGCAGCGCGGAGACCGAGCCGCCGAAGCCGGAGCCGACCACGATCACGTCGTGGTCGAACTCCCCCGCCTGCCGGGGCCCTGGGGACTGCGGGGGCTCCGGGGCCTGCCGGGGCTCCTCGGGGGTGCTCGTCATCGGGGCTCCTTCCGGGCATGCCGCGGTACCGCGCGGCGCGGGCGGCGGAAACAGGGCGGGTGGGCGGCGGGCGGGCGGGTTGCGGACGGGCGGACGGCGGGCCGGCGGAGCCGGCGGGGGGCGCGGCCGGGGCTACCTGAGGCGGAGCGCCTTCATCGCCCTGAGGCTGCGGGTGAGGAGGGCGGCGAACCGCTCGTCGTCCATCCCCAGGGAGGGCGCGATGGGCAGCAGCCGCTGGGTGGCGACGGTCTGGGCCTCGGTGTAGCGGAGGATGCCCTCCGCGCCGTGCCGGCGGCCGAGGCCGGAGTCGCCCATGCCGCCCATGGGGGCGCCGCTGGAGCCGTAGGCGGCGGCGTACGCCTCGTTGACGTTGACGGTGCCGGTGCGCAGGCGGGCGGCGACGGCCCGGCCGCGGCGGGTGTCGCGGGTCCAGACGCTGGAGTTGAGGCCGTAGGGCGTGGCGTTGGCGCGCTCGACCGCCTCGTCCTCGGTGTCGAAGCGGTACACGGAGACGACCGGGCCGAAGGTCTCCTCGGTGCAGACGGCCATCGACTCCTCGACCCCGTCGAGGACGGTGGGCTCGTGGAAGAGCGGCCCGAGGTCGGGGCGGGCGCGGCCGCCCGCCAGGACGGTGGCGCCCTTCTCCACGGCCTCGGCGACGTGCCGGGTGGTGGTCTCCAGCTGCCGCCCGGAGACCAGGGAGCCCATGTCGGCGCCGTAGGCGAGGCCGCCCCCGAGGCGCATGGCGCGCACCCGGGCGGTGAAGCGCTCCAGGAAGGCGTCGGCGACGGAGCGGTGCACGAGGAGCCGCTCGATGGAGATGCAGAGCTGCCCGGCGGAGGAGAAGCAGGCCCGCACCGCGCCCTCGGCGGCCCGGTCGAGGTCGGCGTCGGCGAGGACGAGCATGGCGTTCTTGCCGCCGAGTTCCAGGGAGGCGCCGACCAGGCGGGCGGCGGCCCGCTGCGCGAGGTCGCGGCCGGTGCGGGTGGAGCCGGTGAAGGAGACGTAGTCGGCGCCGTCGACCACGGCGGGGCCGACGACGGGCCCGTCGCCGACCACGATCTGCCACAGGTCGGCGGGCAGTCCGGCCTCGACGATCAGCTCGCGCGCCCACAGGGCGGTCAGCGCGGTCTGGGTGTCGGGCTTGGTGACGACGGCGTTCCCGGCGGCGAGGGCGGGCAGGGCGTCGCCGGCGAAGAGCTCCAGCGGGTAGTTCCAGGGCGAGATCTGGCCGACGACGCCCTTGGGGCGACGGGCCTCCACGGTGTGGGTGAGCACCGGGATCGCGCCGCCGCGGCGGCGGTCCCTCAGGTATCCGGCGGCGGCGCGGCCGTAGTGGCGGGCGGCGCCGGCGACGGCCAGCACCTCCTCGAAGGCGTGGATCCTGGCCTTGCCGGTCTCGGCCTGGACCAGGTCGAGGGCCTCGTCCTGGCGGGCGAGGAGCAGGTCGTGGAAGCGCAGCAGGACGGCGGTGCGGCGGCGGACCGGCAGCGCGGCCCAGGCGGGCTGGGCGGCGCGGGCGCGGCGGTAGGCGTCCGCGACGTCGTCCGGGGTGGAGAGGGGGAGCTCGGCCAGCACCTCGCCGGTGAGGGGGGCGCGGGTGCGGGCGGTGGCGGCCCCGGGTGCGGCGGTGACGCCGCGGGCGAGGCGGGTGACGAGGTCCGCGGTGACCGCCTCGGCGACGGTCCGGCCGCCGCCGGGCGCGGCGGGGTTGCCGTCCCGGGCGGTGTCGTGGTCGGGCCGACGGGGCGCGGCACCGTTCTCACTGTCCAGCGTGGTGTCCGTCATGCCGGGAAGCGTAGGCGCTGCGGGGCGCCTTGGGTACCCGGCGGTAACCACTTGGTGCAGAAAACGCCAGTGATTGCTGGCGCGGTCGGCGGGCGGCCCGGCGGCCGGCTCAGGCGAGCTGCCGCAGCGCGTCGCCGATCGCCCGGTGGAACGTCGGGAACGCCCAGACGGTCTGCCGCAGCTCGGCCAGCGGCACCCGGGCCGCCACCGCCACCGAGAGCGCGCCCAGCATCTCCGACGCGTACGGGCCCGCGACCGTGCCGCCGGCCAAGGTCCCGGCGTCCGCGTCGGCGACGAGCTTGACGAAGCCGTCGGCGCCCGGGCCGTGGGTGAGCCCGCGGTCGGTCGCCGCCGTGTCGGCCCGGCCGACCCGGACCGCGGTCCCCCGCTCCCGGGCCTGGGCCTCCGTCAGCCCCACCGCGCCGACCTCCGGGTCGGTGAAGGTGACCCGGGGCACCGCGTGGTACTCCGCCCGGGGGCCGCCCCGCCCGAGGATCGCCCGCACCGCCACGTCGGCCTGGTACACCGCCATGTGCGTGAACGCGCCGTGCCCCGTCACGTCGCCGACCGCCCACACGCCCGGACCGGGCCCGCGGGGGCCGGACGCCCCGGGCACGCCGGGGGCGAGCACCCGCATCCGGGCGTCCACCGGCAGCGCGGGCGCCGTGTCGTCCACCCCGAGCACCCCGGCGCCGAACCGCGCCAGGTCCACCCGCCGCCCGGCCGACACCAGCAGCCGCTCCGCCGCCAGCCGTTCGCCGCGCACGCAGCAGGCGGTGACCCGGTCCCCGTCGTACGCCACCGACGTCAGCGCCGTCCCGGTGTGGACCTCCAGCCCGTCCCCGGTCAGCGCCCGCACCAGCAGCTCCCCCGCCTCCGGCTCCTCCCGGCCGAGCAGCCGGGGCGCCGCCTCGACCACGGTCACCGCGGTGCCGAGGCGCTGCAGGGCCTGGCCCAGCTCCAGGCCGACGGCGCCGCCGCCCAGCACCAGCAGGGAGGCGGGCGGCCGGTCCGCCTCGACGACGTCGCGGTTGGTCCAGTACGGGACCGCGGACAGGCCGGGCACAGGCGGCACGGCCGGTTCGGAGCCGACGGCGAGGACGACCGCCCGGCGCGGCCGCAGCACCACCTCGGCGCCGTCCGGCGTCTCCACGGTGACCTCGCCCGGCGCGGTCAGCACGCCCCGGCCGCGCACGAACCGGCCGCCGCGGGTGGTGAAGCGGTCCACGGCGGCCTTGTCGTCCCACTCGTCGGTGACCGCCCGCAGCCGCCGCGCGACGGGACGCCAGTCCGGGTGGACCATGGCGGTGCCCACCGTGCCCGGGATGCGGTGGGCCTCGGCGACCAGGCCGGCGGCGCGCACCATGATCTTGGAGGGGATGCAGCCCCAGTACGGGCACTCGCCGCCCACCAGCCGCTCGTCGACGCCGACCACGTCCAGGCCGGCGTCGGCCAGGCGCCCGGCGACCTCCTCGCCCCCCGGCCCCATCCCCACGACCACCGCGTCGACCTGCAGGGGCTGCTGCGGCAGCCGGTCCGTGACGGCCATGGCGGCCTCCTAGGGGGAGCACGGGCACGTGGCGCGCGGCACCGGAGCGGGCGGGCCCGCTCCCGGCCTCCCCTCCACCGTACGCGCGGGGGCCCCGCGGGTCAGCCGTCCGCGGCGGAGAAGCTGTTGCGGACGGTGGTGAAGCGCTGCTGCCCGGCCGTCCAGTCCTCCTCCGGGTAGGAGAGGTAGATGGCGTACTCGGTGCCCTGCCCGTCGCGGTACAGCTGCTCCACCACGTGGCGGGGGCCCGCCGTGGCCTCGTAGGTGAACTCCCACACCGCGCCGTCGTGGCCCTTGAAGACGTTGGGCACGAGCTGCACGCGGTGGTAGCCCTGGGAGAGGCGGACCTGCTGCTGCATGGACTCGGCGTGCTCCAGGGGGGACTGCGTCTGCCCCTGGGTGACCGCGAACCGGATGAAGTGCCGGCGGCTCTGGGGAGGGTCCGGGCTGTAGTCGATCTGCCCCTGGTTGACGGTGCGGCTCCACGCCTGGCCGCTGGGGAGCAGGAAGCGGAAGCCCTCCGGGTCGTCGGTCCAGGTGTAGCCGTCGGGGGCCGGGGCGCCCGGGTCGGCGGTCGTGGCGCCCTGGTCCGCGGACGGGCCGGACGGGGAGGACGGGTCCGGGGAGGGCGCGGAGGGGGAGGACTGCGGCGGGACGGCCCCGCGCCGGGAGGGCCCGCCCGCGGAGGGCCGCCCGGCGAGTCCGGCGGTCTTCCCGGAGGCGTCCTCCTGGCCCTTGCCGTGCGGGAGCGCCGCGTACACGGCGCCGCCGCCGAGCAGCGCGGCCACCAGCGCCCCGGCGGCCAGCAGGCCGGTGCGGCGGCCCCGGCCGGCCCGCCGGACCGGGCCGCCGACGGGGGCGGGCCCGGCCGGGAGCGGCGCGGCCGCGGGGACGTGCGCGGGCGCGGGCGCGGGCGTGTACGCGGGCGCGTGGACGACGGCGGTGGGCGCGGTGGGCGACGGGGCGCCGTCCGGCGCGCCGTCGGGGCGGCCGCTGCGGTCCACCACGGGGACGGCCTGGGTGGGGGTGCGCAGCGCCGCGGACGGCACCGGGGTGATGCCCATGGTGTGCCCGGCGGCGACGGCCTCCAGCATCCGCATCGCCTCGTCGGCCGTGGGCCGGGCGTGCGGGTCCTTCTCCAGCAGCGCCCGCAGCACCGGGGCGAGCGCACCGGCCCGGCGCGGCTCGGGCAGCGGGTCGCCGACGACGGCGGCCAGCGTGGACAGCGGCGAGGAGCGGTGGAACGGCGAGTCGCCCTCCACCGCCGCGTACAGGGTGGCGCCGAGCGCCCACAGGTCGGACTCCGGTCCCGGCCGGTGCCCCTGCGCCCGCTCGGGGGCGAGGTAGTCGGGCGAGCCGACCAGGTCCCCGGTCCGGGTGAGCGCCGAGGAGCCCTCCAGGACGGCGATGCCGAAGTCGGTGAGGACGACCCGGCCGGTGCCGCGCTCCAGCAGCACGTTGGCGGGCTTGACGTCGCGGTGCAGCACGCCGACCTCGTGGCCGCGGTGCAGGGCGGCGAGCACCTGGACACCGACCCCGGCCGCGTCGCGGGGCAGCAGGGTGCCCTCCTGCGCGATGACGTCGGCCAGCGAGCGGCCGTCGACCAGCTCCATGACGATCCACGGGCGGCCGTCCTGCTCCAGCACGTCGTGGACGGTGATCACGCCGGGGTGCTTGATCCGCGCGGCGGCGCGGGCCTCCTGCTTCATCCGCGACTGCAGGACCTGCAGGTCCTCCTCGGGGAGGTGGCGGACGCTCAGCTCCTTGACCGCGACCTCGCGGTCCAGCATCCGGTCCTCGGCCCGCCACACGGTGCCCATGCCGCCGCGGCCCAGCCGCTCGCCGAGCAGGTAGCGGCCCGCCAGCAGCCGCCCGCCGTCCCCGGCGGCACCGGCGTCCGGCGCGGCGCGGTCCCCGGCCGCGGCTGCGCCCGGCGCGGATCCGTCCTGCGTGCCCATGGGTCGTCCCCCTCGTCTGCGCTCCGCCGCACCGGCGGGCGGTGCGGCGCTGCACGACGACCCCCGTCGCCCGTCGCTCCGGCGCCGGTCGCGGCGCGTGCCGGAGCCGACGGCCCGGCACGTCCTGGTGACAGGTTAGGCGCCCTCTCCGGCGCGGCACATCCCGCCCCCGCGCGTGTGACCCGGTCGTGACCGTCCCGGCGGCGGAGCGGGACGCCGCACGCCCGTCCGCAGGGCCGCCCCGGGGGGGGCGCGCCCCGTCCCGGCGGCGGGACCGCGCGGCGGGCGCCCGTCACCCCGACAGCAGGGCCGCCCCGAGCAGGACCGCCAGGACGGCCAGCAGGAGGCCGCCGACCAGCAGCGGACCCAGCAGTCCGGGGCGCGCCCCGGAGCGCGCGTGCCGGGCGGGGGCGGGCGGGCGGCCGGGGCGGGGCACCGGCGCACCGCCCCGGCGGCGCCGCTCCAGGGGAGCCGCCGGGCGGACGGCGGGCAGCAGCGCGGCGACGCCCGCCGCGTCCGGGTCGTACGGCTCCGGCGCGCGGGCCAGCAGCTCCCCCAGCCGCTGCCGCGCCTGCGCGGGTGCGGGACGGGCCGCCGGGTCCGGGTGGAGCAGGGCGTCGACCAGGGGGGCCAGCGGTCCGCAGGACCGGTCGGCGGCGGGGCGCCCCGCCCGTACGGCGTCGAGGAGGGCGGCGGTGCCGTCCTCGGGGAAGGGCGCGCGCCCGGCCGCCATGCGGAAGAGCAGCACCCCGACCGCCCAGGCGTCGGCGGGCGGCCCGACCGCCGCGCCGGGCTGCGGCGCGGGCCCGGCGGGCTGCGGGCCGGAGGGGCGCGGGCCGGCCTGCTCCGGGGCCCAGCGCTCCGCGCGGGGGCCGGCCAGCCCGGCGCGGACGTCGCGGGCCCGGAGGCGGGCGGGCGTCCAGTCGGCGGGGGGCACCGCGGCGCCGGGCAGGTCGGCGCCGGGGCCGCCGCACAGCGTCTCCTGGGCGGCGCCCGTGCTCAGGCCGCCCAGCATGGCCGTGCCGTCCTCGCAGACGAGCACGGTCTCGGGGGTGACGTTGCCGTGCACGATCCCGGCGGCGTGCACGGCGCGCAGCGCGCCCAGCACGTCGGAGGCGACCTCGGCGGCGCGGTGGACCGGCAGCGGGCCCCGCTCCAGCAGACGGGCCAGCGGCACCCCGGGCAGGTGCTCGCCGGCGACCCACAGGAAGCCGTCCTGGTCGAACACCTCGAAGACCTGGAGCAGCCGGGGGTGCGACGGCACCGCGTCGGCGACCCGCGCGGCGTGGTCCACCGCGCGGGCGGCCGCGGCGGGGGGCGCGGCGGGGGAGGCGGCGGGGAAGGCGGCCCCGCGGCGGGAGTCCGCGTAGACCGTGTCGTCCCCGTCGTCGTACCGGTCGTCGTACCGGTCGTCGCCGTGACGGTCGCGGGGGTACCGGTCGCCCCCGTACGGATCGTCCCCGTACCGGTCACGGGGGTACCGGGCACGGGCGCGGTGGCCGGCCGGGTCCCCGGGGTGCGCGGCGGGGTCGTCGACCAGCTCGGCGCCGACCACCTCGGGGAGCGGGGTCGCCTCCAGGACGACGCGCAGGCCGGTCGCGGTGTCGACGGCGCGGCGGCGCCCGGGCACGCCGGAGCCCTCCGGACGGCCCGTCAGCCGGTAGCGCCCGGCCAGCAGCCGTCCCGACTCCGATGGCACTGGCCCTCCCTCCGCTGCTCGGCGTACGGCGGCCCAGCGTACGGGGCGGCGCCGACGATCACCGACGGCGCCTGCCCCGGCGGCCGGGTGCGGACTCCCGGCCGCGCCGCGTCAGTCCTCGGCCCGGAAGCTCGCGTACGAGATGTCGCGGGCCTTCCTGGCCTTTTTGGTGCCCCACTGGCCGTCGGGCATGATCCACTGGATGAGGTAGCCCTTGTCCGTGTCCCCGCCGACCAGGAACGCCCGGCTGACCACGCGCTTGAGGGCCGGGGGCCGGTTGAAGGTGAACTCCCAGTCGGCGGCGTCCCAGCCGCGGTAGCCGACACGGTGGACGGAGCCGACGGCCCGGTAGTCCGGGTAGCCGCTCGAGGCATTCGCCTCCCGGTCGCGCCAGTCCGCGAGCACGTCCCCGGTGGCGTCGTCGCGGTGGTCGAGGATCAGGACCCAGTCCTTGTAGTGGAGTTCGACGCCGCGGTCCTTGTCCTTCACGTAGTGCGTCCCCTCGGGGACCAGGACGGACAGGTGCTCCCGGTCGCTGGTGTACCGGGTGAAGCCGGCGGGGACGGCGTCCCCGGAGCCGTCCGCGCCCGTGCCGTCCGCGCCGGCGCTGCCGCCGCCGTCGCCGGACGGGGTGGCGGCGGGGCCGGAGCCCTGCTGGGCGGCGGGCGAACCGCCGCCGGCGGTGTCCGGGGCGGACGCGGAGGCGCCCGGCGAGGCCGCGCCGCCGGGGGCGGCGGAGGCCGGGGAGGAGCCGGAGGGCTTCGGGCCGGGGCCGGCGGTGCGGCCGCCGGAGGCCCGGGAGCCGTCCGTGCCGCCGGCGGAGTCGGCCATGGACCGCACGCCCAGGAGGACGGCGGCCACCAGCACGACGAGCGCCAGGGCGCCGGCCGCCAGGGCCTTCGGGGAGGGGCTGCGCTCGGCGGGCGGGGCGGACCGCCACTCCCGGATGCGGTCCCCGAGGCCGCCGCCGGGGGCGGCGGGGCCCGCGGCGTCGGTGACGGGCAGGACGGCGGTGGCGGGCGCCTCGGACGCCCCGGCGGCGTCCCGGTCCTTCCCGGCGGTCGCCGCGGCACCGGCGGCGGCCGCGGTGCCCGCGGGCCGGGCGGCCTGCGCGGACGCGGCCCCCTTCGGCGCCGCCCCCTCGGGTGCGGCCTTCTTCGCAGTGGTCCTCTTCGCCGCGGCCTTCCTCGCAGCCGCATCGCCGGACCCGGTCTTCCCGGCACCGACACCGGCACCGGCACCGGAGGTCCCGGCCGCCTTCGCCGCGGCGGCCCTCCCCGACGGCCCGGCCCCGCCCCCAGCCGGCGACGCCTGGTCCGGTGCACCCTCGGCCGGTGCGCTCCCCGGCGCCCGGCGGGCCCCGGGCACCGCGGCCCGGGCGGAGCCCTCGGCCTCGCCGCCCTGTCCGGCCTCGCCGCCCTGTCCGGCGTCCCCGTCCCCCCCGGGAGCCGCCGTACGGCTGCCGACCCGGACCGTGCCGAGCAGTCCGCCGAGGACGCCCGCCGCGCGCTTCGCCGCGGGCGCCGCGGAGGCGTCCGCCGCCGGGGCGCCGCCCTCCCCGGCCGCCCGCGCGGCCTTCTCGGGCGCGCCGGCCTGGCGGGGCACCGAGGGCGCCGCGTCGCCGGCGGGCTTCGCGTCCCCGGCGCCGGCGGCCGGGAGCACCGCGGTCGCCGCGACGGCCGCCTCGGCGGCGGCGGCGGCCTCGGCGAGCCGCCGGGCCTCGGCGACGACGCGCCGCAGCATCGTCCGGGTGGTCGGCTCGTCCAGCCGCTCGTCGGGGTCCTTGCGCAGCAGGCCCTCGATCACCGGGCGCAGCGGTCCGGCGTTGCGCGGGGTCCTCAGGTCCTCGGTCATCACGGCCGTCAGGGTCGAGATGGCCGAGCCGCGGTCGTACGGGGGCTTGCCCTCGACCATGGCGTACAGGGTCGCGCCGAGCGACCACAGGTCGGCGGGCGGGCCGGGCTTCTGGCCGCGGGCGCGCTCGGGCGAGATGTACGAGGGGGCGCCGACGAGCATGCCGGTGGAGGTGACCGACGGGTCGCCCTCGACGCTGGCGATGCCGAAGTCGGTGAGGACCACCCGGCCGTCGTCGCCGATGAGGACGTTGGAGGGCTTGACGTCGCGGTGGAGGATGCCGTGGCCGTGGGCGCTGCGCAGGACCCCGAGGAGGTCGAGGCCGATGCGGGCGGCGCGCTCCGGGTCGAGCGGGCCGTCCTCCTTGATGACGTCCGCGAGGGAGCGCGACTCGACGAGCTCCATGACGATCCAGGGCCGGTCGTCCTCCTCGACCACGTCGAAGACGGTGACGGCGGCGTTGTTGCGGATCCGGGCGGCGGCCTTGGCCTCGCGCAGGGTGCGGGTGATGAGGCGGCGCTTCTCCTCCTCGTCCACGCCGCCGTGGAAGCGCAGCTCCTTGACCGCGACGACGCGGTCCAGCATCTCGTCCTCGGCGCGCCAGACGGTGCCCATGCCGCCGCGCCCGAGCACCGAGTCCAGCCGGTAGCGGCCGGCGAGGAGTCGGCCGGTGGAGCCCTGCGCCTGGGTCATGGATGCGATCCCCTACTGCTGCCAGTCGACATGACGGTGCGTCGGCCCGCGGCCGCGCGGGCGGCGCGGCCGGAGGACCGGTGGTCCGGGCGGTTCGGCGTGCGCGTGCGGCGCGGCACCCCGGGTGCCCGGGCGACCATCATCCCCTGAACCCCCGTCGGACCCGAAGTCGGCCCCTCGCCCGACGGTCCGGACCGGCGCACGCGTGTGCCCCCCGGGCGCACACGTGCAAGGACGCGGGAGGCTGCCGAACGGTTCCCGCGCCGGGCCCGCGCCGGGTTCGCCCCGGTGTCCGGAGGCCGAAAGCACTGTCGGACCGTCGGAGGGCACTGCTGGCGTTCCGCCCCGTTGTCCTCGCGCGGCGCACCGGCCGCCCACGGGCTCTCCGGGGCGTGCCGCGCCCGCACCTCACCACCTCACCGGGGGACCCCATGGACCAGCCCACGCCCGCGCCCGCGCCCGTCGAGGCCGCGCCCGCGCCCGTCGAGGCCGCAGCCGCACCCGCCCCGGCCGGCCAGGCCGCCGTCCCCCTGCCGCCGCCCTCCCCGTACCTCCAGGCCCCGGCCCCCCGCGGCCGCCCCGGCCAACGTCGCGGCGGCCCTGGCCGCCGGCGCGGGCGCGATGCTGGTGAGCGCGCTGGTCCACGGCTTCGTCATGAGGACGACCGACCACGAGATCGGCTGGCTCGCCCTCGGCATCGGCGCCGCGGTCGCGTTCGCCCCGGGCAGGCTCGGCGGCCGCAACCCGGTCCTGCCGGCGGCCGGCACGGTCCTGGCGCTGCTGGGCGTGCTGCTCGGGCAGCTCTTCGGGGTGGCCCTCCACGCCCACCAGGAGCTGGGCTACGAGGTGACCGACCTCCTCGGCGGCAAGCTCCACCTGACCTTCGAGGCGTGGAAGGCCTCCCGGGGCGTCATGGACGTGCTCTTCTACGGCATCGCCGGCTACGAGGGGTTCGTCCCGACCCGGCGCATCGGCTCCGCCGCCTGAGGACCGCCCCGGTCCCGCGGGACCCGGCGTGCGCGGGGCCCGGACGCCGTCGGCGTCCGGGCCCCCGCGCGTCCTGGGCGGTGTCAGTGGTTGTGGACGGTGTGCGGGGCGACGGTGACCTCGACCCGCTGGAACTCCTTGAGCTCCGAGTAGCCGGTGGTGGCCATGGCCCGGCGGAGCGCGCCGAAGAGGTTCATGGTGCCGTCGGGGGTGTGGGAGGGGCCGAGCAGGATCTCCTCGGTGGTGCCCACGGTGCCGAGGTCGACGCGCTTGCCGCGCGGCAGCTCCTCGTGGACGGCCTCCATGCCCCAGTGGAAGCCCCGGCCGGGCGCGTCGGTGGCGCGGGCCAGCGCCGCACCGATCATGACGGCGTCGGCGCCGCAGGCCACGGCCTTGGCCAGGTCGCCGCTGTAGCCCACGCCGCCGTCGGCGATGACGTGGACGTACCGGCCGCCGGACTCGTCCATGTAGTCGCGGCGGGCCGCGGCCACGTCGGCGACGGCGGTGGCCATCGGGACCTGGATGCCCAGCACGTTGCGGGTGGTGTGGGCGGCGCCGCCGCCGAAGCCGACGAGGACGCCGGCCGCTCCGGTCCGCATGAGGTGCAGGGCGGCGGTGTAGGTGGCGCAGCCGCCGACGATCACCGGCACGTCGAGCTCGTAGATGAACTGCTTGAGGTTGAGCGGCTCGGCGGCGCCGGAGACGTGCTCGGCGGAGACGGTGGTGCCGCGGATGACGAAGACGTCGACGCCCGCGTCGACGACGGCCTTGGAGAACTCGGCGGTGCGCTGGGGGGAGAGCGCGGCGGCGGTGACCACGCCGGAGTCGCGCACCTCGCGGATCCGCTGCCCGATCAGCTCCGGCTTGATGGGCTCGGCGTAGATCTCCTGGAGGCGGCGGGTGGCGGCGCGCTCGTCGGCGAGCGCGGCGACCTCGGCGAGCAGCGGCTCGGGGTCCTCGTACCGGGTCCACAGGCCCTCGAGGTTGAGCACGCCCAGGCCGCCGAGGCGGCCGATGGCGACGGCCTGCGCGGGCGAGACCACGCTGTCCATGGGGGCGGCGAGGAACGGCAGCTCGAAGCGGTAGGCGTCGATCTGCCAGGCGATCGAGACCTCCTTGGGGTCCCGGGTGCGCCGGCTCGGGACGACGGCGATGTCGTCGAAGGCGTACGCACGCCGGCCCCGCTTGCCCCGCCCGATCTCGATCTCGGTCACTTCGAGCCCTTCCGCTGTCTGCTGTTCGTCCCGGCGGGGCGCGTCGGCGCCCCGGCCGTACTCCAGTATCCCGGAACGGCGGCCGCCCGCCGCAGGAGGTGCGGCGGGCGGGCGTCGGCGCGGGGCGGGACCGGGGTCAGCGGCCCTGGTAGTTCGGGGCCTCGACGGTCATCTGGATGTCGTGCGGGTGGCTCTCCTTGAGGCCGGCCGCGGTGATCCGGACGAACCGGCCCTTGTCCTTGAGCTCCTGGATGTCGGCGGCGCCGGCGTACCCCATGGAGGAGCGCAGGCCGCCGATGAGCTGGTGGACGACGGAGGAGAGCGGGCCGCGGTAGGGGACCTGGCCCTCGATGCCCTCGGGGACGAGCTTGTCCTCGGAGAGGACGTTGTCCTGGAAGTAGCGGTCCTTGGAGTAGGACCGGCCCTGGCCGCGGCCCTGCATGGCGCCCAGCGAGCCCATGCCGCGGTAGGACTTGAACTGCTTGCCGTTGATGAAGAGCAGCTCGCCCGGCGACTCCTCGCAGCCCGCGAGCAGGCTGCCGAGCATCACGGTGTCGGCGCCGGCCGCGATGGCCTTGGCGATGTCGCCGGAGTACTGCAGGCCGCCGTCGCCGATCACCGGGACGCCCGCGGCGTGCGCGGCCAGGGCGGCCTCGTAGATCGCGGTGACCTGCGGGACGCCGACGCCGGCCACGACGCGGGTGGTGCAGATGGAGCCGGGGCCGACGCCGACCTTGATGCCGTCCGCACCGGCGTCGATGAGCGCCTGGGCGCCGTCGCGGGTGGCGACGTTGCCGGCCACCACGTCGACCCGGATGTTGGCCTTGACCTTGGCGACCATGTCGAGGATGCCGCGGCTGTGGCCGTGGGCGCTGTCGATCACCAGGAAGTCCACGCCCGCGTCGACCAGGGCCAGCGCGCGGTCGTAGGCGGCGTCGCCGACGCCGACGGCGGCGCCGACGATGAGGCGGCCCTCGGCGTCCTTGGCGGCGTTGGGGTACTGCTCGGCCTTGACGAAGTCCTTGACCGTGATCAGGCCCTTGAGGCGGCCCTCGTCGTCGACGAGCGGCAGCTTCTCGATCTTGTGGCGGCGCAGCAGCCCGATGGCGTCCTCGCCGGAGATGCCGACCTTGCCGGTGATCAGCGGCATGGGGGTCATGACCTCGCGGACCTGGCGGCCGCGGTCCGACTCGAAGGCCATGTCGCGGTTGGTGACGATGCCCAGGAGCTTCCCGGCGGCGTCGGTGACCGGCACGCCGCTGATGCGGAACTTCGCGCAGAGGGCGTCGGCCTCGCCGAGGGTGGCGTCGGGCCGCACGGTGATGGGGTCGGTGACCATGCCGGACTCGGACCGCTTCACCAGGTCGACCTGGTTGACCTGGTCCTCGACGGAGAGGTTGCGGTGCAGCACGCCGGCGCCGCCCTGGCGGGCCATCGCGATCGCCATCCGCGACTCGGTGACCTTGTCCATGGCGGCGGACAGCAGCGGGACGTTGACGGTGACGTTCCGGCTGATCCGGGACGAGGTGTCGACCTGGTTCGGGAGCACCTCGGACGCGCCCGGGAGCAGCAGGACGTCGTCGTAGGTGAGCCCGAGCATGGCGAACTTCTCGGGTACGCCGGCGGCGTTGGAGGACATGGATACCTTCCCGTGGTGGGCCCGACCGATCCGATGTGCGGAGTGGACGCGATCGCTGGGGGATGCGGCGGAGGGTTCGGAGGTCGTCCGGCCCGGTCCGCCCGCGCGTGCTCGCACCGGCACCTGCACGGGGCTGCTCGGGGGCGCTGGGGGCAGCTGGACCCTGCGGGACGCCGAGGGCTCCGCCCGGGCACCGGTACTCCATGCTACCGGGGCACGGAATGTTTTCCCGCGCCCCCTTGACAGGGCGCCGCTCCGTGGGGGCGCGGTGGCGCGTCCGCCGGGGACGGGACGCGGCAGGCGGGCGTGCCGGACGGGGGCCGCGGCGGCCGGGGCGCGCCCCGGGCGGGGCCGGGCGCGGGGGCCGGGGCGCGGCGGTGGGAGCCGCGCGGCGGGGCCGGGGCAGGGCGCGGGGCCCGGGCGGCGAGGCCGGCGGTCGGGCGGTGAAGTCGGGGCCCGGGCGGTGAAGTCGGGGGTCGGGCGGTGAGGCCGGAGGTCGGGCGGCGAGGCCGGCGGTCGGGCGGTGAAGTCGGGGCCCGGGCGGTGAGGCCGGGGCTCAGGCGGTGAGGCCGGGGGCGTCCTCGGCCTCCTCGGCGAGCGCCCGGAGCCGGTTGAGCGCGCGGTGCTGGGCGACCCGCACGGCCCCGGGCGACATGCCGAGCACCTCGCCGGTCTCCTCGGCGGTCAGGCCGGCGGCCACCCGCAGCAGCACGAGTTCGCGCTGGCGCGGCGGCAGGCAGGCGAGCAGCTCACGGGCCCAGGCCGCGTCGCTGGAGAGGAGGGCCCGCTCCTCGGGGCCGAGCGACTCGTCGGCGGTCTCCGGGAGCACGTCGGCGGGGACGGCGGTGGACGCGGGACCGCGCATGGCGGCGCGCTGCAGGTCGGCGATCTTGTGGGCGGCGATGCCGTACACGAACGCCTCGAAGGGGCGGCCCTCGTCGCGGTAGCGGGGCAGGGCGCACAGCACGGCGAGGCAGACGTCCTGCGCCACGTCGTCGACGTGGTGGCGGGCCCCGCCGGGCAGCCGGGCGAGCCGCGCCCGGCAGTAGCGCAGGACCAGCGGGTGGACGTGGGCCAGGAGGGCGTCCGTGGCACGGCCGTCGCCCCGTGCGGCCCGGCCGACCAGCTCGCCGACCGCCGCCGACCGCTCGGCCGCGGCACGCTCCCCCGACCGCCGGACGGGGAGGCCGCCCCGGCCGTCGCCGGCGGCGGGACGGGGCTCCGCGGGCCCCGGCGCCCCGGGCACGGGACCGGGGTCCGCATCTCCGGGGAGGGCTGCCTCGTCGTCGCGCATCGGTCCATGGTGCCTGTTCGACCGGGAGAACGCGGCACCGGCTCCGGACTTGTGCACCGGAACGTTATGCGCCGCACCGCCCTCCGCGGCCGCTGCCTGCGGTGCCCTGTCCGGCGGCTGGTCCCCGAGGTGCTCCATACCCCTATGGTGCGTCCTCGGGCGGCCGCTGACACCATCCCGTCGCGCCGGAGCCGCCGGAGCGCCGTGCGCGGACCCGCCGTCGTGCGGCGGCGGGGGGGCCGCGGGCCGGTCGGCGACCCCCGTCCTGCGAATGCTCAGCGGACCAGGCCCCAGCGGAAGCCCAGGGCGACCGCGTGGGCGCGGTCGGAGGCCCCGAGCTTCTTGAACAGCCGGCGGGCGTGGGTCTTGACGGTGTCCTCGGAGAGGAACAGCTCGCGGCCGATCTCGGCGTTGCTGCGGCCGTGGCTCATACCCTCCAGGACCTGGATCTCGCGGGCGGTGAGCGTCGGGGCGGCACCCATGTCGGGGGAGCGCAGCCGGCGCGGGGCGAGCCGCCAGGTGGGGTCGGCGAGCGCCTGGGTGACCGTCGCCCGGAGCTCGGCGCGGGAGGCGTCCTTGTGCAGGTAGCCGCGGGCGCCGGCGGCGACGGCGAGGGCGACCCCGTCGAGGTCCTCGGCCACCGTGAGCATGATGATGCGGGCGCCGGGGTCGGCCGACAGGAGCCGCCGGACGGTCTCGACACCGCCGAGGCCGGGCATCCGGACGTCCATCAGGACGAGGTCGGAGCGGTCGGCCACCCAGCGGCGGAGGACCTCCTCGCCGTTGGTGGCAGTGGTCACCCGGTCGACGCCGGGCACGGTCGCCACCGCGCGGCGGAGCGCCTCCCTGGCGAGCGGGGAATCGTCGCACACGAGAACGGATGTCATGACCGCCCTCCGCTGCAGAACCGCGTCACGTTGAGCCTCCTGGCTGGTACGAATCGTCACCGACACGGCCAATGACGACGGGCTGCGTTCCCGACCGCTCGCATCCGTCGCGATCGTTCCCGGCGCCCGGCGCCCGCTAACCGCCTCCGCACTCCCAACGACCGTCACTCGAATGAGTTACGGGGTGACGGCAGCCACCTCCACCACTGTACGTGGTCGGGTCGTCACGGAGGGCCGCCCGCCACCGCCCGCGCGCCGCACCCGGCGGGCGGCGGGCCCGGCGTACTCCCAACGAGTGCACCCGACGCCAGGACACGCCGCGACCTGTCGAGTCCCATTGGTCCGTTTTCGCGTGATTTGGGAGGGGCAAGCCTGTTGTGCAACTGTGTGGGCATCTTGTCCTATAGATCTCTGTAGGTCATATTTCCAGGTGTTCGCACTGACGCCCCGGAGCCTCGCCGCGACGGCCGACGACGCACCGGCACCGGAGCCCCAAAATCCTTGAGGGGATGAGCCATGGCCGACTTCTCTCGCCTTCCCGGCCCCAACGCCGACCTGTGGGACTGGCAGCTCTCGGCGGCCTGCCGCGGTGTGGACAGCTCCCTGTTCTTCCACCCCGAGGGGGAGCGCGGCGCCGCCCGTAGCTCCCGGGAGCAGGCGGCGAAGGAGGTGTGCATGCGCTGCCCGGTCAGGGCGCAGTGCGCGGCCCACGCCCTGACCGTCCGGGAGCCGTACGGGGTGTGGGGCGGGCTGACGGAGGACGAGCGCGAGGAGCTGCAGGGGCGGGCCCGGCACCGGCTGGTGGAGGTCCAGGTGGGGACGCCGGCCGCCGGCGCGCGCTGAGCAGCGTGGGTCACCGGCACTGCAGGATCGTTTCTGCAGAGGGGTAGCCCCCCCTGCTGGATCGTTTCTGCTCCCGGTGGCGGCGGGCGCGCCGGGCGCAGGGGCGCGCCCGGGAGGCGGGCCTGAGGGCGGCGGGGGCGCACAGGGGCCGGGACACAGGACACAGGGCACGGGACACAGGGCACGGCGCGGACGGCGGCGCGGGGGACGGGGAGGCGGCCGCGGGGGGCGGGTACGGGGGCGCGGGCCGGTCAGCCGGCGGACCGCCCGGCGCGCCCCGCGGCCGCGTCGGCCAGCCGGTCCAGCATCAGCCCCACCGCGGGCACCGCCGCGAGGTCGGGCAGGGTGAGCGCCACGACCTGCCGGGCCGCGGGCGGGTCCAGGGACACCGCCGCCACCCCGGCGTGCCGCACCGACTCCAGCGCCAGGCCGGGGAGCACGGCCACCCCGAGCCCGGCCGCGACGAGGCCGACCACCGCCGGGTAGTCGTCGGTGGCGAAGTCGATCCGCGGCTCGAAGCCGGACCGGGCGCACAGCTCCACCAGGTGCCCGCGGCACTGCGGGCAGCCGGCGATCCACTGCTCCCCCGCCAGCTCGGCCAGGTCCGCCGGGCGGTCCGCGCCGCGCCCGGCGAGGGGGTGGCCGGCCGGGACCAGGGCCGTCATCGGGTCGTCCAGGAGCGGGCGCACCACCAGGTCCGACCAGTCGGTGGCGGCGGCCGAGGCGGCCGCCTCCAGCACCGCCTCGGCCCGCGCGGCGCGGGAGCCGTGGCCGACGGGCGGTGCGGGGACCGCGGACACGGAGGGTGCGGCGGGCACGGCGGGGGGAAGGGGTGCGGCGGGTGCGTCCGGGTAGCGGAAGGCGAGCGCGACCTCGCACTCCCCGCCGCGCAGCATCGCCAGCGACTCAGGCGGCTCGGCCTCGACGAGGGAGACCCGGATCCCGGGGTTCCCCGCGCGCAGTTCGGCGACCGCCCGCGGCACCAGGGTGGAGCTCGCGGTGGGGAAGGAGACCAGCCGGACCCGGCCGGCGTGCAGCCCGGCGATGGCGGCCACCTCCTCCTCGGCGGCGGCGAGCCCCGCGAGGATGCCGTTGGCGTGCCGCAGCAGCGCCCCGCCGGCCTCGGTGAGCTGCATCCCCCGGCCGGAGCGGACGACCAGCGGCGTGCGGACGGACTTCTCCAGCGCCTTCATCTGCTGGCTCACCGCGGGCTGCGTGCAGCCGAGCTCGCGGGCTGCGGCGGAGTACGAGCCGGTGCGGGACACGGCGCGCAGGACCCTGAGATGGCGTGCCTCGATCACGCCCCCAGCATAAGCAGGTCTTGGGGGAAGGACCGGGGCCCGGCCGCGCCGCTTGGAAGCGGCGGGACCGGGCCCCGACGGTGTGCCCCGGGGGGCGTGCCTCAGTGGGAGTGGCCGTGGCCGCCGTGCGAGTGGCCCGCGGCGGCCGGCTCCTCCTCCTTCTTCTCCACCACGAGGGTCTCGGTGGTGAGGAGCAGGGAGGCGATGGAGGCGGCGTTCTCCAGGGCGGAGCGGGTGACCTTCACCGGGTCGATGACGCCGGCCTTGACCAGGTCGCCGTACTCGCCGGTGGCGGCGTTGTAGCCCTGCCCGGCGTCCAGCTCGGACACCTTGGAGGTGATGACGTAGCCCTCCAGGCCGGCGTTCTGGGCGATCCAGCGCAGCGGCTCGACCAGGGCGCGGCGGACGACCGCGACACCGGTGGCCTCGTCGCCGGAGAGGCCGAGGCCGTCGGCCAGGACCTTGGCGGAGTGCACCAGGGAGGCGCCGCCGCCGGCGACGATGCCCTCCTCGACCGCGGCACGGGTCGCCGAGATGGCGTCCTCCAGGCGGTGCTTCTTCTCCTTGAGCTCCACCTCGGTGGCGGCGCCGACCCGGATGACGCAGACGCCGCCGGCCAGCTTGGCCAGGCGCTCCTGCAGCTTCTCGCGGTCCCAGTCGGAGTCGGTGGTCTCGATCTCGGCCTTGATCTGGGCGACCCGGCCGGCGACCTCCTCCGAGGAGCCCGCGCCGTCGACGATCGTGGTGTCGTCCTTGGTGACGGTGACGCGGCGGGCGGTGCCGAGCACGTCCAGGCCGGCCTGGTCGAGCTTGAGGCCGACCTCCTCCGCGATGACGGTGGCGCCGGTCAGGGTCGCGATGTCGCCCAGCATCGCCTTGCGGCGGTCGCCGAAGCCCGGGGCCTTCACCGCGACGGCGTTGAAGGTGCCGCGGATCTTGTTGACGACCAGGGTCGACAGGGCCTCGCCCTCGACGTCCTCGGCGATGATCAGCAGCGGCTTGGCGGCGCCGCCCTGCAGGATCTTCTCCAGCAGCGGCAGCAGGTCCTGGATCGAGGAGATCTTGCCCTGGTGGATCAGGATGTAGGGGTCGTCGAGGACGGCCTCCATGCGCTCCTGGTCGGTCACCATGTAGGGCGACAGGTAGCCCTTG
This sequence comes from Streptomyces sp. NPDC001380, assembly GCF_042895785.1. Classification (NCBI taxonomy): domain Bacteria; kingdom Bacillati; phylum Actinomycetota; class Actinomycetes; order Kitasatosporales; family Streptomycetaceae; genus Streptomyces; species Streptomyces sp. NPDC001380. The sequence continues at coordinate 164,545 of NZ_JBIAWP010000003.1, read as the reverse complement.
TCGAACTGCATGCCCTCGGTGAAGTCGAGCTCCAGGCCGAAGGTGTTCGACTCCTCGACGGTGATGACACCGTCCTTGCCGACCTTGTCCATCGCCTCGGCGATCAGCTCGCCGACCTGCGGGTCCTGGGCGGACAGCGCGGCCACGGCGGCGATGTCGTCCTTGCCCTCGATCTCGCGGGCCACGCCGAGCAGGTGCTCGGAGACGGCGGCGACGGCCGCGTCGATGCCCTTCTTCAGGCCGGCGGGGCTCGCGCCCGCGGCGACGTTGCGCAGGCCCTCGTTCACCAGGGCCTGGGCGAGCACGGTGGCGGTGGTGGTGCCGTCGCCCGCGACGTCGTTGGTCTTGGTGGCGACCTCCTTGACGAGCTGCGCGCCAAGGTTCTCGTACGGGTCGTCCAGCTCCACCTCGCGGGCGATGGTCACACCGTCGTTGGTGATGGTGGGCGCACCGAACTTCTTGTCGATGACGACGTTGCGGCCCTTGGGGCCGATCGTCACCTTCACGGTGTCCGCGAGCTTGTTGACGCCGCGCTCCAGCGAGCGGCGGGCATCCTCGTTGAACTGCAGGATCTTCGCCATCAGTACGTCTTTCCCTCTCAACAACCGCGCCCCGGGCCCCGGGTCTCTTGGACACGGATCCCGGGGCGGGTCACGACTCTGCGGTCAGCGTCGGAACTACTTCTCGATGATCGCGAGGACGTCGCGAGCCGAGAGGACGAGGTACTCCTCGCCGTTGTACTTGACCTCGGTGCCGCCGTACTTGCTGTAGAGCACGACATCGCCAACGGCGACGTCCAGCGGGAGACGCTGGCCGTCCTCGAAGCGGCCCGGGCCCACAGCCAGGACGACGCCCTCCTGGGGCTTCTCCTTGGCGGTGTCCGGGATGACCAGGCCGGAGGCCGTGGTGGTCTCGGCGTCGAGCGGCTGGACCACGATGCGGTCCTCGAGCGGCTTGATGGCAACCTTGGTGCTGGCGGTCGTCACGTCCGACCTCCCCCTTCGGAGATCTCACGGGGTTGTCTATAGGTAGGTGGCGACCTGGCCGGTCCGTCGTCGCGGGTGCCGGACCTGCCTCGTCGCGTTAGCACCCTCCTGGGGAGAGTGCCAAGGACGACCATAGGGGGCGGTTAGCACTCAGTCAACCAGAGTGCCAACCAGTGGCGGCTGCAGGTGCGTGGCCGGGGAGGGCGACGGGGGCGGGCGGGGGGTTCCCTTCGCCTCTGCGGGTGGGGAGTTGGGGGCGCGCGGCGGGGCCTCCGGTCCGGTGCGGGGGCGGGGAAAGCGGTTTTTCCGCCGGGCGTGTCGTCCGGGAGGGGGCCGGCCGGGCACGGCGGGGGGCCGGGGGCGGGAGGCCGCGTCTCGGGAGCCGGGGCGGGCCGGGCGGCGCACGGCCGGGCGGGCGGTGCGGGGCGGGCCGGGCGGGGCGGGAGAATGGGCGGGTGGAGATCGCGACGCTGCTGACCGACGAGGGCCAGGACCTGCTGGAACTGCTGCGGGACCACGACCCCGGGGAGGAGCTGGCCCTGGCGACCCGGCTGCGCCGGGAGCACCCCGCGGAGCTGGTGTCGGCCGCGCTCGGCCAGGCGCGGCTGCGGCAGCGGGCCCGGGCGAAGTTCGGCACGGACGCGGACCGGATGTACTTCACCGCCGACGGCGTGGAGCAGGCCACCCGCACCTCCGTGGCCGAGTGGCGGGCCCGGCGCTTCGCGGAGCTGGGGGTGCGGCGGCTGGCCGACCTGTGCTGCGGGGTGGGGGGCGACGCGGTGGCGCTGGCCCGCGCCGGCATCTCCGTCCTCGCCGTGGACCGCTCGCCGGAGGCCTGCGCCGCCGCGGAGGCCAACGCCCGCGCGCTGGGACTGGCCGGCCTGGTCGAGGTGCGGTGCGCGGACGTCGCCGACGTGGACCTCGCGGGCTTCGACGCGGTCTTCACCGACCCGGCGCGCCGGGGGGCCCGGGGCCGGATCTTCGACCCGGAGGCGTACTCGCCGCCGCTGTCCTGGGCGGTGGCCGCGGGCCGGCGCACCCGGTACGCGGCGCTGAAGGTCGCCCCCGGGATCCCGCACGAGGCGGTGCCGGAGGACGCCGAGGCGGAGTGGGTCTCCGACGGCGGGGACGTCAAGGAGGCGGTGCTCTGGTTCGGCACGGGGGCGGCGCAGCCGCACCGCGCCACGCTGCTGCCCGGCGGCGCCACGCTGACCGGCGGCCGGCTGCCCGACGTGGCGGCGGGCCCGGTGCGGCGGTACCTGTACGAGCCGGACGGCGCGGTGATCCGGGCGCACCTGGTGGCCGAGGTCGCGGAGCAGGTGGGGGGCGCCCTGGTCGACCCGGCGATCGCCTACCTGACCTCCGACGCGCTGGTCCGCACCCCCTTCGCGACCGCCTACGAGGTCACCGACGCGCTGCCCTTCAACCTCAAGCGGCTCAGGGCGCTGCTGCGGGAGCGGCGGGTCGGGACGGTCGTGGTCAAGAAGCGGGGGTCGGCGGTGGAGCCCGAGGAGCTGCGGCGCAGGCTGCGGCCCGAGGGGCCGGAGTCCTGCACGGTCTTCCTCACCCGGGTGGCGGGGGCGCCGGCGATGCTGCTGGGGCACCCGGTCTGAGGCCCCGCCGGGGCCGGGGGGCCGGGCGCGGACGCACCGCGGCCCGGACCGGCGGGGTCCGCCGGTCCGGGCCGCGGGGGCTCAGCGCCGGGTCAGGTGCTGCGCGCCGGAGGGGTCCGGGGCGGTCAGGCCCCGGCCCCCGGCGCCGGCCGGGGCGGTCCCCACGGCGGCGGACCGGCGGACGGCCGCGCTCATCGGGACGGCGCCGGCCGGGTAGTACGCGGACTTGTACCAGGAGCCGTCGGCGCTGACCGCGGTGCCGATCGAGGCGACCACCCCGGAGGGCACCTCGTTGAACGGGCTGATGACCACCGGCTGGTTGATGCCCGCGGCGCGGTTCACCAGGTAGTTCCACGTCGGGCCGGGGAGCGCGGAGGTGCCGCTCCACAGGAGCGGGCCGAAGCGGTTCATCGCGGCGCCGGCGCTCATCCCGGCCTGCCAGTCGTTGCTGGGGGCCAGGACCACGTCGGTGGACCAGGACCACCAGAAGGAGGCCAGGTTGGCGGCGATCGCCTCGTGGGTGGTGCCGCCGATGTACCAGTAGTCCAGGCTGCCGGGCCAGCGCGGCATCATGTTGCGGTCGTAGGCGCTGAACAGGGCCTGCTTGGCGTCGTAGCCGACCGGCGTGATGTGGCTGGTGCCCGGGTTGAGCCCGTTGAGGTACGAGGCGACCGAGGAGGTGAGGCTGCGGCCGTTGGTGAGGACCACCACGGCGCGGTTGCCCGCGGAGGCGCCGGCCGCGGCGGCGGCCGCCAGCGCCTCGTGGTAGTCGGTGCCGGAGGCCAGGAAGACCCACGTCGGCGCGCTGGTGGACGCCTTGGCGACCGCCACCGAGGTGGACCAGCGGTCGGCGCCGGCCAGCCGGACCGGCCGGTAGCCGAGGGCCTGGACCTGGCTCGCGACCTTGCTGCCGAGGATCTGGGTGCCGCCGACCAGGTAGACCGTCGCGCCCTTGGGGAGGACGCGGCGCAGCTCGGCGGAGGCGCCCGCGGCGAGCGAGCCGCCGCCGGTGCTGAGCACCGGGCCCTGCTTGTACCCCGCCAGGGCGGGGGCGGTCAGTCCGTAGGGGGCCGAGCCGCTGTTGACGAGGACGGCGCTCTTCGCGGCCAGGAGGCCGGGCACGTGGACGCCGCCGGCGGTGTCCCACGTCCAGCGGGAGGCGGCGACGTTGGTGGTGGTGCTGCCCGAGCCGTAGACGCGCTGGACGTAGTTGTAGCGCAGGGGCTGCCAGGCGACGTCGGTGAGCCCGGCGCTGTTCGGCACGGCGGCGGTGCCGCCGGTGCCGGGGGTGAGCACGGCCAGGCCCGCACCGCCCGCGTAGGCGATCCGGTCGCCCTTGGGCGACCAGGCGGGGTGCGTGTGCTGGACGCCGTCCGAGGTGAGCTGCTTCAGCCCGGTGCCGTCGGCGGAGACCGAGAACAGCTGGCGGACGCCGGCGACGGTGCGCACGAAGGCGACCTTGGTGCCGTCCGCGGAGAGCGAGGGCTGGTAGGCGTCGGAGGCCAGCTTGCGGAAGGCGTGGCTGGTGCCGTCGTACAGCCAGACCGCGGGCGCCCCGGTGTGGGAGCAGTCCGGGCCGGTGCGCACGAAGGCGAGCAGGCGGCCGGATCCGCTGGGCTGCGAGTCGCAGCCGTCCTTGTCGGCGGCGAGGAGCGGCTGCGGCCAGGTGGAGCCGTCGGACGCGCCGACGTGCAGGCGGCCGCCGGTCTGGAAGACGACGGAGTCGCCGTTGTACCAGAAGGTCGGGTCGGCGACCCGGCCGCCGCCGCCCTTCTGCGTGATGAACTGCTCGTACTTGCCGTCCTGGCGGATCGTCACCAGGCGGTTGTCCTGGTACGCGTCGACGAGGACCGCCCGGCTGCCGTCGGGCGACCAGGCCGGGGCGCTGCCCGGGCGCAGGTAGCCGTAGCCGGAGCCGCCGGGCCAGGTGCGGAAGAGGTTGGAGCCGTCCGAGCCGAGCAGGCGGCCGTCGGAGGCCGGCCACGAGCCGGCGGCCGCCGCAGGGGCGGCGGACAGGGTGAGCGCACCGGCGGAGACCGCCAGGACGGAGGCGAGCGCCGCGGACGCGCGGCGCAGGCGGTGGTTCAAAAAGGACCCCCAGGGGATGGTGCGTGCGCGGGGCACGCGGGCACTGGGCCGCCGGACCGCCCGCGTCGCGCGGGCTCGCGCGGAGGGAGTCCTCCGCGACGGCGGCGTCAGGAGCCTAGTGGTACAGACCTGTTCCGGGGAACAGGTATTCGGGTTTTCCGGGGTCAGCCGGCGGCGCCCGGGTGCCCGTCCGGTGCGGGGAGGTAGTCGTCGAGGCGGCCGACGGCGAAGCCCTGGCCGCCGATCCGGCGCAGCAGGGCCGCGAACATCTCCGTCATGGTGCGGTGCTTGAGCTCGGCCGGGCCGCGGAAGTGGACGAGGACGATGTCGCCGGGGTGCAGCCTGCGGCCGGGGTCCTGGTACTGCATGTCCCTGATCTGCATGGACTCCCTCCAGAGCACCAGGGCCCGCAGCCCGCACGCCCGGACCGCCTCCAGGGTCGCCGCGTCGTAGGCGCCGTACGGGGGCCGGAAGAGCGCGGGCGCGGCGCCGTACTCGCGGGTGAGGCGGCGCTGCTGGCCGCAGATCTCGGCCCGCTGGGCGGCGGCGCCGAGGCCGGGCAGGTACGGGTGGGTGAGGGTGTGGTTCTGGACGGTGTCGCCGAGCGCCTGGATGCGGCGGAAGTAGCCGTAGTCGGAGCGGATGGCCGCGTCCGTGAGGAACATCGTCACCGGCACCCGCAGCTCGCGGAGCATCCGGACGAACTCCGGGTCCTTCTCCGTGCCGTCGTCGATCGTGAGGAAGACGACCCGGTCACGGGTGGGGATGCGGCTGACGACCGGGACCGGTCCGGCGCCGGTGCGCCTCGGCGGCACGGGCGCGGCGGGCGGCGGGGGCGCCGGGGGGGAGCGGCGCCAGGCCCCAGGCGCGCCAGAGCGCGGCGCGGCGCCGGGCCTCGGCGGCGGGGGCCGGGAGTCCGGCGCGGGCCGTGGTGGCGGGCGCGGAGGCGGACGGGACGGGGGCGGCCGGGGCCGGGCTGCGGCCCGCTCCCCCGCCGCACGCCGCCAGGGAGGCGGCCAGGGCTGCGGCGGCGGTCGCGGCGGCGGCGCGGGTGCTCCTGCGGGCGGTGCCGGGCACGGCTGCTCCTCCTCGTGGTCGGCGGCACCTGGAGGGACGTCCGCGGGAGGCGAACGGTTGTCCGACCGGAGGGATCCGGGCGTGCGGATGCCCGGCCGCGGCGGCGGCCGGGCAGGGCGGAGGCACGGGGCAGGGGCCGGCGGTCACGGGGACCGGGGTCGGGCGGCCGGCGGTCACGGGGACCGGGGTCGGGCGGCCGGCGGTCACGGGGCCGGGAGCAGGGAGCCGGGAGCAGGGGGCCGGGGATCAGGGGTAGCTCTCGACCCGCCGGAAGCGCCAGCGGTGCGGCTCCCGCCGCAGCAGCCCGGCGGGCGGGTCCGGCAGTTCCGGCAGGACGCGCTGCTCCGGCTCCTGCGCGGCGCCCGGCGCGGCCGACCACCAGGTGACCACCAGGACCCGGTCGTCGTCCGCCGTGAAGACCTCGGCCCGCTCCAGGCCGGCGACGGAGTCGGTGAGGTCGGGCAGGGCGTGCTGGAGCACCCAGTCGAGCAGGACGGCGCCGCGGCCCTCGGCCGCCCGCGCCTCCCACATGAGGGTGGTGGTCATGCCCCGCCTCCCAGGGAGTGGTGGGCGTGCGCGTGCACGGCGCCGTGCGGGTCGGGCACCGAGACCTCGGTGACCGGGAGGGACGAGTCGGCGGAGAGGTCCAGGGCGGAGGCGTCGCGCCCGCGCCGCACCATCTCGGCGCCGAGCGCGGCCACCATGGCGCCGTTGTCGGTGCACAGGCCCGGCCGGGGCACCCGCAGCCGGATGCCGGCCCGCTCGCAGCGCTCCTCGGCCATGGCCCGCAGCCGGGAGTTGGCCGCCACGCCGCCGCCGATCATCAGGTGGTCGACGCCGTTGGCGCGGCACGCCTTCACGGCCTTGCGGGTGAGGACGTCGGTGACGGCCTCCTGGAAGGAGGCGGCGACGTCCGCGACCGGCACGTCCTCGCCGGCCCGCCGCTTCTGCTCGACCCAGCGGGCGACGGCGGTCTTCAGGCCGGAGAAGGAGAAGTCGTACTCGGGGTCGCGGGGGCCGGTGAGGCCGCGGGGGAAGCGGATCGCCTCCGGGTCGCCCTCCCGCGCCATCCGGTCGACCACCGGGCCGCCGGGGAAGCCGAGGCCGAGCACGCGCGCCACCTTGTCGAAGGCCTCGCCGGCCGCGTCGTCGATGGTGGCGCCCAGCGGCCGCACGTCGGAGGTGATGTCCTCCGTCAGCAGCAGCGAGGAGTGGCCGCCGGAGACCAGCAGCGCCATGGTGGGCTCGGGCAGGCGGCCGTGCTCCAGCTGGGAGACGCAGATGTGCGAGGCCAGGTGGTTGACGCCGTACAGGGGCTTGCCGAGCGCGTACGCGTACGCCTTGGCGGCGGAGACGCCGACCAGGAGCGCGCCGGCCAGTCCGGGACCGGCGGTGACGGCGATGCCGTCGAGGTCGGCGGCGGTGACGCCGGCCCGGTCCAGGGCGCGCTGCACGGTGGGGACCATGGCCTCCAGGTGGGCGCGGCTGGCCACCTCCGGGACGACGCCGCCGAAGCGGGCGTGCTCGTCGACGCTGGAGGCGACCGCGTCGGCGAGCAGGGTGGTGCCGCGGACGACGCCGACGCCGGTCTCGTCGCAGGAGGTCTCGATGCCCAGGACAAGGGGCTCGTCAGCCATGAGTGGTGCTTCCTCGGTCGGCGGGTTCGGCGGGTTCGGCGGGTCCGGCGGCTGCCGGGGGTCCGGCGGGGCGGGGGTGTGCGGGGTCGGGCAGCGGGGCGTGCGCGGGGTCCTCCAGGCGCATCACCAGGGCGTCCACGCCCGCGGGCTGGTAGTAGTTGCGGCGCACGCCCACCGGCTCGAAGCCGAACCGCTCGTACAGGCGCTGGGCCCGCAGGTTGTCGACGCGGACCTCCAGCAGCAGGTCGGCGCAGCCGCGCCGTCCCGCCTCGCGGACGAGGTCGGCCAGCAGCAGCGAGCCGAGGCCGCTCCCCCAGTGCCCGCGGGCCACCGCGATGGTCTGCACGTCGCCCTCCGCGCCGACCGCCATCAGCCCGGCGTAGCCGGCGACGCGGCCGGCGGTGTCCTCGGCCACCGTGTAGTGGCGGGTCGCACCGGGGTGGCGGGTGTCGGCGAGCTCGGACCAGAACATGCCCGCCGACCAGGCGTCCTCGGGGAAGAGCTCCCGCTCCAGCTCCAGCACCGGCGCGATGTCCCACCAGCGCATGGGCCGCAGCAGCACTCCGGCCGGACCGCTCACGCCGGCAGCACCGCCTTGTACCCGGCGGGCACCTGCGCGTCGGGGCGGCGCAGGTAGAGCGGGACCGGCGGCAGCAGGTCCCCGCCGGCGGCGAGGCGCTCGGCGGCGTGGGCGGCGAGGTGCCCGGCGGAGACGTGCTCGGGGCCGCGCGCGCCGGTGAGGACGCCGGCGTGGAGCAGCGCTCCGGCGCCGACGGCGGGCGCTCCTGCCAGCCGGTCGGCGATGTCGGCGGGCCGGTCGACGTCGGGACCGGAGACCCGGGCGCCGTGCTCGTCGTAGGCGGCCCAGTAGACCTCCTTGCGGCGGGCGTCGGTGACGGCGGCGAAGGGGCCGGTGACGCCCTCCGCGCGGGCGGCGCGCGCCAGTCCGTCGAGGGTGCAGACGCCGTGGACCGGGATGCCGAGGGCGTGGCCGAGGGCGGCGGCGGTGACCAGGCCGACGCGCAGCCCGGTGTACGGGCCGGGGCCGACGCCGACCGCGAGGGCGGTCAGGTCCCCCTTGGCCGCGCCGGCGTCGCGCAGCACCCGGTCGATCGCGGGCAGCAGCAGCTCGCCGTGGCGCCGGGCGTCGATCCGGGTGGACTCGGCGACCACGGTCGTCCCGTCGTGCAGGGCGGCGGTGACGGCGGGGGTGGCGGTGTCGAAGGCGAGGAGGAGCACGGATCCAGGTTAGAGCGTCCCGGGCGGACCCTGTCCGGGCATCCGGTCCGGACGTGCGGTCCGGACGTCCCGGGCGCGGCTCCGGCCGGGCGGCCGGTCCGCCCGGCAGGTCCGCGCGGCCGGTCCGGCGGCACGTCCGCGCGGCCCGCCGGGACGGCGCGTACGGCCGTGCGGCGCCGGGTCGCGGCGGCGCGTCCGGAGGGTGCTGGCACGATGGGACACGACAGGCGGCAGAGGACGAGGAGCGCTCGTGGCGAAGATCGGTTCGGGGACGGTCGTCACCGGACTCACCCTGGGGGCGATGGCGGTGGTCGCGGCCCTCGCGGTGCAGGCGCAGGGGACCGGGCGGAAGGCCGCCCCGGCCTCTCCCCCGCCGCCCTCCGGAGCCTCGGCGTCCCCCCGCCCGGGGGCGGCGCAGGCCCCGCCCGTCCCGGCGCTGCCCGCCGCCTCGGGCACCGGCCGCCGGGTGGTCTACTCCCTCGGCGCCGACCGGGTGTGGCTGGTGGACCCGGCGCGCACACCGCAGGTGGTGCGGAGCTTCCGGGTGCGGCCCAGCGCCGTCGACCCGGCGCCCGGCACCTACGGCGTCTTCTCGCGCCGCCCGGCCGTCACCGGCTCGGACGGGCGGCCGATCGAGCACGTGCTGCTCTTCGCCCGGTCGTCCGGGGTCCCGGTGGGGTTCAGCGCGGCGGTGGACGGCAGTCTGCCGACGCCCGTCCCGGGGAGCCGCACGGGCGGGATCCGGGAGACACGGGCGGACGGCGCCGCGCTGTGGCGGTTCGCCCCGCTGCAGAGCCGGGTCGTGGTGGTGCCCTGACGCGGTGGTGCCCTGACACGGTGCCGCCCTGGCGCGGTGCCGCCCTGACGCGAGGGTGGACCGGCGCGGCGGCCGGTCACCGGCGGTGACTGCCGGTCCCGCCGGTGCGCGGGCTCATCAGGCGGCGCTGCCGACCGGGTCCGGGTCGAGCGGGCCGGGGTCGAGCGGGTCCGGGCCGGTGCCGGGGGCGGGTGCGGCGGTGGGGGGCGTGGAGACGGCGGCCGCGGCGGCGCAGGAGGCCAGGAGCTCCCGCGCGCAGACGGCGGGCGCCTCGGGCGTCCCGGCGGCGGCGCGCGCGGGCGGGGCGGGCCGGGGCTCGTCCGCACGGTCCGGCGGGGTGCTGCTCGACATGGCGCCTCCCGGAGTTAGGTACACCTAACCGCTTGCTCCATGTGACCATGCCTTCCCCGGAAGGCGCAACAGCATGCGGACGACGTGTCGGCGCGGCCGCCCCAGCCCGCGACGGGGGTGTCCCCGGTCACGGACCGCCGGGCCCGATCCGGCCCGGCAGGGCCCGGTCGGGCACGGCCCCCGGTCAGTGCAGGCGGTCGGCGAGCGCGGAGAGGTCGGCGCCGTCCCAGCGGCGGCCCACGCCGCAGAGCACGACCCGGCGCACGTCCCCGGCGCCGTCGGCGTCCCCGTCCGCCGCGCCGTCCGCCGCAGGCTCCGCCGCGTCCCCCTCCGGGCCGTCGCCGCCGAGCTGCCGCTCGATGCGGACCTCCAGCCGGTCCTCGGAGAGCTCCTCGACCCTGCCCTCGCCCCACTCGACGACCACCACCGACTCCGGCAGCGAGACGTCCAGGTCGAGGTCCTCCATCTCCTCCAGGCCGCCGCCCAGCCGGTACGCGTCGACGTGCACCAGGGCCGGGCCGCCGCCCAGCGGGGGGTGCACCCGGGCGATGACGAAGGTCGGGGAGGTCACGGCGCCGCGCACGCCCAGGCCCTCCCCCAGGCCGCGGGTGAGGGTGGTCTTGCCCGCGCCCAGCTCTCCGGAGAGCAGCACCAGGTCGCCGGGCCGCAGCAGCGCGGCCAGCTCGCGGCCGAGCCGCTGCATGCGGTCGGGCGTGGGCACGGTGAGGGTGGCGTACGAGCCCATGGGTGTGTCGCGGTCCTTCCGGGGGTGCGTGCCGGGTCCGGCCCCCGGGCGTTCGGGGTCCGGGGGCCTCCAGGGTCTCAGGGTCGCACGCCGGAGCCGTCCGGGTCGCCCGCGCCGTCGAGTCCGCCCAGGCCGCCGAGCGGGACGCCGCTGCGGCGGGCGGCCCGCTCCAGCAGGGCGGCGAGGTGGGCGTTGACCACCTCGGGGTGCTCCAGCATCACCAGGTGGCCCGCGTCGGGGACCAGCACCAGCTCGGCCCCGGGCAGCGCGTCGGCTATCGCCTCGCTGTGCGCGGGCGGCGTGAGCAGGTCGCGGGTGCCGCCCAGGACGAGGGAGGGGATGCCGTCCATGCCCGCCAGGGCGGCGGCCTTCTCGTGCAGGCCGAAGGCCGGGTAGAACTCGGCGACCACGTCGATGGGCGTGGCCTCCAGCATCTGCTCGGCGAAGCGGGCGACCGCCGGGTCCACGCCGCCGCTGCCGAAGGAGAACTTCCGGTACAGCACCGCCGTCAGCTCGCTGCCGGCCCGCCGGGTGGCCTCGACGAGCTCCACCTGGCGGCCGAGCGCCCGCAGCACGCCCGGCGCGACGCGGTGCAGCACCCGGGCGCCGTAGGCGGGCAGGCCGAGGGTGACCTCGTTCCACCGGCCGGCGGTGGTGCCTATGAGGGCGACGCCCGCGACCCGCTCCCGGAACAGCTCGGGGTGCTGATCGGCGAGGGCCATGACGGTCATGCCGCCCATGGAGTGGCCGACCAGGACGAGCGGGCCCTCGGGGGCGGCCGCGTCGATCACGGCCCGCAGGTCGGCGCCGAGCTGGTCGATGGTGGCGGGCTCGCCCGCCTGGTAGGAGCGGCCCCGCTCGGAGCGGCCGTGGCTGCGCTGGTCCCAGAACACCATCCGCACACCGTCGCGCAGCGCCGCCCGCTGGAAGTGCCAGCTGTCCTGGTTGAGGCAGTAGCCGTGGCAGAAGACGACGGTCAGGGGCGGCGCGCCGGAGGGGCCCGGCGGCGCGGCGTCGGGGCCGGCGGGGGCGGTGGCGAGGACCGGCGTGCGCTGGACGCGCCGGCGGCCGAACCAGCCGCGGCGCACCGCGGCGCCGGCGGCCTCCCCGGGACCGGCCTGCGGCCCGGCGTCCGGCACGGCCCCGGGGCCGGCGGCGGCCCCGGCCGGACCGGCGGCGGTGTCCTGTCCGGCGGGGACGGCGGGCCGGGCGGTGCCGTCGAGCTCCACGTACAGGCGGGTGCCGTCGTCGGCGGTGACCTGGCGGGAGACGCCGCGCAGCGAGCCGAAGGGGGCGGCGGCGTCCAGTTCGGCGCGGGCCCGCAGGCGCATGGCGCGGCCGACGGTGAGGCGCTCCAGCGCCACGCCGGCCGCGGCGCCGGCGGCGACCACGCCGACGGACAGGCCGAGCAGGCCCGCCCGGCGCCCCGCCCGGACCAGCATCCCGTCGGCCACGGCCCCGGCGGCGTCGCCGACCGCCTGGACCGCCCGCACCGCGGACTCCGCGGCCCCGGAGGCCGCGTCCACCGCCCTGCCCGCGTCACTGCCCATGTCGGGGGGTGCCCTCCTGCCCGCCGGCTCCGGTGCCGGCCGTCCCGTTCACATGCCTGCGCGGGACTCTTACCCCGATCCGGGTCACGATCTCGTAGGCGATGGTCCCGCAGGCCCGCGCCCAGTCCTCGGCGGTGGGCTCGCCCCGGTCCCCGGGGCCGAAGAGCACCGCCGTGTCGCCGGGCTCGGCGCTGTCGCCGCCCAGGTCGACGACGAACTGGTCCATGGCGACCCGCCCGGCGGCCGTGCGCCACTTTCCGGCGACCTGGACGGGCCCGGTGCCGCTGGCGTGCCGGGGGATGCCGTCGGCGTAGCCGACCGGCACCAGGCCGAGCGTGGTCTCGCCCGGGGTCGTGTAGTGGTGGCCGTAGCTCACGCCGTGGCCGCCGGGAACCCGCTTGACCGAGGCCAGCCGGGCCTCCAGCGTCATCACCGGCCGCAGCCCGAAGTCGGCCGGGGAGCCGACCTCCGGCACCGGTGAGAGCCCGTACAGGGCGAGCCCGGTGCGGACGAGGTCGTGGTGGGTCTCGGGCAGCAGCAGGGTGGCGGGCGAGTTGGCGAGGTGGCGGACCTCCAGGCGGGCCCCCTGGGCCTCCGCGTGGCCCACGGCCTCGTCGAACGCGGTGAGCTGGGCCCGGATCGAGGGGTGGCCGGGCTCGTCGGCGGCGGCGAGGTGCGACCAGACGCCGGCGATGCGCAGCAGGCCGCCGGCCTCGGCGCGGCGGGCGGCGACGACCAGGTCGGGCCAGTCGTGGGGCTGGCAGCCGTTGCGGCCGAGGCCGGTGTCGGCCTTGAGGTGGACGCGGGCCGGTACGCCGGTCTCCCCGACGGCGGCGAGCAGCTCGTCCAGGGCCCAGCGGGCGCTGACGGAGACGTCGACGGAGGCGCGCAGCGCCTCGGCCCAGGGGCCGCCGGGCGTCCACAGCCAGCACAGCACCCGGGCCTGCTCCGGGCCGATGCCGGCGGCGCGCAGCGCGAGCGCCTCCTCGGGGGTGGCGGTGCCGAGCCAGGTCGCACCGGCCAGCAGGGCCTCGCGGGCGCAGGGCAGGGCGCCGTGCCCGTAGGCGTCGGCCTTGACCACGGCCATCAGCGCGGCGCCGGACGCGCGGGCCCGCAGGGTCTCGACGTTGGACCGCAGCGCCGCCAGGTCCACCGTCGCTTCGGCTCGCATCGCTGTTCTCATCGCCTGCCAGTCTCCCATCCCGGCGCCCCGGTTCCCGCGCGAGGTGACCCGGGACACGTGGTCGGGGACACGTGGCCGCGCGGCACGGCCGGGACACGTGATCGGGACACGTGGCCGGGAGACGCGCGGCGCCCGTCCCGGGTCCGGCCCGGGGCGGGCGCCGCGCGGCAGGGCGGGTCAGGTGCCCGGGCGCTTGCCCCAGACGTAGACGTAGTCGTGGAGCTTGAGCACGCCCCACAGGCGCCTGGCGTCGCCGTTGGTCATGTTGACGCAGCCGTGCGAGCCGGGCGGCTGGGAGATCGGGATGGAGACGCCGTGGAAGGCCTGGCCGCCGTCGAAGAACTGGCTGTACGGCATGGCCACGTGGTACAGCGTCGAGTAGTGGTCGATGTGCCGCCAGTAGACGCGCTTGAGGCCGGTGCGGGTCTCGTAGCCGTCGCGCCCGGAGCGGATCCTCACCGGGTTGAAGATCACCTTCTTGCCGTACTGGACCCACACGAGCTGCCGCTTGAGGTCGACGCAGGCGATGCGCCCCTTGTTGACCGGGCAGGCGCCGGAGGCGTTGGGGTTGGCGCGGGCCTGGAGCTCCTGCATCTTCCCCCAGGTGATCGGGCCGGCGTAGCCGATGTGCGGGGTGATGCCGTACCTGACCTGGAAGCTCTGGATGGCGCGGCAGTCGGTGGGCGACTGCCTCCCGTCGACCTTCAGTTTCAGGTAGGACTCCACCTGCCGCTGGTACGGGCCGGTCTGCGTGGTGCAGGACGTCGCCGCCTGCGCCTGGCCGCCGGCGAGGAGGGTCACCGGGGCCGCCAGGCCCGCGACGGCCAGTGCCGCGCCGGCCCGCCGGCCGAGGGCGGCCGCGCGTGGCCGCCGCGCGGCCCTCTGCTCGTTCTGCATGCTCTCGCCTCGCCTCTCCCCCTGAGGGTCGTGCGGGCGGCCGCCGCTCGGACGAGGGCGTGCTCCCCACCCGCACACCTCTGAAGACCACCCGGACGGAGCAGTGGTTGCAGGGGTGCGCGGGTGTTACGCAGCCGTGACCGGTCCGGTTCGGAGAACGGGCCGGACGGACCGGACGGGCAGGGCGGGCCGGACGGGCCGTTGCGGGAGGCCGCCCGGCTCAGGGGGCGGACCGCACGCTCCGCCAGGCCGCCCGCAGCGCCGCGGCGACGTCCAGCGCCGAGACCGGGGCGCCCGCGGCGTCCCCGCCGCCGGGAGCGTGCCCGGCGGCGGCGGTGCGGGCGGCCAGGCCGTGCAGGTAGGCGGCGCAGGAGGCGGCGTCCACCGGGTCCAGCCCGGAGGCGAGGAGCGACCCGGCGAGTCCGGAGAGCACGTCGCCGCTGCCCGCGGTGGCCAGCCAGGGGGTGCCGGTCGGGTTCACCCGGACCGGGGTGCGGGCGGCGACCGGGAAGACCGGCCACTCGCGGTACTCCGCGGAGTGCACCCGCGCCGACTCCGCCGGGGCGGGCACGACGACCGTGGTGGAGCCCTTGAGCAGCACCGCCGCCCCGTACGCCTCCGCGATCCGCACCGCGTGCCGCAGCCGGGCCGCGGCGACCTCGGCGGCCGGGTCGGGCCGGTGCGCGGCCGCGAGCAGCCGCACCGCCTCCCCGGCGTGCGGGGTGAGCAGCACCGGGGCGCGGCGGCCCTCCAGGGCGGCCGGACCGCGCCGCGCCAGCAGGGTGAGGCCGTCGGCGTCGACGAGGACCGGCACGTCCGAGGCCAGCGCCTCGTCCAGCGCCCGGTGCGCCTCGGGCCCGTCGCCGAGCCCGGGGCCGACCACCCACGCCTGGACGCGGCCCGCCTCCGCGGGCCCGCCCGCGGAGACCAGGGCCTCGGGGAAGCGCCGCACGACCTCCTCGGCGGCGCTGCCCGCGTACCGGACGGCGCCCGCGCCGCCGTGCAGCGCGCCCGCCGTGGCGAGCACGGCCGCGCCGGGGTAGCGGGCGGACCCGGCGGCGATGCCGACCACGCCGCGCCGGTACTTGTCGCTCTCGCCGGTGGGGCGGGGCAGCAGGGCGGCGGCGTCGGCGTGCTGGAGCGCCTCGCAGGCGGCGCGGCCGCCGGGGCGGCCCTCCCCCAGTTCGGGGCCGAGCCCGATGTCGACGAGGCGCACGACGCCCGCGTACCCGGCGCCGGGGTCGACCAGCAGCCCCGGCTTGTGGGTGCCGAGGCAGACGGTGACGTCGGCCCGCACGGCGGCACCGTGCACCTCCCCGGTGTCCGCGTCGACGCCGCTGGGCAGGTCGACGGCGACCACCAGCGCGCCGCGGCGCCCGCGGGCCCGCTGCGCCGCCGCCGCGTACGGGAGCGCCTCCGGGCGGAGCCCGCCGCGGCCGCCGATGCCGGTGATGCCGTCGAGGACCAGGTCCGCGGCCTCGACGAGGCCCTCGCCGCCGCGGTCGACGGCGGTGCCGCCGGCGGCGCGCAGCGCGGCCAGGCCGCCGGGGTGGGCCCTCCCCGGGGCGAGCAGCACGGCGGTGACGCCCGCGCCGCGGCGGGCGAGGCGGGCGGCGGCGTACAGGGCGTCGCCGCCGTTGTCCCCGCCGCCGGCCAGGACGGCGACGCGGCTGCCGTACACGCCGCCGCGCCGGTCCGACAGGGCCGCCGCGCAGGTGGCGGCGATCCCCGCGGCGGCGCGCTGCATCAGCGTGCCCTCCGGCAGCCGCGCCATCAGCGCCGCCTCCGCCGCCCGCACCCGCTCCACCGTGTGCGCGTACCGCATCCGAGCCTCCCTCAGCGATGGTCCGCCCTGCGCCGGACGGATGCCCCCTCGGACGGGTACCCCCTCCGGCGGGGTTCCCCCGGACGGGTCGTCCCGGGCCGGTTCACCCCTCGGCGACCACCACCGCCGACGCCACGCCCCCGTCGTGGCTGAGCGACACGTGCCAGGCCGTCACGCCGAGCTCGGCGGCGCGGGCGGCGACCGTGCCCGCCACCTTCAGCACCGGCCGCCCGGACGGCTCGCTGTGCACCTCGGCGTCGAGCCAGTTGAGCCCGGCGGGCGCCCCGAGCGCCTTGGCCAGGGCCTCCTTGGCGGCGAACCGGGCGGCCAGGGAGGCGGTGCCGCGCCGCTCGCCGGACGGCAGGTACAGCTCGACCTCGGTGAAGAGCCGCTCGGCCATCCGGGGCGTGCGCTCCAGCGACTCCCCGAACCGGTCGATGGCCGCGACGTCGATGCCCACGCCTATGATCATCCGCCTGCTCCTCCCGGACCGGCGCGCCGTGCGCCCGCCTTCCGAACAGCATTCCGCACCGGCGGGGAAAGGGCAGGCCGGGCCGTCCCCCCAGGGGACGGCCCGGCCCGGTGCGGCGGGCGGCGGCTACTCCACCGTCACCGACTTGGCGAGGTTGCGCGGCTGGTCCACCTCGTGGCCCTTGGCGGTCGCCAGCTCGCAGGCGAAGACCTGCAGCGGCACCGTGGAGACCAGCGGCTGGAGCAGCGTCGGCGTCGCCGGGATGCGGATGAGGTGGTCGGCGTAGGGGGCCACCGCCTCGTCGCCCTCCTCCGCGACCACGATGGTGCGGGCACCGCGGGCGCGGATCTCCTGGATGTTGGAGACGATCTTGTCGTGCAGCACCGAGCGGCCGCGCGGCGAGGGCACCACCACGACGACCGGCAGGTCCTGCTCGATGAGGGCGATCGGGCCGTGCTTCAGCTCGCCGGCCGCGAAGCCCTCGGCGTGCATGTACGCCAGCTCCTTGAGCTTGAGCGCGCCCTCCAGCGCCACCGGGTAGCCCACGTGGCGGCCGAGGAAGAGCACGGCGGGGGCGTCCGCGAGGGAGCGGGCCAGCTCGCGGACCGGCTCCATGGTGCCCAGCACCTCCTCCACCTGGCGGGGGGCGTCGGCCAGCTGGCGGATGACCTCGTTGATCTCGTCGCCCCACTTGGTGCCGCGCACCTGGCCCAGGTAGAGGGCGACCAGGTAGCAGGCGACCAGCTGGGTGAGGAACGCCTTGGTGGAGGCGACCGCGACCTCGGGGCCCGCGTGGGTGTACAGCACCGCGTCGGACTCGCGCGGGATGGTGGAGCCGTTGGTGTTGCAGATGGCCAGCACCTTGGCGCCCTGCTCGCGGGCGTGCCGCAGGGCCATCAGGGTGTCCATGGTCTCGCCGGACTGGGAGATGGCGATGACCAGGGTCTGCTGGTCCAGGATCGGGTCGCGGTAGCGGAACTCGCTGGCGAGCTCGACCTCGCAGGGCACCCGGGTCCAGTGCTCGATCGCGTACTTGGCGATCATGCCCGCGTGGAAGGCGGTGCCGCAGGCCACGATGACGATCTTGTCGACCGCGCGCAGCACCCGGTCCTCGATCCGGACCTCGTCCAGGGTGAGGCGGCCGTCGGTGCCGATGCGGCCGAGGAGGGTGTCGGCGACCGCCTTGGGCTGCTCGGCGATCTCCTTGAGCATGAAGTAGTCGTAGCCGCCCTTCTCGGCGGCGGAGGCGTCCCAGTCCACGTGGTACTCGCGCACCTCGGCCGGGGCGCCGTCGAAGTCCGTCACCGTGACGGAGCCGGCCCGCAGCTCCACGACCTGGTCCTGGCCGAGCTCGACGGCCTCGCGGGTGTGGGCGATGAAGGCGGCGACGTCGGAGGCGAGGAAGTTCTCGCCCTCGCCGCGGCCGACGACCAGCGGCGAGTTGCGGCGGGCGCCGACGACCACGCCGGGGGAGTCCGCGTGCACGGCCACCAGGGTGAACGCGCCGTCCAGGCGGCGGCAGACCTTCCGCATGGCCTCGGCGAGGTCGCCCTCGTACTCCTCGCCCAGCAGGTGGGCGACGACCTCGGTGTCGGTCTCGGAGCGCAGCTGGTGGCCGCGCTCGGCGATCTCGGCGCGCAGGGCGGCGAAGTTCTCGATGATCCCGTTGTGGACGACGGCGACCTTGGCGGTGTCGTCCAGGTGGGGGTGGGCGTTGGCGTCCGTGGGACCGCCGTGGGTGGCCCAGCGGGTGTGGCCGATGCCGGTGGTGCCGCCGGGCAGCGGGGTGTCCGCGAGGGACTTCTCCAGGTTGGCGAGCTTGCCCGCCCGCTTGTCGACGGCCAGCGTTCCGTCGCTCTCGGTCTGCACGGCGACACCCGCCGAGTCGTAGCCGCGGTACTCCAGTCTCTTCAGGCCGGCGATCACTACATCAAGCGCGGGCTGCCCGCCCACGTAACCAACGATTCCGCACATGGCCGCCAGCATAAGCGGCCCCGGGCCCACCGGTACGACTCGTCACACCGCAGGAGGGACCGCGGGGGCCCCGCGCCGTGACGGAACCCACACGGTCCCGGTCGCCGGGCACGGACGACAATGGAGCACGTGCTGACGACCGAAGCCCTCCCCCAGGGCGCCCCCGCCCCGGCCGCGCAGACCCCGGCGCCGCCCTCGCCGACCCCCTACGTCGACCTCGACCGGGCCGGCTGGAGCGCCCTGCGCGACCGCACCCCGCTGCCGCTCACCGCGGACGAGGTGGAGCGCCTGCGCGGCCTCGGCGACGCCATGGACCTCGACGAGGTCGTCGACGTCTACCTGCCGCTCTCCCGGCTGCTCAACCTGTACGTCCACGCCACCCGGGAGCTGCGCGGCGCGGTCGGGACCTTCCTCGACCGCCCCCACCTGGTGGACGGCCCCGGCGCGGAGGCCGCCCGCACCCCGTTCGTCATCGGCGTCGCCGGGTCGGTCGCGGTCGGCAAGTCCACCACCGCCCGCGTGCTGCGCGCCCTGCTGGCCCGCTGGCCGGAGCACCCCCGGGTGGAGCTCGTCACCACCGACGGCTTCCTGCTGCCCAACGCGGAGCTGCGGCGGCGCGGTCTGATGGCCCGCAAGGGCTTCCCCGAGTCGTACGACCGCCGGGCGCTCACCCGCTTCGTGGCCGACGTCAAGGCGGGCCGCGACGAGGTGACGGCGCCGGTCTACTCGCACCTGGTCTACGACATCGTGCCGGGCGAGCGGCTGACGGTGCGCCGGCCCGACATCCTCATCGTCGAGGGGCTGAACGTGCTGCAGCCCGCGCTGCCGGGCAAGGACGGCCGGACCCGGCTCGCGGTCTCCGACTACTTCGACTTCTCCATCTACGTCGACGCCCGCACCGACGACATCGAGGAGTGGTACCTCTCCCGCTTCCGCAAGCTGCGGCAGACCGCCTTCCAGGACCCGTCGTCGTACTTCCGCCGGTTCACCGACGTGCCGGAGGAGGAGGCCCTGGAGTACGGGCGCACCGTCTGGCGGACCATCAACAGGCCCAACCTGGTGGAGAACGTGCTGCCCACCCGCGGCCGGGCCACCCTCGTGCTGCAGAAGGGGTCCGACCACAAGGTGCGGCGGGCGCGCCTGCGCAAGCTCTGAGGGCCCGGCGCGGGTCCTGACGGCCCGGCGGGGCACGCGACGGTGCGGGGCGCCCCTCCGGGAGGGGCGCCCCGCACCGTCCGTACGGCGGTCAGCCCAGGTGGGTGCGGACGGCCTCGGCCAGCCGCTCGGCGACGGCCCGCGCCTGGCCCGCCTCCGCGGCCTCCACCATGACGCGCACCAGCGGCTCGGTGCCCGAGGGGCGCAGCAGGACCCGCCCGGTGGAGCCCAGTTCGGCCTCGGCGGCCGCGACGGCCTCCGCCAGGCCCTCGGAGGTGTGCGCCCGCGCCTTGTCGACGCCCTTGACGTTGACGAGGACCTGCGGCAGCCGGGTCATCACGGCGGCGAGGTCCGCGAGCGGCTGCTTGGTGGCGGCGACCCGGGCGGCCAGCATGAGGCCGGTGAGGGTGCCGTCGCCGGTCGTGGCGTGGTCCAGCAGGATGACGTGGCCGGACTGCTCGCCGCCCAGCGAGTAGCCGTGCTCCTTCATCGCCTCCAGGACGTAGCGGTCGCCGACCGCCGTCTGCACCAGGTCGATGCCCTCGCGCTCCATCGCCAGCTTGAAGCCGAGGTTCGACATGACGGTGGCGACCACGGTGTTCTTGCGCAGCGTGCCGGCCTCGCGCATGCCGACGGCCAGGATCGCGAGGATCTGGTCGCCGTCCACCTCGTTGCCCTCGGCGTCCACGGCCAGGCAGCGGTCGGCGTCGCCGTCGTGGGCGAGGCCCAGGTCGGCGCGGTGCTCGACGACGGCGGCGCGCAGCCGGTCGAGGTGGGTGGAGCCGACGCCGTCGTTGATGTTGAGGCCGTCGGGGTCCGCGCCCAGGGTGTGGACGACCTCGGCGCCGGCGCGCGCGAAGGCGTCGGGCGAGATGCGGGCGGCGGCGCCGTGGGCGCCGTCGATGACGACCCTCAGCCCGTCCAGGCGGTTCGGCAGCACGGCGACCAGGTGGGCGATGTAGCGGTCGACGCCCTCGTCGTAGTCGCGGACCCGGCCGACGGCCGCGCCGGTGGGGCGGGTCCAGGACGCGTCGGCGGCGTGCTGCCGGTACTGCTCCTCGATGGCGTCCTCGATCTCGTCGGCGAGCTTGTGGCCGCCGCGGGCGAGGAACTTGATGCCGTTGTCGGGCATCGGGTTGTGGCTGGCGGACAGCATCACGCCGAGGTCCGCGCCGAGCGCGCCGGTGAGGTACGCGACGGCGGGCGTCGGCAGCACGCCGACCCGCAGCACGTCCACGCCGGAGCTGGCGAGGCCGGCGATGACGGCGGCCTCCAGGAACTCGCCCGAGGCCCGCGGGTCGCGGCCGACCACCGCGACCGGCCGGTGGCCCTCGAAGGCCCCGGCGTCGCCGAGCACGTGCGCGGCGGCCACCGACAGCCCCAGCGCCAGCTCGGCGGTCAGGTCCGCGTTGGCGACGCCCCGAACGCCGTCCGTGCCGAAGAGTCGTCCCACTTGTTCATCCTCCGTGGCTCGTCGCCGCGCGGGAGCGCCCTCCGGGGGCAGGCGGCACAGTGCTCGTGCACCTGCCCGCGCCCGGGTTCCGCATTCCGTACGACTACTCCATCGGGCGTACCTGCCACGCCCGGCGATGCTGCTCAGGATGCACGACGCCCCGGGGGCGGGAGCCCCCGGGGCGTCGTACGACGGCTGTGCTTAGCGCTTGCTGTACTGCGGCGCCTTGCGGGCCTTCTTCAGACCGGCCTTCTTGCGCTCGGTGGCGCGGGCGTCGCGGGTCAGGAACCCGGCCTTCTTGAGCGGGCCGCGGTTGTTGTCCACGTCCGCCTCGTTGAGGGCGCGGGCCACGCCGAGGCGCAGGGCGCCGGCCTGGCCGGAGACGCCGCCGCCGCTGATGCGGGCGATGACGTCGTAGCGGCCGTCGATCTCGAGCACCTTGAAGGGCTCGTTGACGATCTGCTGGTGCACCTTGTTGGGGAAGTACTCCTCCAGGGTGCGGCCGTTGATCTTCCACACACCGGTGCCGGGGACGATGCGCACGCGGGCGATCGCCTCCTTGCGGCGGCCGAGGCCGGCGCCCGGGATGGCCTCGCCGAAGCGGGAGGCCAGCGACTCGGTGGTGTAGTTCTCCTCGACGGTCTCGTCGACCTCGAGGGGGGTCTCGATGGCAGTCTCGGCCACGGTGATCCTCAGCTCCTGCTACTCAGTTGGGGGTTTGGTGGCCGGAATTACTGCGCGACCTGGGTGATCTCGAACGGCACCGGCTGCTGGGCAGCGTGGGGGTGCTGGTCGCCCGAGTACACCTTGAGCTTGGAGAGCATCTGGCGGCCGAGGGAGTTCTTCGGCAGCATGCCCTTGATCGCCTTCTCCACGGCCTTCTCGGGGTTGTTCGCGAGGAGGTCGTCGTAGCGGACCGAGCGGAGACCGCCCGGGTAGCCGGAGTGACGGTAGGCCAGCTTCTGGGTCCGCTTGTTGCCGGAGAGGTGCACCTTGTCGGCGTTGACGATGATGACGAAGTCACCGGTGTCGACGTGAGGCGCGTACACCGGCTTGTGCTTGCCCCGGAGGAGAGAGGCTGCCTGGGAGGCCAGGCGGCCCAGCACGACGTCGGTCGCGTCGATGACGTGCCACTGACGCTGGACGTCGCCGGGCTTAGGGCTGTACGTACGCACGGTCGTAGCCTTCGCTTTTCAGTGAGTGTGTCCTGACAGGGCCACCCGGACGATCACGATCAGCCTGGACGTGCCGCCCTGGACGCAACAGGACGGGTCCGCTGGTCATCGGCCCGGTGAACCGGCGTACCGACCTCTCACGTGAGATGGAGCGAGCCAATACGCACAACAAGCTCGCAGAATACCGGCCGGACGGCGGACGGGTCAAAACGACCCGTACGGCGTACGGGTCATCTCTGCCAGACGTCCCCTCCGGACGGCCCCGCCGGGCGTCCCCGCCGGTCGTCCCTCCGTCCGCCCCGGCCGCCGCCCCCGCACGGCGGCCGGACCGCGGCGGTCACCGCTCGCGGGCCACCCTGGCCTCGTCCCAGACCGGCTCCGGCGCCTCCCGCACCCGCCCGTCCTGCCCGAAGACCAGGAAGCGGTCGAAGGACCGGGCGAACCACCGGTCGTGGGTGACGCAGAGCACCGTCCCGTCGAAGGACTCCAGCCCCTCCTGCAGCGCCTCGGCGCTCTCCAGGTCCAGGTTGTCGGTGGGCTCGTCCAGCAGCAGCGCGGTGACCCCCGACAGCTCCAGCCGCAGGATCATCAGCCGCGCCTGCTGACCGCCCGACAGCGACTCGAAGCGCAGGTCGGCCTGGCCGTGCAGCTCGTACCGGCGCAGCGCGGACATCGCCTGGCCCCGGTCCTTCGCGTGCTCGGTCTCCAGGATCTCCCGGGGCGTGCGGCCCCTCAGCTCCGGATGGGCGTGCGTCTGCCGGAAGTGGCCCGGGACGACCCGGGCGCCCAGCCGCCACTCCCCCGTGTGCCGCACCGAGGCGTCGCCGGCCAGCAGCCGCAGGAAGTGCGACTTCCCGGAGCCGTTGGAGCCCAGCACCGCGACCCGCTCGCCGTAGAAGACCTCCAGGTCGAACGGCTTCATCAGCCCGGTGAGCTCCAGGCCCTCGCAGGTCACGGCCCGCACGCCGGTACGGCCGCCCTTCAGCCGCATGGAGATCTGCTGCTCGCGCGGCGGCACCTCCGGCGGCCCGGCCTCCTCGAACTTCCGCAGCCGGGTCTGCGCCGCCTGGTAGCGGGAGGCGAGCCCGTCGTTGAAGGCGGCCTTGGTCTTGAGGGTGTTCACCAGCTGCCTCAGCTTGGCGTGCTCCTCGTCCCAGCGGCGGCGCAGCTCCTCCAGCCGCTCGAAGCGCTCCCTGCGCGCCTCGTGGTACGAGGCGAAGCCGCCGCCGTGCACCCACACCCGGCTGCCCGCCGGGCCGGGCTCCACGCTGACGACCTTGTCCGCGGTGCGGGCCAGCAGCTCCCGGTCGTGCGAGACGAAGAGGACCGTCTTGGGCGTGGCCCGGATCTGCTCCTCCAGCCAGCGCTTGCCCGGGACGTCCAGGTAGTTGTCCGGCTCGTCCAGCAGCAGCACCTCGTCCGGGCCGCGCAGCAGCGCCTCCAGGACGAGCCGCTTCTGCTCGCCGCCGGAGAGGGTGGTGAGCGCGCGCCACTGGGCGCGCTCGAAGGGGACGCCGAGGGCGGCGGTGGTGCACACGTCCCAGACGGTCTCGTACTCGTAGCCGCCGGCGTCGGCCCAGTCGGCCAGCGCCTGCGCGTAGTCCAGCTGGGCGGGCTCGTCGTCCTGCGCCATCATCGCCAGCTCGGCGGCGTCCACCGCCCGCGCGGCGGTCCTGATCCGCGGCGGGGCGACGGAGACCAGCAGGTCGCGGACGGAGGCGTCGGACGGCAGCGCGCCGCCGTCCGGGCCGCGGCCGGTGGTGCCGACGAACTGGCGCATCACCCCCAGGCCGCCGCCGACCGTGACGGTCCCGCCGTGCGGCTGGACGTCGCCGGCGAGCAGCCGCAGCAGGGTGGTCTTGCCGGCGCCGTTGGCGCCGACCAGCGCCACCGCGGCACCCTCGCCGACACGGAAGGACGCGTCGTCGAACAGCACCCGCCCGTCCGGCAGGTAGTACTCCAGGTGCGAGATCTCGACGTGTCCCATGGCAGGGATTGTGCGCGCAGGGCGGGGCCGCGCCCAAACGCTTTTCACCCCGGGCGGCGGGGGCCGCGCCGTCGCCGGCCGGACCGGCGGACGCCGACCTGGCCGGGGATGCGTCCGCCCGGATGCCCTAGGATTCGGGCCCATGAACGATGGGTGGGGATCTGCTCCGGGGACGGGCGGCGGGCAGCCGCAGGAGGGGCCCGCGGCCGGGCATCCGCAGGGCGGCGCGCCGTGGCCGGGGGCTCAGCAGGGCGGTCCGCAGGCGTCGGCCCCCGCCGGGACGACACCGCAGGGCCTGCCGCAGCGCGCGGTGGGGGGCCAGCAGGGCCACCCCCAGCAGCCCGGGCCCCAGCAGCCCGGATCGCAGCAGGGCTCCGCGTTCCCGGCGCACGCCACCGGCCAGCCGGGCGGCTACGGCTACCCGCAGCAGGGGGGCTACGGCCACCCCGGCGGGCAGGGCGCGCCGCAGCAGGGCCTGCCGCAGTCCGGCCCCTACACCGCGCCGGACCCGCTGCCCCGCAACCCCTCCGAGCCGGACTGGGCGGCGCTCGCGGACCGCAACGACGCCGCGGCCCGCAGGCGCCGGCGCCTGTTCCTGGCGGGCGGCGGCGTGCTGGCCGCCGCCGCGGTCGCCGGGATCGTGGCGGTCGCCCTGAACGTCGGCGGCGGCAAGGACGTGGCGTCGGGCCCCTCGGCGAGCCCGTCACCGTCGGTCTCCTCGGTGAGGCCGAGCCCCACGCCGCCCCCGCCGCCGGTGGACCCGCTGGAGATCATCGGCGACAAGAACAAGGACACCGCCCCGCTCAGCCCCCGCACGCTCTTCCCGGACGCCCGCGTGTCGGTCAACGGCCGCACCTACGACCGGGACGGCCGTCCGCACGGGACCGGCGAGTGCATCAAGGCGGGTTCGAGCGGCCTCGGCGAGATCCTGGTCCGCAACAAGTGCCGGGCCGTGTACCGGGCGACGTACATCACCAGGGACATCGCGGTGACCGTCGGCATCGTCGAGTTCGACACCCCCGAGCAGGCCCAGGCCGTCGCGAAGAAGCAGACCGGCAACATCTACTCGCTGTACCGGACCATCCGCCCGTTCTGCCGGGACGTGAAGTGCGTGCTCACCTACGGGTCG
Organism: Streptomyces sp. NPDC001380; assembly: GCF_042895785.1. Lineage (NCBI taxonomy): Bacteria > Bacillati > Actinomycetota > Actinomycetes > Kitasatosporales > Streptomycetaceae > Streptomyces > Streptomyces sp. NPDC001380. Next base: position 139,192 of record NZ_JBIAWP010000003.1, on the reverse strand, counting down.
GCGGGCCGGTACGCCTACCTCACCACGGGCGGCTACCGGAGCGGGAAGCCGGCGACCCAGAAGGACAAGGCCGTCGGGCGCGCCTCGGCGGACATCGCCCAGCTGGCCCGCTTCACGCTGCTCCAGCGCGGCCGGCTGACCGCCGCGCAGCGCACGGTCACGGTCGCCCCGACGGGCTGACCGCCGCCGGCCCGCCGCGGCGGGCCGGCCGGCACCCCCGCGGGGGCCTCAGACCCGCGGGGCGGGCCCGGCGGGGGCCGCGCCCGGCAGGGTGCGCATCCGGCGGGCGGTGCGGTTGCGCTCCATCAGCAGGCCGTCGGCCGGGTAGCCGACCTCCTCCAGGGTCAGGCCGTGCGGCCGGACCACGTTGACCGCGGAGTTGCGCACCCGCCCGGTCAGCACCTCGCCGGGGAAGCCGACCGGCCGCCGCCCGTCGCCGACCAGCAGCATCGCGCCGACCAGGGCGCGGACCATGTTGTGGCAGAAGGCGTCCGCGCGGACGGTGGCGACCACGAGGCCGGTGGCCGCGGGCCCCGCCGGGCCGGTGGCCGGAGCGGCGTGGGGGTCGGCGGGCGTGCGCTCCCAGCCCAGCTCCAGCAGGGTGCGCACCGTGGTGGCCCCCTCCCGCTTCTTGCAGTAGGCGGCGAAGTCGTGCTCGCCCAGCAGCAGGGCGGCGGCCTCGTTCATGGCGTCGACGTCCAGCGGGCGGTCGTGCCACAGGACGTGCCCGCGCCGCAGCGGGTCGACCCCGCCCGGGTGGTCGGCGACCCGGTAGGCGTACCGGCGCCAGACCGCGGCGAAGCGGGCGTCGAAGCCGTGCGGCGCCTCGGTGAGGGACCAGACCCGGACGTCCGCGGGCAGCCGCCCGGCGAGCCGGCGGCGCAGATTCTCCCGGTGCGCCTCCCACAGCTCCGCCGGGAGGTCGACGTGGGCCACCTGCCCGCGTGCGTGCACCCCGGCGTCGGTGCGGCCGGCGACCGTGAGCTCCACCGGCAGGCCGGTGCGGAGCACCGTGCGCAGGGCGTCCTCGACCTCGCCCTGCACGGTCCGCCGGCCGGGCTGCCGGGCCCAGCCGGAGAAGTCCGTCCCGTCGTACGCGAGGTCCAGCCGGACCCGGACGGCGCCGTCGGCCGGCCCGTCCGGCACGGCGGGCGTCTCGGCGCACTCGTTCACCACTGCTCGACTCTCCCTGTACGGCGGTCGGGGCACCGGGCCCCGATACGGCGGGACGGGCCCGCTCCCCCGGGTGGGGGGAACGGGCCCGTCCGCTGCGAACCCTGCGAGGGGCTCAGGCGTCCTTGGCGTCGCCCTCGGCCTGCTCCTTGGCCGAAGCCTCGGTGGCCTGCTCGGAGGTGGCGTCCTCGGAGCCCTCGGCCTTGGCGGCCTTGGCCTCGTCGGCCTCCTTGACGGCGCGCTTGGTGGCGGCCTCGGCCTCGCCCACCGCGTTCTGCGCGACGGTCAGCGCCTCGACCAGCTCGATCACGGCCATCGGGGCGTTGTCGCCGCGACGGGGGCCGATCTTGGTGATGCGGGTGTAACCGCCGGGGCGGTTCTCGTAGCGCGGCGCGATCTCGGTGAAGAGGGTGTGCAGCACCGACACGTCGGTGATGGTCTGGCGCACCAGGCGACGGTTGTGCAGGTCGCCCTTCTTCGCCTTGGTGATCAGCTTCTCCGCCACCGGGCGCAGGCGGCGGGCCTTGGCCTCGGTGGTGGTGATGCGGCCGTACTGGAACAGCTCGCGGGCCAGACCGGCCAGCAGCAGGCGCTCGTGCGACGGACCGCCGCCGAGGCGGGCTCCCTTGGTGGGACGCGGCATGGGGATCGATCTCCTCATATCTCCTGCTCCGGCCGTACCAGGTACCGGAGAGGGCCTGCGGGCACGGTGCCCGCAGGACTTGGCTCAGGGGTGCCGGGCGGCGCGGACGCCGCCCGGCGGGGTGGTGCTGCGTACGGAGCCGGGGCTCAGTACTGCTCGGTCTCCGCGTAGCCGGAGTCGTCGAGGTCGTCGGCGCCGAACGCGTCGGCGGCGGCGGTCGGGTCGAACCCGGGCGGGCTGTCCTTGAGGGCCAGGCCCATGCCGGCCAGCTTCGCCTTGACCTCGTCGATCGACTTCGCACCGAAGTTGCGGATGTCGAGCAGGTCGGCCTCCGAGCGGGCGACGAGCTCACCCACGGTGTGGATGCCCTCACGCTTGAGGCAGTTGTAGGAGCGGACCGTGAGCTCCAGCTCCTCGATCGGCAGCGCCAGGTCGGCGGCCAGGGCGGCGTCCGTGGGGGACGGGCCCATGTCGATGCCCTCGGCGTCGACGTTCAGCTCGCGGGCGAGGCCGAACAGCTCGACGAGGGTCTTGCCGGCCGAGGCCATGGCGTCGCGGGGACGCATGGCGGGCTTGGTCTCGACGTCGACGATCAGCTTGTCGAAGTCGGTGCGCTGCTCGACACGGGTCGCCTCGACCTTGTAGGTGACCTTCAGCACGGGGCTGTAGATCGAGTCGACCGGGATCCGGCCGATCTCCTGGCCGGACTGCTTGTTCTGCACGGCGGAGACGTAGCCGCGACCGCGCTCGACGGTCAGCTCCATCTCCAGCTTGCCCTTGCCGTTCAGGGTGGCGAGGACCAGCTCGGGGTTGTGCACCTCGACACCGGCCGGGGGCGCGATGTCGGCGGCGGTGACCACACCCGGGCCCTGCTTGCGCAGGTACATCACGACCGGCTCGTCGTGCTCCGAGGAGACGACCAGCTGCTTGATGTTGAGGATGAGGTCGGTGACGTCCTCCTTGACGCCCGGCACGGTGGTGAACTCGTGCAGGACGCCGTCGATCCGGATCGAGGTGACGGCGGCACCCGGGATCGAGGAGAGGAGCGTGCGGCGGAGCGAGTTGCCGAGGGTGTAGCCGAAGCCCGGCTCCAGCGGCTCGATCACGAACCGGGAGCGGAACTCGTCGACGACCTCTTCGGTCAACGAGGGACGCTGAGCGATCAGCATGAGAGGTGTTCCTCCAGTTGTCTTCGGCACCCGCTATTTGATGCCGATGGACTCAAGCGTACGGGCTCCCCCGGTGGAGGGGAGCCCGTACGGGGTCGGGCGGACCCTGGTCCGACCGAAAGGTCAGACGCGGCGGCGCTTCGGCGGGCGGCAGCCGTTGTGCGGGGTCGGGGTGACGTCCTGGATCGAGCCGACCTCGAGGCCGGTGGCCTGGAGGGAGCGGATCGCGGTCTCACGGCCGGAGCCGGGGCCCTTGACGAAGACGTCGACCTTGCGCATGCCGTGCTCCTGGGCGCGGCGGGCGGCGGCCTCGGCGGCCATCTGCGCGGCGAACGGCGTGGACTTGCGGGAGCCCTTGAAGCCGACGTGGCCGGCGGACGCCCACGAGATCACGTTGCCGGTCGGGTCGGTGATCGAGACGATCGTGTTGTTGAACGTGCTCTTGATGTGGGCGTGCCCGTGAGCGACGTTCTTCTTCTCCTTGCGGCGCACCTTCTTGGCGCCCGCAGCCTGACGGCCCTTCGGAGGCATAAGTCTGAATCTCCTGATGAGGTGGTCGGTCCGCTACCAGCGGGCCGGATGGGAAGTCCGGTTCTGGGAGCGGACTACTTCTTGCCCGGCTTCTTCTTGCCGGCGATGGCGCGACGCGGGCCCTTGCGGGTACGGGCGTTGGTGTGGGTGCGCTGACCGTGGACCGGGAGGCCGCGGCGGTGGCGCAGACCCTCGTAGCAGCCGATCTCGACCTTGCGGCGGATGTCGGCCTGGACCTCGCGGCGGAGGTCGCCCTCGATCTTGTAGTTGGCCTCGATCCAGTCGCGGAGCTTGACCAGGTCGTCCTCGGCGATGTCACGGACGCGGACGTCCGGGTTCACGCCGGTCTCGGCCAGCGTCTGCTGGGCACGGGTGCGGCCGATGCCGAAAATGTAGGTGAGGGCGATCTCGATCCGCTTCTCGCGGGGGAGGTCGACGCCGACAAGGCGTGCCATGGAGTGGCTCCTGTGGTTCTTCGGAGGTTTGGCGCGGTGCCGCCTCTCCCGCTGCTGCAGGAGGCCCCGGCCTCCGCCGGGGGTGGCGCCCCCGGGAGGGGACGGGCACCGCGTGGGAAATTCGCGTCGCGCGAAGAGTTACGGCAGGTGCAGAAGGGGGATGATCAGCCCTGGCGCTGCTTGTGGCGCAGGTTCTCGCAGATCACCATGACCCGGCCGTGGCGGCGGATCACCTTGCACTTGTCGCAGATCTTCTTGACGCTCGGCTTGACCTTCATGGGATTCAGGTTCTCCGGGTCGTGCGCCACGAGAGGGCCGCACCCCCTCGAGGGCGCGGCCGTCACGGCGCGAGATCTGTCTGGGTCCTACTTGTAGCGGTAGACGATGCGCCCGCGGGTGAGGTCGTACGGGCTGAGCTCGACGACGACGCGGTCGTCCGGGAGGATGCGGATGTAGTGCATCCGCATCTTGCCGCTGATGTGCGCGAGGACCTTGTGCCCGTTCTGGAGCTCCACCTTGAACATCGCGTTCGGCAGAGACTCGATGACGGTGCCCTCGATCTCGATGGCCCCTTGCTTCTTGGGCATAAGGTTCGCTGATCGCCTTCCGGGCTCGACTACCGTGATCGTCTCATCCCGGGCACGGCCGCGCCGAAGCCAGGAATGAGCCGACGCGTCAGTCTACTTCAGGGGGCAACCAAACGCGAAACCGGCCCGGACCGGCGGGTCCGGGCCGGTCGGGCCGGTCGGGCCGGTCGGGCCGGTCGGGCCGGCGGGAGGCTCAGCCCAGCGGGTCGGGGGCGGCGGTGACGCCCAGCGCGGCGAGCTCGGCCCGGCCGCCGTCGAAGGCGGTGAGCACGAGCGGGCCCTGCTCGGTGAGCGCGACCGAGTGCTCCCAGTGCGCGGCCCAGGTGCCGTCGTTGGTCTTGACCGTCCAGTCGTCCTCGAGGACGTGGGTGTGCGGGGTACCCAGGCTCACCATCGGCTCGATGGCGATGCAGAGGCCCTCCACCAGCTTCGGGCCCCGGCCGCGGCCGCGGTCGACGTAGTTCAGCACGTGCGGGTCCATGTGCATGGCGGTGCCGATGCCGTGGCCGCCGTAGCCCTCGACGATGCCGTACTTGCCCTTGGGCGGCAGCGGCTGGCGGCGGATGTACGACTCGATGGCGCGGCTCACGTCCTGGAGCCGGTTGCCCTTGCGCACCGCGGCGATGCCGGCCCACATCGAGGCCTCGGTGACGCGGCTCAGCTCGTGGAGCTCCTCGCCGTGGCCGTCGCCGACGAGCACGGTGACCGCGGCGTCGCCGTGCCAGCCGTCGACGATCGCGCCGCAGTCGATGGAGATGACGTCGCCGGACCGCAGCTCCAGGTCGCCCGGGATGCCGTGGACGACCACGTCGTTCACCGAGGAGCAGATGGTGCCGGTGAAGCCGTGGTAGCCGAGGAAGTTGGAGGTGGCGCCGTGGTCGGCGATCACCTTCGCCGCGACGGCGTCGAGCTCCTTCGTGGTGACGCCGGGGACGGCCGCCTCGCGGCACGCCTTCAGCGCCTCGGCGACGACCAGCCCGGCCTCACGCATCTTCGCGATCTGCTCGGGGGTCTTGATCTCTACCATGCGGTCTCGCCTTCCCAGCACCACTGCGTGTTCTCCATGCCCTGGCCGGTCGGGCGGTCCGCCCGGCCCCTCCACGGTACGGCCTCGCCGCACCCGGGAAGCACACCGGGCCGCGGCACCGCCCTGCGGCGGCCGCGGCCCGGTCGTGCGTGCGTGCGCTACCTGCGGAGCGCCTCGATGGCGCGCTCCGTGACCTCGGAGACCCTGCCCAGTGCCGGGATGGCCACCAGCAGGCCCTGGTCCGCGTAGTAGCCGATGATCGGCTCGGTCTTGCTGTGGTACTCCTCGAGGCGGACCCGGACGGCCTCCTCGGTGTCGTCCGTGCGCTGGTACAGCTCGCCGCCGCACTCGTCGCAGACGCCGTCCCGCGCCGGCGGGTTGTAGTCCACGTGGAAGACGTGGCTGCCGTTGTTGCGGCACAGCCGGCGGCCGGCGATGCGCTTGACGACCTCCTCCTCGGGGACCTCGAGGTCGAGCACGCCGTCCAGCGCTATCCCGGCGTCGGCCAGGATCTCGTCGAGCGCCTTGGCCTGGCCGAGGTTCCGCGGGAAGCCGTCCAGCAGGAAGCCCTTGGCGGCGTCCGGCTGGGTCATGCGGTCCTTGGCCATGCCGATGGTGATCTCGTCCGGCACCAGCTTGCCCGCGTCCATGTACGCCTTCGCCTCGAGCCCCAGCGGGGTGCCCTGGCTGATGTTGGCGCGGAACAGGTCGCCGGTGGAGATGTGCGGGATCGAGAGGGTCTTGGCCAGGAGATGGGCCTGGGTCCCCTTCCCGGCCCCGGGCGGTCCGACGAGGACGATTCGCATCAGCGGAGGAACCCTTCGTAGTTGCGCTGCTGGAGCTGGCTCTCGATCTGCTTGACAGTTTCGAGGCCGACACCCACGACGATGAGGATGCTGGTGCCGCCGAACGGGAAGTTCTGGTTGGCCTTGAACGCCACCAGGGCGATCATCGGGATCAGCGCGATGATGCCCAGATAGAGGGAACCGGGCCAGGTGATCCTGGTGAGGACGTAGTTCAGGTACTCCGCGGTGGGGCGGCCTGCCCGGATGCCCGGGATGAAACCACCATACTTCTTCATGTTGTCGGCGACTTCCTCGGGGTTGAAGGAGATCGCGACGTAGAAGAAGGCGAAGAAGACGATCAGCACGAAGTAGACGACCATGTAGATCGGGTGGTCGCCGCGGGTGAAGTTGTCCTTGATCCAGACCGCCCACCCGGCGGTGCTCCCGGTCAGCTGGGCCGCCAGCGACGGGATGTAGAGCAGCGACGAGGCGAAGATGACCGGGATGACGCCGGCCTGGTTCACCTTGAGGGGGATGTAGGTCGAGGTGCCGCCGAAGGCGCGGCGCCCGATCATGCGCTTGGCGTACTGGACCGGGATCCGGCGCTGGGCCTGCTCGACGAAGATGACGAGCGCGACCACGACCAGGCCGATGGCGATGACGCTGAGGAACTCCACCCAGCCGTCGCCGATCTTGCCCTGGAGCTTGATCGCCCACAGGGAGGTCGGGAAGCCGGCCGCGATCGAGGTGAAGATCAGGATCGACATGCCGTTGCCGATGCCGCGGTCGGTGATGAGCTCGCCGAGCCACATGATCACGGTGGTGCCGGCGGTCATGGTGATGACCATGGTGGCGATCCGGAAGACGCCGGTGTCCGGCACGATCTGGCTGCCCACCGAGCAGCCGCTGAAGAGCGCGCCGCTGGAGGCCGTCGCCACGATGCCGGTGCCCTGGAGCACGGCGAGGGCGATGGTGAGGTACCGGGTGTACTGGGTGATCTTCGCCGTGCCCGCCTGGCCCTCCTTCTTCAGCGCTTCCAGCCGCGGGATCACCACGGTGAGGAGCTGGAGGATGATGCTGGCGGTGATGTACGGCATGATGCCGAGGGCGAAGATCGTCAGCTGGAGCAGCGCACCGCCGCTGAACAGGTTCACCAGGCCGAACAGGCCCTGGCTGCCCTTGCTCTCGTCGATGCACGTCTGGACGTTCTCGAAGCTGACCCCCGGCACGGGTACGTGCGCGCCCATCCGGAACAGCACCATGATGCCCAGTGTGAACAGCAGCTTCTTGCGCAGGTCGGGCGTCTTGAACGCCCGCGCGAACGCACTGAGCACGGGTGCCTCCTGCGCCTCCCGCGCGTCGTCGGCGGAAGGGTCGGTGATGAAGGGGCGTAAGGGTGGACTCCACGGACTCTAACAGTGCGTGGCCACCCTGATGAAGCGCGTGGCCCGCTCAGCGGCGGATGCCACCCGCAAATGGGACGGGGCCGCCCCTCGGAGGAGGGACGGCCCCGTTCTCATGCTTCCGGCCGAGGGCTCAGATGAGCTCGGTCACGGTACCGCCGGCGGCGGTGATCTTCTCCTTGGCGGAGCCGGAGACGGCGTCGACCGTCACCTGCAGCGCCACGGAGACCTCGCCGGTGCCGAGCACCTTGACGAGCTGGTTCTTGCGAACCGCGCCCTTCGCGACCAGGTCGGCCACGGTGACCTCGCCACCCTGCGGGTAGAGGGCCGCGAGCTTGTCCAGGTTCACGACCTGGAACTCGACCTTGAAGGGGTTCTTGAAGCCCTTCAGCTTCGGCAGGCGCATGTGGAGGGGCATCTGGCCACCCTCGAAGCGCTGCGGAACCTGGTAGCGGGCCTTGGTGCCCTTGGTGCCACGACCGGCGGTCTTGCCCTTGGACGCCTCACCACGACCCACGCGGGTCTTGGCGGTCTTGGCGCCCGGGGCGGGCCGCAGGTTGTGGATCTTGATCGGGTTGTCGCCCATGTCAGTCCACCTCCTCGACCGTGACGAGGTGACGCACGGTCTGGGCCATCCCGCGGATCTCGGGACGGTCCTCCTTCACGACCACATCGTGCATGCGCTTGAGACCCAGCGAGCGCAGCGTCTCGCGGTGGTTCTGCTTGCTGCCGATGTAGGACTTGGTCTGCGTGATCTTCAGGCGAGCCATCAGGCACTCGCCCCCGCAGCGCGCGCCCGCAGCAGTGCGGCGGGGGCGACGTCCTCGAGCGGCAGGCCGCGGCGGGCGGCGATCTCCTCGGGGCGGACGAGCCCCTTCAGAGCCTCCACCGTGGCGTGCACGATGTTGATGGCGTTGTCGGAGCCGAGCGACTTCGACAGGATGTCGTGGACGCCGGCGCACTCCAGGACGGCGCGCACCGGGCCGCCGGCGATGACGCCGGTACCGGGGGAGGCCGGCTTCAGCAGCACGACGCCCGCGGCCTTCTCACCCTGGATGGGGTGCGGGATGGTGCCCTGGATACGGGGGACCTTGAAGAAGTGCTTCTTGGCCTCCTCCACACCCTTGGCGATGGCGGCCGGCACCTCCTTGGCCTTGCCGTAGCCGACACCGACGGTGCCGTCGCCGTCGCCCACCACGACCAGCGCGGTGAAGCTGAAGCGACGACCACCCTTGACAACCTTGGCGACGCGGTTGATCGCGACGACACGCTCGACGTAGGCGGTCTTCTCGGCGGCCTGGCCGCCGTCCCGACCGTCCCGCTTACGGTCACGCCGCTCGCCGCCACCGGCGCCGCCACCGCGGCGCTGGGGTCCAGCCATTGGAATTACCTCTCTCGTTTACGTCCGCTAGCTTGCGACGAACGGCTCAGAAGTCGAGCCCGGCCTCACGGGCCGCGTCCGCCAGGGCCGCGATGCGGCCGGCGTAGCGGTTGCCCGCGCGGTCGAAGACGACCTGCTCGATGCCGGCGGCCTTGGCACGCTCGGCGACCAGGGCTCCGACCTTCTTGGCCTGCTCGGTCTTGTCGCCCTCGTTGCCGCGGATCGACACGTCGAGGGTGGACGCCGACGCCAGGGTGTGACCCTGGGCGTCGTCGATGACCTGGGCCACCATGTGGCGGTTCGAGCGGGTCACGACGAGGCGCGGACGCACCTCGCTGCCGACGACGCGCTTGCGAACGCGGATGGCGCGGCGCTTGCGGGCGGTGCCCTTGTAGGCGTTGCCCTTGCCGATCTTCACACCGACTGCCATGGCTTACTTACCAGCCTTTCCGACCTTGCGGCGGATGACCTCGCCCGCGTACTTCACGCCCTTGGCCTTGTACGGGTCGGGCTTGCGCAGCTTGCGGATCTTCGCGGCGACCTCGCCGACCTTCTGCTTGTCGATGCCGTCCACGTGGAACTTGGTGGGCGACTCGACCTGGAAGGTGATGCCCTCAGGGGCCTCGACCAGGATCGGGTGGCTGTAGCCGAGGGAGAACTCCATCGAGGAGCCCTTCGCGGCCACGCGGTAACCGACACCGCTGATCTCGAGCGACTTGCGGTAGCCCGCGGTCACGCCGGTGATCATGTTCGCCACCAGCGTGCGGCTCAGGCCGTGCAGGGCCTTCGACTGACGCTCGTCGTTGGGACGCGTGACGACCAGGTTGCCGTCCTCGCCCTTGCCGATCTCGATCGGCGCAGCGACGGTGTGGGAGAGGGAACCCTTGGGGCCCTTCACCGAGACCGTCCGGCCATCGATGGTGACGTCCACGCCGGCGGGAACCGGGATGGGCAGCCGTCCAATTCGCGACATGGCTATACCTCCGTTTCCCGAATTACCAGACGTAGGCGAGGACTTCCCCGCCCACACCCTTCTTGGCGGCCTGCTGGCCCGTCAGGAGGCCCTGGGACGTCGAGATGATCGCGACACCCAGGCCACCGAGGACCTTCGGCAGGTTGGTGGACTTTGCGTAGACCCGCAGGCCCGGCTTGCTGATGCGCTTGATGCCGGCGATCGAGCGCTCGCGGTTGGGGCCGAACTTGAGCTCGATGGTCAGCTTCTTGCCGACCTCGTTCTCCTGCGGCTCCTCGACCTTCCAGCCGGAGATGTAGCCCTCCTGCTGGAGGATCTCGGCGATGTGCGCCTTGATCTTGCTCGCCGGCATGGCCACGGAGTCGTGGTAAGCCGAGTTCGCGTTCCGCAGACGCGTCAGCATGTCTGCGATCGGGTCGGTCATGGTCATGATGGCCTTAGGCCTCTCTCACCGCGGTTTCCGACAGCGCGCAGCCCGCCCCGCGAGGGGCGCGATAGGCGCGGCAGGGACCTACGGTGTAGTAAGACGAATTCCGGGCAGCAGGGCGCCCGACCCCAACACTTTACGGGACTGTGCTACGGAGTCCCAAACGCGTCGGGGTCGGGGCGCCCCGTGTGCTACCAGGAGCTCTTGGTCACGCCCGGCAGCTCGCCGCGGTGGGCCATCTCACGGAGGCACACACGGCAGAGGCCGAACTTGCGGTACACGGAGTGCGGGCGGCCGCAGCGCTGGCAGCGGGTGTAGCCGCGGACAGCGAACTTCGGCTTGCGCTCCGACTTCGCGATGAGGGACTTCTTCGCCACGGTCAGTTCTCCTTGAACGGGAAGCCGAGGGCGCGCAGCAGCGCCCGGCCCTCGTCGTCAGTCTGGGCGGTGGTGACAACGGTGATGTCCATGCCCCGCTGACGGTCGACCTTGTCCTGGTCGATCTCGTGGAACATGACCTGCTCGGTCAGACCGAACGTGTAGTTGCCACGGCCGTCGAACTGCTTCGGCGACAGACCGCGGAAGTCGCGGATGCGCGGGAGCGCCAGCGACACCAGACGGTCCACGAACTCCCACATGCGGTCGCCCCGGAGGGTGACGTGGGTGCCGATCGGCTGGCCCTCGCGCAGCTTGAACTGCGCGATGGACTTGCGGGCCTTCGTGACAGCCGGCTTCTGGCCGGTGATCGCGGTGAGGTCGCGGATGGCGCCCTCGATCAGCTTGCTGTCACGGGCGGCCTCGCCGACACCCATGTTGACGACGACCTTGACCAGGCCGGGGATCAGCATGGGGTTCTCGTACGAGAACTGCTCCTGCAGCTGGCCCTTGATCTCAGCGCGGTACCGCTCCTTGAGGCGCGGCTGCACCTTCTCGACAGTGGTCTCGCTCATCAGATGTCCTCACCGGTCCGCTTGGCAACGCGGATCTTGTTGCCCTCGTCGTCGAAGCGGTAGCCGACGCGGGTGACGACCTTCTTGCCGTCCTTCTCCACGACCAGCTGAACGTTGCTGACGTGGACGGGGGCCTCGGTGGTCACGATGCCGCCGGTCTGGGAACCACGGGCGGTCTGGCCGACCTTGGTGTGCTTCTTGACCCGGTTGACACCCTCGACCAGGACGCGCTGCTCGGCGGGGAAGGCCTGGATGACCTTGCCCTGCTTGCCCTTGTCCTTGCCGGTGATGACCTGGACCAGGTCACCCTTCTTGATCTTCATGCTGTCAGCCATCGGTTAGAGCACCTCCGGCGCGAGCGAGATGATCTTCATGAACTTCTTCTCGCGCAGCTCACGGCCCACGGGGCCGAAGATGCGGGTACCACGGGGGTCACCGTCGTTCTTGAGGACGACCGCGGCGTTCTCGTCGAAGCGGATGTAGGAACCGTCGGGACGACGGCGCTCCTTCACGGTCCGCACGACGACGGCCTTGACGACGTCGCCCTTCTTCACGTTGCCACCGGGGATCGCGTCCTTGACGGTAGCCACGATGACGTCCCCGATGCCCGCGTAGCGCCGGCCGGAGCCACCGAGAACGCGGATGCAGAGGATCTCCTTGGCACCCGTGTTGTCGGCGACTCGCAGTCGCGACTCCTGCTGGATCACGTCTTTCTCCTGATCGTCAACGATCGGGACCGGGCCGGCCGCTGCTCACCCGGTCGCCTGACGGCACCGGGCACATACGGCCGCACCCAATCGCGTTCGTTACTTGGCCTTCTCGAGGATCTCGACGACGCGCCAGCGCTTCGTCGCGGACAGCGGCCGGGTCTCCATGAGGAGGACGCGGTCGCCGACGCCACAGGCGTTCTGCTCGTCGTGCGCCTTCAGCTTGTTCGTACGGCGGATGACCTTGCCGTACAGCGCGTGCTTGACGCGGTCCTCAACGGCGACGACGACGGTCTTGTCCATCTTGTCGCTGACGACCAGACCCTCGCGGGTCTTGCGGAAGCCGCGTGCCTCGGTGTTCTTCTCGTTCTCAGTCATCAGGCGTTCTCCACCGTCTCGATGCCCAGCTCGCGCTCGCGCATCAGGGTGTAGATCCGCGCGATGTCCTTCCGGACGGCGCGAAGCCGACCGTGGTTCTCGAGCTGCCCGGTCGCCGCCTGGAAGCGGAGGTTGAACAGCTCCTCCTTGGCCTCACGGAGCTTGCCGACGAGCTCGTCGTCGGCCAGACCGCGAAGCTCAGCAGCCTTGGTGCCGGCCGACATCAGCTCTCACCTGCCTCGCGCCGGACAATCCGGCACTTCATCGGGAGCTTGTGAGCAGCGCGGGTCAGCGCCTCACGAGCCACCTTCTCGTTGGGGTAGGACAGCTCGAACATCACCCGTCCCGGGTGGACGTTCGCAACCCACCACTCCGGCGAACCCTTGCCGGAACCCATGCGGGTCTCGGCGGGCTTCTTCGTGAGCGGGCGGTCCGGGTAGATGTTGATCCAGACCTTGCCGCCACGGCGGATGTGACGGGTGATGGCGATACGAGCGGACTCGATCTGCCGGTTCGTCACGTAGGCCGGGGTGACGGCCTGGATGCCGTACTCGCCGAACGCGAGCTCAGTGCCGCCCTTGGCAGCGCCACGCCGCTTGGGGTGGTGCTGCTTGCGGTGCTTGACCCTGCGAGGGATCAGCATTGGGTCAGGCCTCCGTTCCAGCGTTGTTGGAAGCCGGCGCCTCGGCGGCCGGCGTCTCGGCGGGGGCGGTCGAGGCCTGGGCCTCGGCACCCTGCTGCGGACGGCGGCCACCGCGGCCACCGCGCTCGCCACCGCGGCCGCCACGGGCCGGACGGTCGGCGGCGCCGCGGGCCGGGCGGTTGCCGGCGCGGGCGGCGGCGTTCTCGGCGCGGACCTCGGCGATGTTCTTGACGTCGCCCTTGTAGATCCAGACCTTCACACCGATGCGGCCGAAGGTGGTACGGGCCTCGAAGAAGCCGTAGTCCACGTTGGCGCGCAGGGTGTGCAGCGGCACGCGACCCTCGCGGTAGAACTCCGAGCGGGACATCTCGGCGCCGCCGAGACGGCCGGAGCACTGGACCTTGATGCCCTTGGCGCCCGACTTCATGGTGCCCTGCATCGACTTGCGCATGGCACGGCGGAAGGACACGCGGGAGGAGAGCTGCTCGGCGACGCCCTGGGCGACCAGCTGAGCGTCCATCTCGGGGTTCTTGACCTCGAGGATGTTCAGCTGCACCTGCTTGCCGGTGAGCTTCTCCAGGTCGCCGCGGATGCGGTCGGCCTCCGCGCCGCGGCGGCCGATGACGATGCCCGGCCGGGCGGTGTGGATGTCGACGCGGACGCGGTCGCGGGTGCGCTCGATCTCCACCTTGGAGATGCCGGCCCGCTCCATGCCCTTCGTCATCATCCGGCGGATGGCGACGTCTTCCTTGACGTAGTCCTTGTACAGCTTGTCGGCGTACCAGCGGGACTTGAAGTCCGTGGTGATGCCGAGCCGGAACCCGTGCGGGTTAACCTTCTGGCCCATTACCGGGTCCCTTCCTTGCTGCTGACGACCACGGTGATGTGGCTGGTCCGCTTGCGGATCCGGTAGGCGCGGCCCTGGGCGCGCGGCCGGAACCGCTTCAGGGTCGGGCCCTCGTCGACGTACGCCTCGGAGACGTAGAGGTCGTCCACGTTGTTGTGGTTGTAGTTGTGCACGGCGTTGGCGATGGCGCTGTCCAGCACCTTGCCGACCGGCACGGTCGCGGCCTGCGGAGCAAAACGCAGGACCGCCTGGGCCTCCGTGGCACTCATGCCACGGATGAGGTCCACCACGCGGCGGGCCTTCATGGGCGTGACGCGGATGTACCGCGCCTGGGCCCTGGCTTCCATGGTTGTCCCCTTGTTGATGGTGTCAGTCATCGGTCTTCGCTATTTCCGCAGATCAGCGACGACGCGACTTGCGGTCGTCCTTCTCGTGGCCGCGGAAGGTGCGGGTCGGCGCGAACTCACCGAGCTTGTGGCCGACCATCGACTCGGTGACGAACACCGGGACGTGCTTGCGGCCGTCGTGCACCGCGATCGTGTGCCCGAGCATGGACGGCACGATCATGGAGCGCCGGGACCAGGTCTTGATGACGTTCTGGGTACCCGCTTCGTTCTGGGCGTCCACCTTCTTGGCGAGGTGGTCGTCGATGAAGGGGCCCTTCTTGAGGCTGCGCGGCATCGAACCTGCTCCTAGCGCTTCTTGTTGGTCTTGCGGCGGCGCACGATGAGCTTGTCCGAGGCCTTGTTCGGGCGACGGGTACGGCCCTCGGGCTTGCCCCACGGCGAGACCGGGTGGCGACCACCGGAGGTCTTGCCCTCACCACCACCGTGCGGGTGGTCGATCGGGTTCATGGCCACACCGCGGACGGTCGGGCGGACGCCCTTCCAGCGCATACGGCCGGCCTTGCCCCAGTTGATGTTCGACTGCTCGGCGTTGCCGACCTCGCCGACGGTGGCGCGGCAGCGCACGTCGACCTGGCGGATCTCACCCGACGGCATGCGGAGGGTCGCGAAGCGGCCCTCCTTCGCCAGCAGCTGGATGCTGGCGCCGGCGGAGCGGCCCATCTTGGCGCCGCCGCCCGGACGCAGCTCCACGGCGTGCACGACGGTGCCGACCGGGATGTTGCGGAGCGAGAGGTTGTTGCCCGGCTTGATGTCGGCGCCGGGGCCGTTCTCGACCCGGTCGCCCTGCTGCAGCTTGGCCGGGGCCAGGATGTAGCGCTTCTCGCCGTCCGCGTAGTGGAGCAGCGCGATGCGGGCGGTGCGGTTGGGGTCGTACTCGATGTGCGCGACCTTGGCCGGCACGCCGTCCTTGTCGTGGCGACGGAAGTCGATCACGCGGTAGGCGCGCTTGTGTCCGCCACCCTGGTGGCGAGCGGTGATACGACCGGCGTTGTTACGGCCGCCCTTGCTGTGCAGGGGGCGAACCAGCGACTTCTCCGGCGTGGACCGCGTGATCTCGACAAAGTCGGCGACGCTGGAACCACGACGGCCCGGGGTCGTCGGCTTGTACTTGCGGATGCCCATGGCTTCTTTCGTCCTCGTCCGTATCGACGATCCGATGCTCCGTTAGGAGACCGGACCACCGAAGATGTCGATGCGGCTGCCCTCGGCCAGGGTCACGACGGCGCGCTTGGTGTCCTTGCGCTTGCCGAAACCGGTCTTGGAGCGCTTGCGCTTCCCCTGCCGGTTGATCGTGTTGACCGCGGTGACCTTGACCGAGAAGACGGACTCGACCGCCTGCTTGATCTGGGTCTTGTTCGCGCCCGGCGACACGATGAACGTGTACTTGTTCTCGTCGAGGAGGCTGTAGCTCTTCTCGGAGATGACCGGCTTCACCAGGACGTCACGGGGGTCCGTGAAGGTCTTGGAGGTGATCTGCTCGCTCATCAGGCGGCGCTCCCTTCGAGCTCGCCCTCGGACGCGACGGCCTTGGCGGACGCGGCCGGACCGGCCACGAAGCGCTCGAAGGCGGCCTGGGTGAAGACCACATCGTCGGAGACGAGCACGTCGTACGTGTTCAGCTGGCCCGCGTCCAGGATGTGCACCGACGGCAGGTTGCGAGCCGACTTGATCGCCAGCTCGTCGTCGCGCTCGACGACGAGGAGGACGTTCTTGCGCTCGCTGATCTTGCCGAACAGCTCACGGACAGCCTTGGTGGAGGGCTGCTCGGTCGCGACCACACCGGTGACGACGTGGATGCGGTTGTGGCGGGCCCGGTCGGTGAGGGCACCGCGCAGGGCGGCGGCCTTCATCTTCTTCGGGGTCCGCTGCGAGTAGTCGCGCGGCACGGGACCGTGCACGACGCCACCACCGGCGAACTGCGGCGCGCGGGTCGAGCCCTGACGGGCGCGGCCGGTGCCCTTCTGGCGGTACGGCTTCTTGCCGCCGCCGCGGACCTCGCCGCGGGTCTTCGTCTTGTGGGTGCCCTGGCGGGCAGCGGCCAGCTGGGCGACGACGACCTGGTGGATCAGCGGAATGCTGACCTTGGCGTCGAAGATCTCGGCGGGCAGCTCGACGGAGCCGGCCTTCTCGCCCACGGGCGAGAGGATGTCAATGGTGCTCATCTGCTTCAGGCCCCCTTGGCCGCGGTGCGGACCAGGACGAGGCCGCCGTTCGGACCAGGGATTGCGCCCTTGATGAGCAGCAGGCCCTTCTCCGCGTCAACGGCGTGAACGGTCAGGTTCTGGGTGGTCACACGCTCGTTGCCCATGCGGCCCGCCATACGGAGGCCCTTGAACACGCGGCCCGGGGTGGCGCAGCCACCGATGGAGCCGGGCGAGCGGTGCTTGCGCTGCGTGCCGTGTCCGGCGCCCAGGCCCTTGAAGCCGTGGCGCTTCATGACACCGGCGGTGCCCTTGCCCTTGCTGGTGCCGGTCACGTCGACCTTGACACCGGCGTCGAACACCTCGGCGGTGATCTCCTGGCCCAGGGTGTACTCGGACGCGTCAGCGGTGCGCAGCTCGACCAGGTGACGGCGGGGAGTGACGCCGGCCTTGGAGAAGTGGCCCTGGAGGGGCTTGTTCACCTTGCGCGGGTCGATCTCGCCGAAGCCGATCTGCACCGAGTCGTAGCCGGTGGTGTCAGCGGTGTGGACCTGGGTCACGACATTCGGCCCGGCCTTGACGACGGTGACCGGAACGATCCGGTTGTTCTCGTCCCAGACCTGGGTCATGCCGAGCTTCTCGCCCAGGATGCCCTTAATCTGCTTAGCCATCTTCGGTGCGCCTCTCAGAGCTTGATCTCGATGTCGACACCGGCCGGCAGGTCGAGACGCATCAGCGAGTCAACCGTCTTCGGGGTGGGGTCGAGGATGTCGATCAGGCGCTTGTGCGTACGCATCTCGAAGTGCTCGCGCGAGTCCTTGTACTTGTGCGGCGAGCGGATGACGCAGTACACGTTCTTCTCAGTGGGCAGCGGCACCGGGCCCGCGACCTGCGCACCAGTACGGGTGACGGTCTCGACGATCTTCTTCGCCGAGGAGTCGATCACCTCGTGGTCGTAGGCCTTGAGCCGGATGCGGATCTTCTGTCCCGCCATGGCTACTTCGTAGTCCTTGTCTGTCGTCTTGCCACTACGGCGCCCGATCGGCCGCTTGTCCGACCCACGCGGTCGGGTGTGTCGCACTCCCGCTCGCAGTAAACCCTTGGAAGAATCCCCAGGAGGCTTCTGCTCCGGGCCGCGGACGGCCTTCAGGCGCCGGGTCGAGGCCCCGCCCACGCTTCCCGGAAGATTCCCGTACGTCCGCCCTCGCAGCTACTGCAACAGCAGGCATCACGGGGGCGACGAGTACTGTGGGACTCGCTTCCGGTCCTCCCGGCGGGAGGCGCGCAGCATCGGCACTCAACCGAGCAACTCGGACAGTGTGCCACACCGGGCGCGCCGGGGGCCAATCGGAGCGCATGACACTACCCGCACGGTGCCGACTGTCAAACCCCCGGCGTACCGGGGCTCCTCCCGCGCCCCCTCGCCTCCCCCGCCGCCCCGGCTCCCGCCTCCTCTCCGCGCCCTCCCGCCCGCGCAGCCGCCGCGGCGTCCGCACGCCCCCGGGCCCCGCCGGGGCCGCGCGCAACCGGCGGACGCTTGACGGCAGTCCTCACCGGCGGTACTGAGAGACGTCACCGCGCGCAGGCGGTGCGGACCGATGGGGACGGGACCATGAAGCCGCTTCAGGCAGGCGACCCGGAGACGGTGGGCGGGGGAAGGTACCGGATCACCGCCCGGCTGGGCAGCGGCGGCATGGGGGTGGTCTACCTCGGGCGGTCCCCCTCCGGACGGACGGTCGCCGTCAAGGTCGTGCGGCCGCAGCTCGCCGAGGACCGCGGCTTCCGGCGGCGGTTCGCCCAGGAGGTCGCGGCGGCACGGCGGGTCGGCGGCTTCCACACCGCGCCCGTCGTGGACGCGGACCCCGACGGCGACCCGCCGTGGCTGGTCACCGCGTACGTGCCGGGGCCCTCCCTGCACGAGGTGGTGGGCAGGTGCGGCCCGCTGCCGGCCGACACGCTGACCGTGCTCGCCGCCGGACTGGCCGAGGCCCTGGAGGCGGTCCACGGGGCAGGCGTCGTGCACCGCGACCTCAAGCCCGCCAACATCATCGTGGCCGACGACGGCCCGCGCGTCATCGACTTCGGGATCGCCCGCGCCCTGGACCACACCTCGCTCACCCTGACCGGCCTCCAGGTCGGCACCCCCGGCTTCCTCGCGCCCGAGCAGCTCACCGGCGGCGCCGTGAGCCCCGCCGTGGACGTCTTCGCCCTCGGCATCGTGCTCTGCCGCGCGGCGGGCGCCCTGCCCTTCGGTGACGGACCGTCGGCCTCCGTGCTGTACCGGACCGTCCACGAGGAGCCCGACCTCCGGGCCGTGCCGGAGGGGCTGCGCGGGACCGTCGCCGCCTGCCTGGCCAAGGACCCCGCGGCGCGGCCGTCGCCGCGGGCCCTGCTGGACCGGCTGGTGGTGCCGGACCGCGACGACGAGGGCGACTGGCTGCCCGAGGACGTGCGGGCCCTCCTCGCCGAGCACGCGGCGCGGGTCCCGGGCGCCCGCCGCCCGGCCGGGACCGGGGCCGGGGCGGGGGCCGGGACGCCGGCGGAGGCCTCGTCCCGCCCGCCGGCGGAGGCCGCCCCCGCGGCGGCACCGGGAGCGGGCCCCGGGCCGGGTCCCGGGCCGGGTCCGGCGGCCGGGACGGGGCCGGGAGCGGGCCCGGCCCCGCGGCCGACGGCGGGTCAGGCGGCGGGCCCGACGGCGGGTCAGACGGCCGGGCGGGCGACGGATCGGGCGGCGGACCTGACGGCAGGCCCGGCGGTGGCGGCGACGCCCACGGCGCCGTCGCTCCCGGCGCCCCCTCGCCCGACCGCCGCCGACCGGGGCACCCAGCAGCCGGTCCCCGGCGGCGGCGCACGGCCGGTCCCCGGCGGTGCGGACGCCCCGCCGCCAGGAGGATCCGCCCCCGGTGGGGCCGCCGGTACGGCCGGCGGGCCGGGTGCCGCCGCCGGGCCGTCACAGGCCGCGACCGCGCCGTGGAGCCCCGCGCCCCCGCCGCCGGGCCGTACCCGGCGGCGGCTGCCCCTGGCGGCGGCCGCCGTCGCGGTCCTGGCCGCCTCCGCCGTCACCATGGCCCTCGACCCGTTCGGCGGCGGGAAGGGGAAGGACGCGGGCTCCGGGCCCCCGTCACCGAGGGCCTCCGCCTCCGCCCCGGCGGGGCCGCCCGACACGCAGCTGCTGATCCGGCTGGACCTGCCCGGCAACGTCCTCGGGAAGCACTGCCGCTCCGTGATCGGCACGCGGCGCACCGGGCGGGACGACCCGTCCCCGCTCGTCCGGGACGGCAGCTGCGACAGCCTCCCCCAGTGGGCGCCCGACGGGCGGTCCTTCGCCTTCACCCGCACCGACGGCGACAGCTCGGCGGTGTGGACCGCCCGCAGGGACGGCACCGGCGCGCGGAGGATCGCGTCCATCGCGAAGGGCAGCCGGGTCTCCTGGTCGCCGGACGGGACGCGGCTCGCCGCCCTTCAGGTCGTGAAGGGCGTGCAGCAGCTGGTGGTGGTCACGGTCTCCGACGGGAGCAGCCGGTCGCTCACCACCGGCACGGAGAGGATCGAGGACCCCGCCTGGTCCCCCGACGGGAGGTCCGTCGCCTTCTGCAGGCAGCGCAGCGGCACCTGGCAGGTCTACCTGACGGACCCGTACACGCAGGACGGTGCCCCCCGCCAGGTGACGCACGCGCCCGTACGGGCCCTGGACCCCGCGTGGTCGCCGGACGGCAGGCGGATCGCGTACACCAGCGGCAGCACCACCAGCGGGCCGGGCAAGGGGGACATCCACGTCGTGGGCGCGGACGGCCGGGGCGACCGGACCGTGGCCGCGAGCGCCGACCACGAGATGGACCCGTCCTGGTCGGCCGACGGCGCGTGGATCGCCTACGTCCGCGGGCCGATCCCCGAGCCCCGGATCTGGGCGGTCCGCGCCGACGGCACCGGCGCGCGGGAGCTCACCACCGGCGCGTCCTGGGAGAGCCACCCCGCCTGGCCCCGCCGCTGAGCGTGCGGGGCCGCCCGGACTCCCCGCCCCGCACGCGGGGCGGGGAGTCCGGGCGGCAGGCGCCCTCCGCACGGAAAAGCCCGAGGGCCCCGCACCGCCGTCCTCACGGACGGGGTGCGGGGCCCTCGGGGTGTGCCTGACGGGCAGGCAGGTCCCTCAGGTCGTCACTTGACGATCTTGGTGACCTGGCCGGCGCCGACGGTGCGGCCACCCTCGCGGATGGCGAACTTCAGGCCCTCCTCCATGGCGACCGGCTGGATCAGCGCGACCGTCATGGCGGTGTTGTCGCCCGGCATGACCATCTCGGTGCCCTCGGGGAGGGTCACGACGCCGGTCACGTCCGTGGTACGGAAGTAGAACTGCGGGCGGTAGTTGTTGAAGAACGGGGTGTGGCGGCCACCCTCGTCCTTCGACAGGATGTAGGCCTGGGCCTCGAAGTCGGTGTGCGGCGTGACCGAACCCGGCTTGATGATGACCTGGCCGCGCTCGACGTCCTCGCGCTTGATGCCGCGGAGGAGCAGACCGACGTTCTCGCCCGCCTGGCCCTCGTCGAGCAGCTTGCGGAACATCTCGATGCCGGTGACCGTGGTGGTGGTCTTGGTGGGCTTGATACCGACGATGTCGACGGTCTCGTTCACCTTGAGGACACCGCGCTCGATGCGGCCGGTGACGACGGTGCCACGACCGGTGATCGTGAAGACGTCCTCGATCGGCATCAGGAACGGCTTGTCGACGTCACGCTCGGGGGTGGGGATGTTCTCGTCCACCGCGTGCATGAGGCCGAGGAG
Source organism: Streptomyces sp. NPDC001380 (assembly GCF_042895785.1). Classification (NCBI taxonomy): domain Bacteria; kingdom Bacillati; phylum Actinomycetota; class Actinomycetes; order Kitasatosporales; family Streptomycetaceae; genus Streptomyces; species Streptomyces sp. NPDC001380. Next base: position 117,787 of record NZ_JBIAWP010000003.1, on the reverse strand, counting down.
CTTCTCGCCCCACTCCTTGTCGCCCTCGAGCGCCTTGAGCGCCGAGACGCGCACGACCGGGAGGTCGTCGCCCGGGAACTCGTACTCGGAGAGGAGCTCGCGGACCTCGAGCTCGACGAGCTCCAGGATCTCCTCGTCGTCCACCATGTCGGCCTTGTTCAGGGCGACGACGATGTAGGGGACGCCGACCTGGCGGGCCAGGAGGACGTGCTCCTTGGTCTGCGGCATCGGGCCGTCGGTGGCGGCGACCACGAGGATGGCGCCGTCCATCTGGGCGGCACCGGTGATCATGTTCTTGATGTAGTCCGCGTGACCCGGGCAGTCGACGTGGGCGTAGTGACGCGCCTCGGTCTGGTACTCGACGTGCGCGATGGAGATGGTGATACCGCGCTGCCGCTCCTCCGGCGCCTTGTCGATCTGGTCGAACGGCGTGAAGGGGTTGATCTCCGGGTACGCGTCGTGCAGCACCTTGGTGATCGCCGCGGTAAGGGTGGTCTTACCGTGGTCGATGTGACCGATGGTGCCGATGTTGACGTGCGGCTTAGTCCGCTCGAACTTCGCCTTCGCCACTGGGGTCCTCCTGTGGGACTGGTTCTGTACGCCGTACGACGTCAGTTGGTCTTGGTCGGGACGGCTCCGGACGCTGGTCTGCGAACGGACCCGGCCCGCGGGTGGGGGCCGGAGGCCCCCCGGCACCCGTCCCCCTGGGAGGGGGGTGCCGGGGATGCCTCCTTACAGCCTAAGGCTTGCGGTTGGTCCGGAAAATCCGGATCGTCACTCGCCCTTGGCCTTGGCGATGATGTCGTCCGCCACGTTCCGCGGAACCTCGGCGTACGAGTCGAACTGCATCGAGTAGCTCGCGCGGCCAGAGGTCTTGCTGCGCAGGTCACCGACGTAGCCGAACATCTCGGACAGCGGGACGAGGGCCTTGACGACCCGGGCTCCGCTGCGCTCCTCCATGGCCTGGATCTGGCCGCGGCGGGAGTTGATGTCGCCGATCACGTCGCCCATGTAGTCCTCGGGCGTGGTGACCTCGACGGCCATCATGGGCTCGAGCAGGGCCGGGCTGGCCTTGCGGGCACCCTCCTTGAACGCCATGGAGCCGGCGATCTTGAAGGCGAGCTCGGAGGAGTCGACCTCGTGGTAGGCACCGTCGAGCAGGGTGACGCGCACGCCCACCATCGGGTAGCCGGCCAGGACGCCGAACTCCATGGCCTCCTGGGCACCGGCGTCGACCGAGGGGATGTACTCCTTCGGCACGCGGCCGCCCGTGACCTTGTTCACGAACTCGTAGCCCTCGCCGCCCTCGAGAGGCTCGATGGCGATCTGGACCTTCGCGAACTGGCCGGAGCCACCGGTCTGCTTCTTGTGCGTGTAGTCGATCCGCTCGACACCCTTGCGGATGGTCTCGCGGTACGCCACCTGCGGCTTGCCGACGTTGGCCTCGACCCGGAACTCGCGCTTCATGCGGTCGACCAGCACCTCGAGGTGCAGCTCGCCCATGCCCGCGATGATGGTCTGGCCCGTCTCCTCGTCCGTGTGGACCTGGAAGGACGGGTCCTCCTCGGCCAGGCGCTGGATCGCGACGCCCAGCTTCTCCTGGTCGCCCTTGGACTTCGGCTCGATGGCGACCTGGATCACCGGGGCCGGGAAGTTCATGGACTCGAGGATCACCGGGTTCGCGGCGTCGCACAGGGTCTCACCGGTGGTGGTGTCCTTCAGGCCCATGACGGCGATGATGTCGCCGGCACCGACGCTGGGGATCTCCTCACGCTTGTTCGCGTGCATCCGGTAGATCTTGCCGATCCGCTCCTTGCGGCCCTTCACCGAGTTCAGCACCTGGGTGCCGGACTCGAGACGGCCGGAGTAGATCCGGACGAAGGTGAGCTTGCCGAGGTGCGGGTCGCTCATGATCTTGAAGGCCAGGGCCGAGAGGGGCTCCTCGTCGGAGGCCTTGCGGAAGATCTCGGTCTCCTCGTCGCCGACCTTGTGGCCGGTGACGCCCTCGACGTCGGTCGGGGAGGGGAGGTACTCCACGATCGCGTCGAGCAGGGGCTGGACACCCTTGTTCTTGAACGCGGTGCCGCAGAAGACCGGGGTCAGGCTGCCGGCGATGGTGGCGCGGCGGATGCCGGCCTTCAGCTGCTCCATGGTGGGCTCGGTGCCCTCCAGGTACAGCTCCATCAGCTGGTCGTCGGCCTCGGCCGCGGTCTCGAGCAGCTTGTCGCGCCACTCCTGGGCGACGTCCACGTGGGTGTCCGGGATGTCGACGACGTCGTACATCTCGCCCTTGGGGGCGTCCTCGGACCACAGCAGCGCCTTCATGCGGACCAGGTCGACGACGCCGCGGAAGTCCGCCTCGGCACCGATCGGGAGCTGCATGACCAGCGGGGTCGCACCGAGGCGGTCGACGATCATGTCGACGCAGCGGTGGAACTCCGCGCCCACGCGGTCCAGCTTGTTGACGAAGCAGATGCGCGGGACGTTGTAGCGGTCGGCCTGGCGCCACACGGTCTCGGACTGGGGCTCCACACCGGCGACACCGTCGAACACCGTCACGGCACCGTCGAGCACGCGCAGCGAGCGCTCCACCTCGACGGTGAAGTCGACGTGGCCCGGGGTGTCGATGATGTTGATGGTGTGGTCGGCACCGTCCACGGTCCAGTGGCAGGTCGTCGCGGCGGACGTGATGGTGATGCCGCGCTCCTGCTCCTGCTCCATCCAGTCCATCGTGGCGGCGCCGTCGTGGACCTCACCGATCTTGTAGCTCACACCGGTGTAGAACAGGATCCGCTCGGTGGTGGTGGTCTTGCCCGCGTCGATGTGGGCCATGATCCCGATGTTGCGGACCTTGGCCAGGTCAAGGGAGGTAGTAGCCATGGTGGCTCGTCTTCTCTCTCGTTTGCGTCGTAGGCGGGTCGACTACCAGCGGTAGTGCGCGAAGGCCTTGTTGGACTCGGCCATCTTGTGGGTGTCCTCGCGGCGCTTCACGGAGGCGCCGAGGCCGTTGGAGGCGTCGAGGATCTCGTTGAGCAGGCGCTCGGTCATGGTCTTCTCGCGGCGGGCGCGGGAGTAGCCGACCAGCCAGCGCAGCGCCAGGGTGGTGGAGCGGCCCGGGCGGACCTCGACCGGCACCTGGTAGGTGGCGCCGCCGACGCGGCGGGAGCGGACCTCGAGGGTCGGCTTCACGTTCTCCAGGGCGCGCTTGAGGGTGACGACCGGGTCGTTGCCGCTCTTCTCACGGATGCCCTCGAGGGCGCCGTACACGATGCGCTCGGCGGTGGAGCGCTTGCCGTGCAGGAGGACCTTGTTGACGAGCGAGGTCACCAGGGGGGAGTTGTAGACCGGGTCGATGATGACCGGGCGCTTCGGGGCGGGGCCCTTGCGAGGCATTCTTACTTCTCCTTCTTGGCGCCGTAGCGGCTGCGGGCCTGCTTGCGGTTCTTGACACCCTGGGTGTCGAGGGAGCCGCGGATGATCTTGTAGCGCACACCCGGCAGGTCCTTCACACGACCGCCGCGCACGAGCACGATGGAGTGCTCCTGCAGGTTGTGGCCCTCGCCCGGGATGTAGGCGGTGACCTCGATCCCGCTGGTGAGGCGCACACGGGCGACCTTGCGGAGAGCCGAGTTGGGCTTCTTCGGGGTGGTCGTGTACACACGCGTGCAGACGCCGCGGCGCTGGGGCGAACCCTTCAGTGCGGGCGTCTTGTTCTTCTCGACCTTGTCCTGCCGGCCCTTTCGGACCAGCTGCTGGATCGTAGGCACCGTTTCTCCGTTTTCTGTGTGCCAAGGCTTGGTGGAACTAACCTGGCGCTCCCGCCCCGTCCGACCCACGAGGTCGGGCGTGTCGGGCCTCTTCCGATCCTGTGGCCCGCGACTGCGGGCTCGGGACGAGGAATCACGGAATCCCAAGGTGCGGTGTGCCGCCGCCGCGCCCGCTCGGGCGGACCCGCGGGGCGGTTCCGGCCGCGCGGCGGCCGGTGTGCATGCACGCACAAGAGACCCGGGGACACCCCAGGCACAAGGTCAGAGCGTACCTACCGCATGGGCGCGGGTCAAAACAAATGGGCAGCCGCAGGTCGCGGGGCGCCGCCGGGCACAGGCCCGGCCCGGGGCGGCACGGCGCGGTCCGCCGGACCGGCCGCCGCGGCGGGTTCCGGGCAGGCCCACGGTAACCCGGTGCGGCGCGGTGCGAAACCCCTCCCGACCGGCCCCGGTCCGACCGGCGGCGCTGCGGCCGGTCCGGCGGGTGCCTGCCCGGCGGGCACGGGCGGTCCGGCTCGGGCGGACCGGCTCGGGCGGTCCGGCACGGACGGACGGGCCGGTGCGCGGGCGGCCGCACGGCCCGGACCGCACGGACCGGACCCGCCGTCCCGGGCCCCGCGCCTCAGGCCGCCGTGGAGAAGAGGAGGACGAGCGCCCAGAACGCGGTGCCGATCCAGCCCAGCACCAGGCCGGCCGTGGCCATGCCGTCCCCCTGCTCCCCCGACTCCCGGATCCGGGACCGGGCGACGTGCCCGAGCACCGCCGCCGGCAGGGAGGCGATGCCGAACGGCATGAAGCCGAGCAGGCCCAGCACCATCGAGGCCGCCGCCATGCCGTTGGTCGGCGGCGCGGGCCGGTACGGCGGGACGAAGACGTACGGCTGGGGGTGGACGAGGGGCTGCGGCGGCCCGAAGGCCGCGGGCACCATGCCCCCCGGCACGCCCATCGGACCGGTGGGCAGGTCCGCGACCAGCGCGGTGAGCTCACCGTACGTCAGCGCGCGGTAGGCGGCCTCGACCCGCTGGCCGTACTCGTCGGGCGTCAGCCTGCCCTCGGCGTAGGAGGCCTTGAGCACGTCGACGGTGCGCTCGCGGTCGGCGTGCGCCGCGCGCATCACCGCCTGCGGCGACTGGACGGACTGCTGGGCTGGCTGCCAGGGCCCCCACGGCTGAGGGGCGCCCCGCCCCGGCTGAACGGCCATCGGTCACCTCCGGATCCCGCCCCAGTGTCCCCCTCATAGTGGACGACGGGGCGCCGCCGCGCGTTCCCGCAGCGGAAACCGTCGAGGACCTGTGACACGCGGCGGCGCCCGGCGGGTGGGCCGTTCGGGAAGGATGACGGCCGACGGCCCGTCAGCGGGCGTCGGGGACGAGGGCGAAGGGGCGGCACATGGACGCAGCACCACCGGCCGCGGTGGGGATATGCGGCCTCTGGAAGAGGTTCGGGCAGCAGGTCGCCGTGGCGGGTGTCGACCTGGAGATCCCCGCCGGCAGCTTCTTCGGCCTGGTGGGGCCGAACGGCGCGGGCAAGACCACCACGCTGTCCATGGCCACCGGACTGCTGCGGCCCGACCACGGCACGGTCCTGGTCCACGGCGCCGACGTGTGGCGCGACCCCGTCGCGGTCAAGGCGGGGATCGGGATCCTCCCCGAGGGGCTGCGGATGTTCGAGCGGCTGAGCGGGCGGGAGCTGCTGCAGTACGGCGGGCGGCTGCGGGGGCTGCCCGCGGCGGAGGTGGACCGGCGCGCCGACGAGCTGCTGCGGGTCCTCGGCCTGGACGGCGCCGGGGGCAGGCTGGTCGCGGACTACTCCACGGGCATGCGGAAGAAGGTCGGGCTGGCGGCGGCGCTGCTGCACAACCCGCGGGTGCTCTTCCTGGACGAGCCCTTCGAGGGCGTGGACCCGGTCTCCGCCCAGACCGTCCGGGGCGTGCTGAAGCGGTACGCGGCGTCCGGCGGCACCGTGGTCCTCTCCAGCCACGTCATGGAGCTGGTGGAGCAGCTGTGCGACCGGGTGGCGGTGATGAACGCCGGACGGGTGGTCGCCCGGGGGCCGCTGGACGAGGTGCGCGGCGGCCGCAGCCTGCACGAGGCGTTCCTCGACCTGGTCGGGGCGCGCGACGACGGCGCCGGCGCCTCGCTGGGCTGGCTCGGCGCACGCCCCGGGGACGCACGGTGACCGCCGCGGACACGCCTGCCGGGGACACGCCGGCCGGGGACACGCCGGCCGGGGTCGCCTCCGCCGGGGTCGCGGCGCCCGCCCGGGGGGCGGCCGCCGACCGGGACGTGGTGCGGGCGGTGGTCTCGCTGAAGGTGCGGCTGCTCCGCAACGGCCTGCGGCGCAACGGCGGCCGGGCCGTCGCCTACGTCGTCGGCTCCGCCCTGGGCCTGCTGCTGGCGTCCGGGACCGCGGTCGCGCTGGCCGCCCTGCACGGCCACCGGGGCGCGGGCGACGCGGCGGTGGTCGTCGCCACCGGGCTGGCGCTGGGCTGGGCGGGCGTGCCGCTCTTCCTCTTCGCCGGCGACGAGAGCGCCGACCCCACCCGCCTGACGATGCTGCCGCTGCGGCCGTCGCCCCTGCTGCGGGGGATGCTGCTGGCGGCGCTCGTCGGCCCGGGCCCGCTGCTGAGCGCGGTGGTGCTGGGCGGTGCGGCGGCGGCCGCGGCGTCCGGGGCGGCCGGGGCCGCGACGGCGGTGGCGGCGGTGCCGCTGGCGGTGCTCACCCTGGTGGTGCTGTCCCGCGCGGTGGCGGCGGGCAACGCCCGGATGCTCTCCAGCCGGCGCGGCCGCGACCTCGCCGTCTTCGGCGGCCTGCTGTTCGCGGTGCTGATCCAGAGCGCCAACATCGCCTTCCAGGGCGTCCTCGGCAGGCCGGGCACGGGAGGCGTCGACCTCTCGGCGCTGGAGCCGGCGGGCGCCGTGCTGCGCTGGGTGCCGCCGGTGAGCGCGCTCGGCGCGGTCCGCTCGGCGGGCGGCGGCGCGTGGGCGGCGGCCGCGGTGCAGCTGGCGGCGGCCGCGGGCCTGCTGGTGCTGCTGCTCCGCTGGTGGCGGGCCTCCCTGCAGCGGCTCATGGTCACCGCGGACTCCTCCACGCTCGCCGCCGCCCCCGAGGTGCGCGCGGCGCGGCGCGGTGGGGGCCTCTCCTCGCGGCTGCTGCCCGCGGACCGGTCCGGGGCGGCCCTGCAGCGGCAGCTGCGCTACGTCCGGCGGGAGCCGCGGGCGAGGGCGGCCGTGTTCAGCGGCATCGGCATGATGGCCGCCCTGTCCGTGCTCGCCGCGGTGCAGGGCGGCATGAGCGTGTACACGGTGGCGTTCGGCGGCCTGGTGCTGGGGCTGCAGACGCTCAACCTGTTCGGCATGGACGGGTCCGCGTTCTGGATGGTGGCGGCCACGATCGCCGGTCCGGCGGACGCCAGGGCCGAACTGCGCGGGCGGGTCCGGGCGGTGGCCGCGTACGCCGTGCCGTCCACGGCGCTGCTGGGGGCGGTGCTGGCCGCGTTCGGCGGGGGCTGGGCGGACCTCCCGGAGGCGCTGGGGCTCACCTGGGGCCTGCTGGGCGGCGGCGCGGGCGTCGGCGCGGTGCTGAGCGTGCTGCTGCCGTACGCCATGCCGGCGGGCGGCAACCCCATGCAGAACGCCGCCCCCGGGCAGGCCGGGCTGGTCCTGGGCAACATGTTCGGGTCCATGCTCGGGGTGGTGGTGCTGACGGTGCCGCTGGGCGTGGCGGCGGTGGCCCTGCACCTGGCGGACGGGCCGACCTGGACCGTGCTCCCGGCCGGTGCGCTCTACGGCGCCGGGATGGCGGCGCTCGGCGTCCGGCTGGCGGGCCGGCTGCTGCCCCGGCGGCTGCCGGAGGTGCTGGCCGCCGTGGTGGAGCGCTGAGCAGCGCCGTACCGGAGCGGCCGGGCGCCCGGGCCGTCCGTCAGCGCACCGCGTCGAGGTGCGCCAGGACGGCCTGGACCCGGCGGTTCGCGTCGTCGGTGGGGGCCAGCCCCAGCTTGGCGAAGATGTTGGCGATGTGCTTGGCGACGGCGCCGTCGCTGACGGTCAGCCGGGCGGCGATCGCCGAGTTGGAGCAGCCCTCCGCCATCAGCTCCAGCACCTCCCGCTCGCGGGGCGTGAGCCGGCCCACCGGCCGGGAGCGCTCCCCGCGCTCCAGCAGCCGGGCGATGACGTCGGGGTCCATGGCGGTGCCGCCGGCCGCCACCCGGCGCACGGCGTCGACGAACTGGCCGGCGTTGAAGACCCGGTCCTTGAGCAGGTAGCCGACACCGCCGGTGCCGTCCGCCAGCAGCTCGCGGGCGTACAGCTGCTGCACGTGCTGGGACAGGACGAGCACCGGCAGGCCCGGGATCTCCCGGCGTGCGGCCAGCGCCGCCTGGAGGCCCTCGTCGGTGAGGGTGGGCGGCAGCCGGACGTCCACCACGGCGACGTCCGGCCGCTGCTCCAGGAGCGCGGCCAGCAGGTCGGGGCCGGTCTCCACGGCGGCCACGACGGTGAAGCCGTGGGCCTCCAGCAGCCGGGTCAGGCCTTCCCGGAGGAGGTAGAGGTCCTCGGCGAGGACGACGCGCACGGCAGCTCCATGGTCACGGTGGTCGGGCCGCCCGGCGGGCTGCTCAGGGCGAGGACTCCGTCGAAGGTACCGAGCCGGCGCCCGATCCCGCGCAGCCCGCTGCCGCGCGCCGGGTCGGCGCCGCCGCGGCCGTCGTCGGTCACGGTGATCCGCAGGGACCCGGCGCGGTGGAGCAGGTCCACCCAGACCTGGCGGGCGCCGGAGTGCTTGGCCGCGTTGGCCAGCAGCTCGCAGACGCAGAAGTAGGCGGCGGCCTCCACCGGGGCCGGCGGGCGCTCCGGCAGGTCCGCGCAGACCTCCACGGGCAGCGGGCTGTCCAGCGCCAGGGCGCGGACGGCGTCGGCGAGGCCGCGCTCGGCCAGGACCGGCGGGTGGATGCCCCGCACCAGGTCCCGCAGCTCCTGCAGGGCCTTGTGGGACGCCTGCCGGGCGTCGGCGAGGAGGGCGCGGGCGGCGGGCGCGTCGGTGTCCATCAGGTGCTCGATGGTGCCCAGCGTCATGCCGATGGCCACCAGGCGGGCCTGGGCGCCGTCGTGCAGGTCGCGCTCGATGCGCCGCAGCTCGGCGGCCTGGTCGCCGACGGCGTCGGCGCGGCTGGCGGTGAGGTGCTGCACCCGCTCGGCGAGCTCCGCGCGGGTGGCGCCGTCCCCGGGGTCGAGGAAGTGCCGCATCCAGCGGGTGTGCAGGCGCAGCGCGTACGGGGCCAGCACCAGGCCCGCGGCCGCGGCGGCCAGGCCCAGGAGCAGGGCCTGGGCGATCCCCGGCTTCTCGAAGGGGTAGCTGTCCAGGAGGTTCACGAAGGCCAGTCCGGTGACCGGGACGCCCGCCGCGAACAGGCCGGCGGCCACCCCGGCGGTCAGTCCGGCGGCCACCGGGTTGGCGAGCAGCCACGCCTGGTCGCGCCAGGTGCCCGGGTCGCGCAGCGCCCGGTGGACGTGGCGGGAGACCTGCGCGGTCCAGCGGCGGCGGTGGTAGGCGTGGCCGCTCCACCAGTGGCCGCGGTCGCCCTGCTCCAGCGGGGGCAGCGGGTCGTAGGACTCGGGGAGGCGGACGCCGAACCACTGCGCGGCCTGCCGCCGGGACCACCGGGCGTTGCGCCGGCCGAGGCCGAAGGCGGCGGCCGCCAGGGCGCAGCCTGCGACCGCGAGGTACGGCAGGACGGTGAGGCGGCCCACGAAGCCCTGGACGGCGAACGCCAGCAGGACGGCCAGGACCGCCAGCAGGACCGCCGGTCCGAGGAACGCCCGGAGGCAGAGCAGGGCGCACCGCCACAGCGCCGTCAGCCGCTCCGCCGTCCACACCCGGACCCGCTCCAGCTCGGCCCTCGGGCCCTCCCCCGCCACCGGCTCCCCCACGCTCATGCACCGCTCCCCGTCCGTACGACCGTCCCTGCCGCTGTCGCGCGCCAGTCTGCCGCGCCCGCCTCCGCCGGGTCACTGGCCCTGGGACCCCTCGGCGGGGGTGGTGCCAGCACCACCCCGGGGTGCGGCCGCCGCCGGGAAGCGGCACTCCGGCGGCCTCACCGGGCCTAGGGTCGTGCCATGCACAGAAGCGCCGCCGCCCTCACGTCCTGGCTCGCCGACCGCACTCCCGACCAGCTCACCGTCCTGCTGCGGGAGCGTGGACTGCCCGCGGCGGCCGCGTACGAGCCGCAGGCGCTCGGCAGCCTCCGGGGGCTCGCCGCCCACCTGCTCGGCGACCACTCCACGGCCGCGGCCCTCGGCCTGCTCACCCTGCCGGAGCTGCAGGTGCTCACGGCCGCGGCGGGGCTGGCCGACCGGCGGTACGGGCCGTGGGACGCGAGCGGCACCGACCCCGCGGAGCGGGCCGTCCCCCGTGCCGCACTGCTGGACGCCCTGGCCCGGGACAGGCCCTCCCGGCAGGCCGCGGAGGAGTGCCTCGACCGCCTGGCGGCGCGGGCGCTCGTCCTGCCGCCGCACGGCGCCGACGTGGCGGTGCCCGCACTGGTGCACCGCCGGTCCGCGCGGCTGCGGGGACTCGGCAGGCCGGCCGCCGCCCTGCTGGGCGATGCCTTCAACGCGGGCGAGATCCACGCGATCGCGGCCGAACTGGGGCTGCCGAAGGCCCGCAACCGGGACGAGGCGCAGCGGGCGGTCGCGGCGGTGCTCGGTGACCGGACGGCGGTGCGGGCGCTCGTCTCCGAGGCACCGCAGGAGGCGCTGGACCTGCTGGAGCAGCTGGTGCCCGGGCCGCCGGCGCTGCTGACCCGCTGCTTCACGGCGCAGTACGGCTACTACGTCGCGGGCCGCACGAAGTTCGCGTTCCGGCCCGGCGGGTCCGGCGACCCGGGCACAGACTGGCTGGCGGCACGGGGCATGGTGGTCCCCGTAGGCACCGACCTGGTGGAGCTGGTGCGCGAGGTCGCCGAGGCACTGCGCGAGGACGGGGACGCCTGGACGTTCGACGCCCTTCCGCCCCGGGCAGCCGGGCTGGTGCCGCTGCCCGCGCGGGCCGCGGACGAGGCACAGGCCGCCGCAGCCGCGGCGGCCGCCCGGGCGGAGCTGCTGCTGCGGGCGGTGGCGGAGCAGCCGCCCTCGCTGCGGAAGGCGGGCGGGATCGCGGTGCGGGACACCCGGCGGCTGGCGAAGGCGGCCGGCGTCCCCGAGGAGCAGGCGAGGCTGTGGCTGGACCTGGCGGCCAACGCCGACCTGCTGGCCCCCGTGGAGGAGGAGCCGCCGCCGAGGACCCGCGGCCGCCGGTCCGCGCCGCCGCCGCAGCCCGCGGCCCGGCTGCTGCCGACCGCGCGGTACGACGCGTGGCTGGCGGAGCCGCCGGCCGGGCGGCTGCTGCCGCTGCTGGCGACCTGGGCGGTGGTGCCGGAGGTCTTCACCCACTGGCCGGAGGAGGACGGTACCCCGGTGGCGCTGGTCGGCCCGCAGGACCCGGGCGCGGTGACCGTGCGCAGGGTGCTGCTGGACGCCCTGGCCGACCTCCCCGGCGGCCGCGGACTGGGACCGGCGGGGGCGGACTCCCTGCGGGACGCGGTGGCGTGGCGGCGACCGCTGGAGTTCGCCGGGGCCTTCCCGGAGGAGCGGGCGCGGGCGACCCTCGCCGAGGCGGAGCTGCTGGGCGTGGTCGCCCACGGGGCGCTCACCCCGGTCGGGCACGCCGTGCGCGGGCTGCTGGACTCCGGCGCGGACCGGTGGTTCCCCGCCGTTCCCGGTGCCGGGCCCCGGCTGGACGCGGAGCCGGCGGTCGACGCCGCGGTGCGGCGGCTCACCGAGGCGCTCGCGGAGCTGCTGCCCCCGCCGCAGACCACGGCGCGCTTCCAGGCGGACCTGACGGCCGTCGTTGCGGGGGCCGCCTCCCCCGAGCTGACCGACCTGCTCTCCTCCTGCGCGGTCCGCGAGTCGGAGGGCCACGCCATGGTGTGGCGGATCAGCGCCGCCTCGGTGCGCCGTGCCCTGGACGGCGGCCTCGACGCGGCCGACCTGCTGGAGCGGCTCGCGGCGGCCTCCGCCGACGGGCGGGCGCTGCCGCAGCCGCTGGAGTACCTGGTCAAGGACGCCGCCCGCACCCACGGCCGGATGCGGGTGGTCCGCTCCGCCTGCTGCGTCCGGTCCGACGACGAGGCGCTGGTGCTGGAGCTGTCCCGCTCCCGCGTCCTCGCGAGGCTGGGCCTGCGCCGGATCGCCCCGACCGTCCTGGTCAGCGCCGCCGAGCCGGACGCCGCACTGGCCGCCCTGCGGGCCGCCGGGTACGCCCCGGTGCTGGAGGCGGCGTCGGGCACCACCGTGGTGGAGCGGGTGCCCGGGCAACGCGCCCCCTCCACCATGCCGCCGCTCTCCCGCGCGGTGCGGCGCGGCGGCCCCGGCCCGCACAGCGCCGAGGCCCTGGCGGCGAAGCTGCTGGGCCGCTGAGACCGGGAGGCCGGGTGCTCCGGCGGGCGGACGGGCCGGTGCTCGGGGTCACCGACCGGCCAGTCTCCGCAGCAGCTCCCCGTCCTCCGCCGTGATCCGGTCCAGCGCCTCGGTGAAGCGCGCGGACCGCCGGGTCGGGTGGCGGGGGACGGCCTCGGCGGCGGCCTCCTCCTCGGAGCGCCGTTCCGGGGCCGCCCGCTCGATGGGGAGCCTGTCGTCGGCCTCATCGGGCCGGGGGGGGCGTCTCCATGACCCGATGATGGCGCCCGCGACCGCGCGGTGCCACGCGGTGCCGGTGAGGTCCCCGCGCATGCCGCGAGGGCGGCCGCCCCCTCTCGGGAGCGGCCGCCCTCGCGGTCGTGCGGTGCTGTCGGGCGACTCAGCCGGTGTACGGCCCGTAGTCGTAGTCCTCCAGCGGGACGGCCTGGCCGGAGCCGGCGCCGAACGGCGAGATGTCGTAGTCGTCGTAGCCGACGGCCGAGTACATCGCGGCCTTCGCCTCCTCGGTGGGCTCGACCCGGATGTTGCGGTAGCGGGGCAGACCCGTACCGGCCGGGATGAGCTTGCCGATGATGACGTTCTCCTTGAGGCCCAGCAGCGGGTCCGACTTGGCGTGGATCGCCGCGTCGGTGAGCACCCGGGTCGTCTCCTGGAAGGAGGCGGCCGACAGCCAGGACTCGGTGGCCAGCGAGGCCTTGGTGATACCCATCAGCTGCGGACGGCCGGAGGCGGGGTGGCCGCCCTCGGACACCACGCGGCGGTTCTCGGTCTCGAAGCGGCCGCGCTCGACGAGCTCGCCGGGCAGCAGCTCCGCGTCGCCGGACTCGATGATCGTCACGCGGCGCAGCATCTGCCGGATGATGATCTCGATGTGCTTGTCGTGGATCGACACGCCCTGCGAGTTGTAGACCTTCTGGACCTCCTGGACCAGGTGGACCTGGACGGCCCGCTGACCCAGGATGCGCAGCACGTCGTGCGGGTTGGTGGCGCCCATGGTCAGCTTCTGGCCGACCTCGACCGCGTCGCCCTCGCCGACGAGCAGCTTCACGCGCTTGGAGACCGGGTACGCGATCTCCTCGCTGCCGTCGTCGGGGGTGACGACGATCTTGCGGGTCTTCTCGGTGTCCTCGATGCGGACCCGGCCGGCCGCCTCGCTGATCGGGGCGACACCCTTGGGGGTGCGGGCCTCGAAGAGCTCGACGACACGGGGCAGACCCTGGGTGATGTCGTCACCGGCCACACCACCGGTGTGGAAGGTGCGCATCGTGAGCTGGGTGCCGGGCTCACCGATGGACTGGGCGGCGATGATGCCGACGGCCTCGCCGATGTCCACCAGCTTGCCGGTGGCCAGGGAGCGGCCGTAGCACATGGCGCAGGTGCCGACCGCCGACTCGCAGGTGAGGATCGAGCGGGTCTTGACGGTGGAGACACCGTGGCGGACCAGCTCGTCGATCAGCACGTCGCCCAGGTCGGTGTTGGCCTGCGCCAGCACCTTGCCGTCGACGGTGATGTCCTCGGCGAGCATGCGGGCGTAGACGCTGGTCTCGACGTCGTCGGCCTTGCGCAGCACGCCGTCGGCGCCCACGGAGGCGATCTCCAGCTTGAGGCCGCGCTCGGTGCCGCAGTCCTCCTCGCGGATGATCACGTCCTGCGAGACGTCGACCAGACGACGGGTGAGGTAGCCCGAGTCGGCGGTCCGCAGGGCGGTGTCGGCGAGACCCTTACGGGCACCGTGGGTGGAGATGAAGTACTCCAGCACGGTGAGGCCCTCGCGGAACGAGGCCTTGATGGGACGCGGGATGGTCTCGTTCTTGGCGTTGGACACCAGACCGCGCATACCGGCGATCTGGCGCATCTGCATCATGTTTCCGCGGGCGCCCGAGTCCACCATCATGAAGATGGGGTTGGTCTTCGGGAAGTTCGCGTTCATCGCCTCGGCGACCTCGTTGGTCGCCTTGGTCCAGATCGCGACGAGCTCCTGCTTGCGCTCGTCGTTGGTGATCAGACCGCGCTCGTACTGCTTCTGGATCTTCTCGGCCTGCGCCTCGTAGCCCTCGAGGATCTGGGGCTTGCTCGGCGGCACGACGACGTCGGAGATCGAGACGGTGACGCCGGAGCGGGTCGCCCAGTGGAAGCCGGCCGACTTGAGGTTGTCCAGCGTCGCCGCGACGGTGACCTTGGGGTACCGCTCGGCCAGGTCGTTGACGATCGCCGAGAGCTGCTTCTTGCCGACCTCGTAGTCGACGAAGGGGTAGTCCTCGGGCAGCAGCTCGTTGAAGAGGGCGCGGCCCAGGGTGGTGGAGAGCCGGAAGGGCTCGCCGTCGACCCAGGTAGGGGCGCCGTCCTCGTCGAGCGGCGGGGTCCAGCCGCGCGGCGGCACGGTGCCGGCGGGCAGGCGGACGTCGATCGGGGCCTGGAGGTCCAGCTCGCGGGCGTCGAAGGCCATCATGGCCTCGGCGGTCGAGGTGAACGAGCGGCCGCCGCCCTTCACGTCCTCGCGGTCGGAGGTGAGGAAGAACAGGCCGAGCACCATGTCCTGGGTGGGCATGGTCACCGGGCGGCCGTCGGCCGGCTTGAGGATGTTGTTCGAGGACAGCATCAGGATGCGGGCCTCGGCCTGGGCCTCCGCCGACAGCGGCAGGTGGACGGCCATCTGGTCGCCGTCGAAGTCCGCGTTGAACGCGGTGCAGACGAGCGGGTGGATCTGGATGGCCTTGCCCTCGACCAGCTGCGGCTCGAAGGCCTGGATGCCGAGGCGGTGCAGGGTGGGCGCACGGTTCAGGAGGACCGGGTGCTCGGCGATGACCTCTTCGAGGACGTCCCACACCACGGGGCGGGCGCGCTCGACCATGCGCTTCGCCGACTTGATGTTCTGCGCGTGGTTGAGGTCCACCAGGCGCTTCATCACGAACGGCTTGAAGAGCTCCAGCGCCATGGCCTTGGGCAGGCCGCACTGGTGCAGCTTGAGCTGCGGGCCGACGACGATGACGGAGCGGGCCGAGTAGTCGACGCGCTTGCCGAGCAGGTTCTGCCGGAAGCGGCCCTGCTTGCCCTTGAGCATGTCGGAGAGCGACTTCAACGGGCGGTTGCCCGGGCCGGTGACCGGCCGGCCGCGGCGGCCGTTGTCGAACAGCGCGTCGACGGCCTCCTGCAGCATGCGCTTCTCGTTGTTGACGATGATCTCGGGCGCGCCGAGGTCGAGGAGCCGCTTGAGGCGGTTGTTCCGGTTGATCACGCGGCGGTACAGGTCGTTCAGGTCGGAGGTCGCGAAGCGGCCGCCGTCCAGCTGCACCATCGGACGCAGGTCCGGCGGGATGACCGGGACGCAGTCCAGCACCATGCCGTTGGGCTTGTTGCGGGTCTGCAGGAACGCGGAGACGACCTTGAGGCGCTTGAGCGCGCGGGTCTTCTTCTGGCCCTTGCCGGTCTTGATGATCTCGCGGAGGCGCTCGGCCTCCTCCTCGAGGTCGAAGGACTCCAGGCGCTTCTGCAGCGCCGCGGCGCCCATCGCACCGGAGAAGTAGGTGCCGAAGCGGTCGCGCAGCTCGCGGTAGAGCAGCTCGTCGCCCTCGAGGTCCTGGACCTTGAGGTTCTTGAAGCGGCTCCACACCTCGTCGAGGCGGTCCAGCTCGCGCTGGGCGCGGTCGCGCAGCTGCTTCATCTCGCGCTCGGCGCCCTCGCGCACCTTGCGGCGCACGTCGGCCTTGGCGCCCTCGGCCTCCAGCTCGCCCAGGTCGGACTCGAGCTTCTTGGCGCGGGCCTCCAGGTCGGAGTCGCGGCGCTGCTCGATCTGCTGGCGCTCGACGGAGACGTGGGCCTCCAGCGACGGCAGGTCGCGGGTGCGGCGCTCGTCGTCCACCCAGGTGATCATGTAGGCGGCGAAGTAGATGACCTTCTCGAGGTCCTTCGGCGCCAGGTCGAGGAGGTAGCCGAGCCGGCTCGGCACGCCCTTGAAGTACCAGATGTGCGTGACGGGGGCGGCCAGCTCGATGTGGCCCATCCGCTCGCGGCGCACCTTGGCGCGGGTCACCTCGACGCCGCAGCGCTCACAGATGATGCCCTTGAAGCGGACGCGCTTGTACTTGCCGCAGTAGCACTCCCAGTCCCGGGTGGGGCCGAAGATCTTCTCGCAGAAGAGCCCGTCCTTTTCCGGCTTCAGGGTGCGGTAGTTGATGGTCTCGGGCTTCTTGACCTCGCCGTGGGACCACTGGCGGATGTCGTCGGCGGTGGCCAGGCCGATGCGCAGCTCATCGAAGAAGTTGACGTCGAGCACTTTTCGTCAAGCCCTCTTTCAGGGGTCGAGTCTTTCGTCTGGTCTGATGGGGGCCTTGGGGGTGGCGGGGCCTCGCCTGGGCGGGGCCCCGCCGACCTCCGTCAGACCTCTTCGACGCTGCTCGGCTCGCGCCGGGACAGGTCGATACCGAGCTCCTCGGCGGCGCGGAACACGTCCTCGTCGGAGTCACGCATCTCGATGGACATGCCGTCGGACGACAGCACCTCCACGTTCAGGCAGAGCGACTGCATCTCCTTGATGAGGACCTTGAAGGACTCGGGGATGCCGGGCTCCGGGATGTTCTCGCCCTTGACGATGGCCTCGTAGACCTTCACGCGGCCGAGCACGTCGTCGGACTTGATGGTGAGCAGCTCCTGCAGGGCGTAGGCCGCGCCGTACGCCTCCAGGGCCCACACCTCCATCTCGCCGAAGCGCTGACCGCCGAACTGCGCCTTACCACCGAGCGGCTGCTGGGTGATCATGGAGTACGGGCCGGTCGAACGGGCGTGGAGCTTGTCGTCGACCAGGTGGTGCAGCTTGAGGATGTACATGTACCCGACGGAGATCGGGTGCGGGAACGGCTCGCCGGAGCGGCCGTCGAAGAGCTGCGCCTTGCCGGAGGCGCCGACCATGCGGTTGCCGTCCCGGTTGGGGATGGTGTTCTCCAGCAGGCCGGTGATCTCGTCCTCGCGGGCGCCGTCGAAGACCGGGGTCGCCAGGTTGGTGCCGGGCTCGACCTGGTCCGCGTCGATCGCCTGGAGGCGGCGGGCCCACTCGTCGGCGATGCCGGAGACGTCCCAGCCCTGCTTGGCCAGCCAGCCGAGGTGGGTCTCCAGGACCTGTCCCGGGTTCATCCGGGACGGGACGCCGAGCGGGTTGAGGACGATGTCGACCGGGGTGCCGTCCTCGAGGAACGGCATGTCCTCGACCGGGAGGATCTTGGAGATGACGCCCTTGTTGCCGTGGCGGCCGGCGAGCTTGTCACCGTCGGTGATCTTCCGCTTCTGGGCCACGTAGACGCGGACCAGCTGGTTGACGCCGGGGGGAAGCTCGTCGCCCTCCTCGCGGTCGAAGACGCGGACGCCGATGACCTTGCCGGACTCGCCGTGCGGCACCTTCAGCGAGGTGTCGCGGACCTCGCGCGCCTTCTCGCCGAAGATCGCGCGGAGGAGGCGCTCCTCCGGGGTCAGCTCGGTCTCGCCCTTGGGCGTGACCTTGCCGACCAGAATGTCGCCGGTGACGACGTCGGCGCCGATGCGGATGATGCCGCGCTCGTCGAGGTCGGCGAGGACCTCCTCGGAGACGTTCGGGATGTCCCGGGTGATCTCCTCGGGGCCCAGCTTGGTGTCGCGGGCGTCGACCTCGTGCTCCTCGATGTGGATCGAGGAGAGGACGTCGTCCTGCACGAGGCGCTGCGACAGGATGATCGCGTCCTCGTAGTTGTGGCCCTCCCACGGCATGAACGCCACGAGCAGGTTCTTGCCGAGGGCCATCTCGCCCTCGTCGGTGCAGGGACCGTCGGCCAGCACCTGGCCGACCTCGATGCGGGCGCCCTCGTCCACGATCACCTTCTGGTTGAAGGCGGTGCCCTGGTTGGAGCGCGTGAACTTGGCCACCCGGTAGGTGGTGTAGGTGCCGTCGTCGTTGGCGACGGTGATGTAGTCCGCGGAGACCTCCTGGACCACACCGGCCTTCTCGGCGGCGATGACGTCGGCGGCGTCGACGGCGGCGCGGTACTCCATGCCGGTGCCGACCAGCGGCGCCTCGCTCTTCAGCAGCGGGACGGCCTGGCGCATCATGTTCGAGCCCATGAGCGCGCGGTTGGCGTCGTCGTGCTCGAGGAAGGGGATCATGGCGGTCGCGACCGACACCATCTGGCGCGGCGAGACGTCCATGTAGTCGACCTCGGTGCCCGGGATGTAGTCGATCTCGCCGCCGCGGCGGCGGACGAGGACACGGGGCTCGGCGAAGGTCAGCTCGTCGGTCAGCGGGGCGTTGGCCTGCGCGATGACGAAGCGGTCCTCCTCGTCGGCGGTGAGGTAGTCCACCTGCTCGGTGACCACACCGTCGACGACCTTGCGGTACGGGGTCTCGACGAAGCCGAAGGCGTTGACCCGGCCGTAGGAGGCGAGCGAGCCGATCAGGCCGATGTTCGGGCCTTCGGGGGTCTCGATCGGGCACATGCGGCCGTAGTGCGACGGGTGCACGTCGCGGACCTCGAAGCCGGCCCGCTCACGGGACAGACCGCCGGGGCCCAGCGCGGAGAGACGGCGCTTGTGGGTCAGGCCCGACAGCGGGTTCGTCTGGTCCATGAACTGGGACAGCTGGCTGGTGCCGAAGAACTCCTTGATGGAGGCGACGACCGGCCGGATGTTGATCAGGGTCTGCGGCGTGATCGCCTCGACGTCCTGGGTGGTCATCCGCTCGCGGACGACGCGCTCCATGCGGGCCAGGCCGGTGCGGACCTGGTTCTGGATGAGCTCGCCGACGTTGCGCAGGCGGCGGTTGCCGAAGTGGTCGATGTCGTCGACCTCGACGACGATGTCGCGACCCTCCTCGGCGTCCACCCACTCGGTCTCGCCGGCGTGCAGCTTGACCAGGTACTTGATGGTGGCGATGACGTCCTGCTCGGTGAGCACGCCGGAGTCCAGGGACTCGTCGATGCCGAGCTTGCGGTTGACCTTGTAGCGGCCGACCTTGGCGAGGTCGTAGCGCTTCGGGTTGAAGTAGAGGTTCTCCAGCAGGGTCTGGGCGGCCTCCTTGGTCGGCGGCTCGCCCGGGCGCAGCTTGCGGTAGATGTCCAGCAGCGCGTCGTCCTGGCCCTGGGTGTGGTCCTTCTCCAGGGTGGCGCGCATCGACTCGTACTCGCCGAACTCCTCGAGGATCATCTCGTTGGTCCAGCCGAGGGCCTTCAGCAGCACGGTGACGGACTGCTTGCGCTTGCGGTCGATGCGGACGCCGACCATGTCGCGCTTGTCGATCTCCATCTCCAGCCAGGCACCGCGGGAGGGGATGACCTTGGCGGAGAAGACGTCCTTGTCGGAGGTCTTGTCGAGCGACGAGTCGAAGTAGACGCCCGGGGAGCGGACCAGCTGCGACACCACGACACGCTCGGTGCCGTTGATGACGAAGGTGCCCTTGTTGGTCATGAGCGGGAAGTCGCCCATGAAGACCGTCTGCGACTTGATCTCGCCGGTCTCGTTGTTGGTGAACTCGGCGGTGACGAAGAGCGGCGCGGCGTAGGTGAAGTCGCGCTCCTTGCACTCGTCGATGGAGTTCTTCGGCGGCTCGAAACGGTGGTCGCGGAAGGTCAGCGACATGGAGCCGGAGAAGTCCTCGATCGGCGAGATCTCCTCGAAGATCTCCTCGAGGCCGGACTTGGTGGGGACGTCGTGTCCGTTCGCGAGGGCGCTCTCGACACGGGCCTTCCACGCCGCGTTGCCGAGCAGCCAGTCGAAGCTCTCGGTCTGCAGGGCGAGGAGGTTGGGTACCTCGAGAGGCTCGCGGATCTTCGCGAAGGAGACACGCAGGGGTGCGGTGGAGGCGGAGTTGTTCGAGGCGTTGCGCGAGGCGGCCAAGAGGGGGTCCTTCCGAGGGCTCGGACTCACTACGCGCGTACCGGGCCCGACCTTCCCAGGACCGGCCCCCGACCTCGCAGACCCCTCACCACCAGGAGGTTTCTCCTGGTCGGGAAGAGTTTCGGTCGGGATGCCACCCCTGTTCAGGGCAGTGCGAACTCCGGGCGACGAGTCACGGAGCAGCTAACAGGCAGCGCAAAGGGACAGTGTAGCCATTCGGCACACTGCTGTCCAGCTCTGATCCGGAGGCCGAATCGGAGACTCCCTCCCTCGTGCCGACCGCCCCCGTCGGGGCGGTCCGCAGGGCGGTTCCTGCCTGTCGTACGGCCCCTCGGAAAGGCCGTACACCTCACGCCGTGTTCACTTCCCGTCACGGGCCCGGTTCATGCACGCCGGACCGGACGGAGTGACCGCGCGTCCTGAGAATCGCGCGCGGCGTGCGGTTCGTCAAGGGCCGGACGCTGCGGGGATCGCCGCGGGCGCCGGTCGGCGGTGCCCCCGTGCCGACAGAGAACCCGTGGTGGGGGCGGTGCGGCCGGGACTGCGCTCACCATACCGGGCGGCGCCGACGGAGGCGGGGACGGCGGGCCGGGGCACCGGGACGGAACCGGGACGGGAGCGCCCCCGGTGGCCGCCGGGGGGGGCGCACGGGGCGCGGGGCGGGCCCGGAGGGCGGAGGGGCCGGGAGGGGCGCGGCGGTCCGGGAAGGGGCCCGCCGCGGGCCGTCAGGGCCGCAGGAGGGCCCGCGGGGCCGGGCGGCGGGGAAAAGCAGGGCCCGTGCCCCCGGGACGCCGGAGGGCGGCGGTGCGGGGCGGCGGGGGCCGACGGGCCGGCGGGGCCGGGCACAGGGGCGGCCGGGGCACGCAGAAGGCCGGGGCACGCAGAAGGCCGGGGCACGCAGAAGGCCGGGGCGGCCACCCCGGAGGGTGGCCGCCCCGGCCCGCCCCGCGAGGGGGCTGCAGTCTGCGGGACTGCGGTCAGGAGACCGAGGTCACTTGACGGTGACCTTGGCGCCGGCGCCCTCGAGGGCGGCCTTCGCCTTCTCGGCGTCCTCCTTCTTGACCTTCTCCAGGACCGGCTTCGGGGTGCCGTCGACCAGGTCCTTGGCCTCCTTCAGGCCGAGGGAGGTCAGGGCGCGGACCTCCTTGATGACCTGGATCTTCTTGTCACCGGCGGACTCGAGGATGACGTCGAACTCGTCCTGCTCCTCGACGGCCTCGGCGGTGGCGGCCGGACCGGCGACACCGGCGACGGCGACCGGGGCGGCAGCCTCGACGTCGAACTTCTCCTCGAAGGCCTTCACGAACTCGGAGAGCTCGATGAGGGTCATCTCGCCGAAGACCTCGAGCAGCTCGTCCTGCGACAGCTTCGCCATGATGGGCGTCCTTCCACTAATTCGGCTGGTGCCGGATGTACATAACGGCGGGCGTACGGGCCCGCTGCGAGGGCGTGAGCCCGCCGATTACTCGGCGGCCTCCTCCTCGGCGGCGGGAGCCGGCGTACCGGCACCGCCCTGCTCGACCTTGCTGCGAAGGGCGTCCGCGGTGCGGACGAACTTCGAGAGCGGGGCCTGGAAGGTCGCCGCGGCCTTGGCCATGGACGCCTTCATGCCACCGGCAAGCTTGGCGAGCAGCACCTCGCGGGACTCGAGGTCCGCGAGCTTCTTGATCTCATCGGCGGACAGCGCCTTGCCGTCAAGGACACCGCCCTTGATGATGAGAGCGGGGTTCTCCTTGGCGAAGTCACGCAGACCCTTCGCCGACTCCACCGGGTCACCGGTGACGAAGGCGACAGCCGTCGGACCCGCGAACAGGTCGTCCAGCTCGGTGATCCCGGCCTCGTTGGCAGCGATCTTGGTCAGCGTGTTCTTCACCACGGCGTACTGGGCGTTCGCGCCCAGCGAGCGGCGCAGCGTCTTGAGCTGCCCCACGGTCAGACCGCGGTACTCGGTCAGCACGGCCGCGTTGGAGGTGCGGAACTTGTCCGTCAGCTCCGCGACGTCGGCAGCCTTGTCGGGCCTCGCCATAGGCTTACGCCTCCTTCCGTGATGTCGATGCTCGGCCGACCGTTCGGGAGTCGACCTGGTGCGCCGGTTCCGCGGGAAGGGGGCTGGGAGAACGAGAAGAGCCCCGGCGCGCAGGCGCACGGGGCTCGCATGACCTCGACGGCCCCGCGGGGCCGGAGATCGAACTCCAATCGCACCTGCGCGGGCCGTCTGCACTTCGTTCGCAGATCCTTCGGCCGTCGTGCGGTCCTTGCGGGCGCACGCCGACAACCAGCGGTCTTTGGCAGTGCCCACAGTAGGCGACGGGGGCGGCCCCGGGCAAATCGCCTCCCGGGGCCGCCCCCGGTCACGCCGGTGGGCGGGCCGACCGCTGCTCAGGACCGCTTCCCGCGACCGCTCAGGCCTGCTTCTTGATCTTCTTCAGCAGGCCGGCGAGGTCCGCGGTGTCGGACGCGGGCGGGACGGCGACGTTCAGCGGCGCCCCGTAGTCGGAGAAGTCGGCCTTCACCGTGATGGTGCCGCGCTTGGTCGGCATCGACTGGTTGATCCGGACCGGCAGCCGCTTCGCGTCCACCCAGACGTCGATGGCGGTCTGCTCGATGCCCGCCGCGGCGAGGGCCTTGAGCTGCTGCCGCCGCTGGGCCGCGGTCAGCCCGGTGCGGGCCGCGACCAGCTTCTGCGCCGCGACCGTGCCGGAGAGGTGGGTGGTCTCGGCACCGGCGATGGTCTCCTTGCCGACCTCCTTGAGGCCCCCGGCGTCGGTGAGCGCCCGCGCGGACGCGGAGGGGTCCTGGTAGAGCTGGCCGTCGGAGCCCGCGCCCGCCGCCCCGGCCAGGGCCGACATGTCGAACTTCATCCAGTGCTTGCCGCCGAAGCGGGAGATCGCGGGCCCGTGCAGCTCGTAGTAGACCACCGGGCCCTTGCCGAGGGCGTGCACCGAGCCGTCGGGGTCCAGGCCCTTCAGGGCGTCGTTGCCCGAGTACTGGATGTCCATCCCGGCCTTGGAGCCCCAGCCCATGACGCCGTCGGCGGTCACCGCGCCCGCCATGCCGGGCATCCCCATGGTCATGGAGACGCGGGCGGTGCCGGCGCTGCCGGCGTTGCGGCCGGCCAGGTCCAGCAGGGCGGCCGGGGCCAGCTGCGCGGCCTTCTGCGTCGTCTTCTCCGCGACGGTGGAGCACGCCGCGGTGGCGGCCAGCGCGGCGACCGCCAGGCCGGCGGCTATCGGACGGACGTGCTTCGGACGGATGTGCTTCAAAGGGATCCCCCTGGGTCTGCCTGCTCGGCTGCTGCTCGTCGGGTCGCTGTCTGTCCGCCGCCGTCCGCCGTCAGGGCCGCCGGTCCGGCGGACCGGCCGCACGGGCTCCTGCCCGCCGTGGCCGTTCGGCCACCCGTCCTTTCAGGACACGCTCCGGGCTCATCCGGTTGCGTCCTTCTCCGCCTTCGCGGCGTCGACGGTCTCGCCGGGAAGCGGGGCCTGGATGTCCACCTCGGTGCCGAGGTCCGTGTAGCGGGTGGTGGTCGTCGCCGCGCCGCGGGGCATCCGCCAGGTCTTGCGCTCCTGGACGACCTCGTCGCGGCCGTTGATCCAGACGTCGGCGGTGATGCCGGTCGCCCCCTGCCTGAGGTACGCGCCGAGGACGGAGACCCGCTGCGCGGCCGGGAGGCCGCCGGAGGCGCCCACGAGGGCCCTCACCGTGGCGGTGCCCCGGTAGTGGACGGCGTCGTCGCCGCCCACCCGCTCCGTGCCGATCCGCTCCAGCGTCCCCACCTCGGCCAGCGCCTCCAGGTCGGCGACCGGGTCGAGCTGCTCGCTCCAGGTGGAGTACACGGCGGCCGCCGCCGCGCCGGGCCCGCCGGCCGCGGGGTCCTCCGGGTCGTACTCCGTCCAGTCGCCGCCGTCCGGGCCGAGGTGGACGGTGCCGTCGAGGGTCCGGACCTCGGTGGTGCCCGAGGGGCCGCGCAGGACGAGGTCCATCGCGGGCCTGCCGCCCCAGGAGAGCACCCCGCGGCCGCCCACCGCGCCCTGCCCCGGGTCCTGCCGCTGCAGGGCCACCCGGGCGGCGCCGGCCTTCCGCATGACCCGGGAGGCCGCCAGGAACGCCTCCGCGGGGGTCCGCTCCCGGTGGTCCGCGCACGCCGCGGCACCGGCCAGCACCGCGGCGGCGGTGGCGGCCGCGGCGGCGGTGCGGAGGAGGGCGCGCATGGCCCGGGACTCTACCGACCCGGGGACGGCGGCGGGCCCGCACCCCTGTCGACCAGGGGTGCGGGCCCGCCGTACTGCGCTGCCGCGATGGCGCCTCGGGGCGTCAGACCGCCGCGGGGTCCTCCTCGACGAGGAGGTTGCGGGTGCGGTTCGGGTCGACCGGGACGCCGGGGCCCATGGTGGTCGACACGGTGGTCTTCTTGATGTAGCGGCCCTTGGCGGCGGACGGCTTGGCCCGCAGCACCTCGTCGAGGGCAGCCGCGTAGTTCTCGACGAGCTGCTCGTCGGAGAAGGACGACTTGCCGATGATGAAGTGCAGGTTCGAGTGCTTGTCGACGCGGAACTCGATCTTGCCGCCCTTGATCTCGGTCACGGCCTTGGCCACGTCCGGGGTCACAGTGCCGGTCTTCGGGTTCGGCATGAGGCCACGGGGACCGAGCACGCGGCCCAGGCGGCCGACCTTGCCCATGAGGTCCGGGGTGGCGACGACGGCGTCGAAGTCCAGACGGCCCTTCGACACCTCGTCGATCAGCTCGTCGGCACCGACGATGTCGGCGCCCGCAGCCTCCGCGGCCGCCGCACGCTCACCGGTCGCGAAGACCAGGACCCGAGCGGTCTTGCCGGTGCCGTGCGGCAGGTTCACGGTGCTGCGGACCATCTGGTCGGCCTTGCGCGGGTCGACACCCAGGCGCATGGCGACCTCGACGGTCGAGTCGAACTTGGTGGTGGAGGTCGCCTTGGCCAGGCGGATGGCCTCCAGGGGGGCGTAGAGACGCTCGCGGTCGACCTTGCCGGCCGCGGCAGTCAGAGCCTTGCTGCGCTTCACTGCTGCTCCTGAGTGATCTGTGTGGAGTCGTGGTGGCGACGGGCCAGCGCCTGGCCCTACCACTGCGAGAACCGGAAGGGTTCTCAGCCCTCGACGGTGATGCCCATCGACCGGGCGGTGCCGGCGATGATCTTCTCGGCCTGGTCCAGGTCGTTGGCGTTCAGGTCGGGCATCTTGGTGGTGGCGATCTCGCGGACCTGGTCGCGGGTGATCTTCGCGACCTTGGTCTTGTGCGGCTCGCCGGAGCCCTTCTCCACGCCCGCGGCCTTCAGGATGAGGCGCGCGGCCGGCGGAGTCTTGGTGACGAAGGTGAAGGTGCGGTCCTCATAGACCGTGATCTCCACCGGCACCACCATGCCGCGCTGCGACTCGGTGGCGGCGTTGTACGCCTTGCAGAACTCCATGATGTTGACGCCGTGCTGGCCCAGGGCGGGGCCGACCGGCGGCGCGGGGTTGGCCGCGCCTGCGTTGATCTGGAGCTTGATGAGCCCCGTGACCTTCTTCTTCTTGGGAGGCATGTCTCTCCGGGTCCTTCTGAGAGGTGTTTCCCGACGGACGGGACCGGACGCGCGAGGCGTCGCGGACGGCCGTCAGGGCCTTGAGTGGCAGCGTGTGCGGGGTACCGGGCGGCGCCCGGGGTCACGCACACACATCGGACCACGGTAACGCGAACCGGCCCCCGCACCAAAAACGGATTCCCCGGCCCGGCGCCCGGCCGCCCCGCGCACGCCCCGGGATGCGGGGTGCGGGGCGCCGCCGGACGCCCGGCGGCGGCGCCCCGCCCGGAACGCGGAGGCCCCCGCCGGGCGGTCTTCCGCCGGACGGGGGCCTTGCGCGGGGATCCGCGTCAGTTCTTCTGGATCTGAACCCCCATCGCCCGGATCTGCGACGTTACGCGCGAGGTTCTGGCTGACCTGCGGCTGAGCCGTCAACGGCTGTCATCGTCGGCCGGTCGTGAGCAGCATCGAACGGCCCACAGACGGCCCGAAGGACTCCGCGTCACATTCGGTCATTGCTCTCACGCCGCATGCGCCGTCGTTCTCGCACCCAGTCTCCGCACTCCTTGACCAACATCATTGCTGCTACATAGCCACCGATTCCCCACAGCGGGAAAGAGAGACCCAGTAAGACGCCGACTCCCCACATCACGAGGGTGGTTATCACCCAGCATGCGGCCAGCCACGTGATCGTGGATGACGAGATCCGTCTTTTCACGGGAGCATCGTACGAGCCGCTGTGGCGCACGCGGGCGTTGGCGCGATCTTTGGCCGGTGGCCTGCCCGGGCTGGGGTCGGGCATGGCCAGGGGGCCGTACGCTGGCCGCGAATCGGGCTGGCTCCTGCCTGCCCGCATCTAGCCCGATCGGCCCCCTGGTCTTGCTCGACGTCGGGTTCCGGACCGGGGAGGTGGCTAAAGATCGTGTCGGCGCCCGCCCCAGCCACCGGCCGGCCAATCCCACTCCCGCCTTGCGGCGCGGAGCGGGCCGCCGCCGGGAGCGGGGCGAAGACAGGAGCGACGGCGAGCGGCGCCGCGCGGCGCCGCTGCGAGCGCAGCGAGCCTTGATGAAGTAGCGAAATCCGTAACCACTCCACCTCTGTCCCGGCCCTAGGCGTCGAAGTCGTACTCCAGGACGTAGGAGCCGGAGTCCAAGGTCATCTCGTTGACCTCGACCGCGTTGCCTGCGTCCTCGAACGCCGTGCGGCACAGCACGATGACCGGCGTGCCGGAGCTGAGCGCCAGACTCGCGGCCTCGCTCTGCCGGGGCATGCGACAGCGGATCTCCTCGCGGAAGTGCACCGGCTTGTGCCCCAGCTCGGCCAGACGCGCGTACGTGCCGCCGGGGCCGGTGTCCTCCTGGGTGATGGCGGAGCCTGCGACGAGTTCGGCTGCGAGGTAGGAGGTGGCGAACATGACCGGCTTGCCGTCCAGGACGAAACGGCGCCTGCGCACACAGGTCGGGTCACCGGTGCCGATGCCGAGGACTCGTGCGATCCGCTCGGGTGCGGGCTCCTCGCTCACGGTGATCTGGTCCACGACGAGGTTGCGGCTCTCGATGTCGAAGTCGGCGGACCAGATGGACTGGCCGGAGCCCCACCGTTCGTGGGAGAGCCGCTGAATGCCGCGGCGTCGAAGCGGGCGGAAGTCGCGGACGAAGACGCCGGCGCCTCGGCGGGCCTCAACGATGCCTTCCTCCTTGAGCACGTTGAGGGCCTGGCGGGCGGTCATCCGCGCCACGCCGTAGGTCTCCATCAGGTCGTTCTCTCCCGGCAGGCGGTCGCCGGGGCTGTACTCGCCGGACTCGATGGCTGCCGTGAGCGCGTCGGCGATCCGCTGGTACTTGGGCTGATTGCCGTCGCTGCTGGTGGCCATCACTCCACACCTCCTCTTCTCTAGACATCCTAGGGCGCCTCGCCGTGCCCGGCGAAGTGAGCGCCCGGCATCTACCCAAGCGCACACCACTGACAGATCTCTAGAGAGGTATTGACATCTCTAGAGACCTCACCTTCACTGTAGATGTCTAGAGATGCCCGCTCCCGGGGGTCTCCGGACACACCAAGGGCGGCGCCCCAACCGCCAAGCCAGTGCGCCGCCCCGGTCCCTCTCTCAAGGGAGCTTCCATCATGCACGCAATGCTCACGGCTCCGCTCTCCCGGCGGGACGTGGACCTGTGCGAGGACTGCGCCGGAACGCTGCGGTACCCCGACCGGGACGGGTCGGTGTGCGGGACGGCCGGGGCGATGGTCCCGTGCGGCTGCACCGACGCCCTCCTCGGGGTGCGGGGCCTGTGCCCGTGCCACCTGCCGGTGTGGCCGGAGAACGGCGGCTTCACCGGGTGGGTCAGGATTCCGCTGGAGGACTTCGACGACGACAGCCCGTTCCTGCGGCCCTGCCCGGTCCACGCCACGGTGGCGCTGCCCGGAACCGGGGTGGCCGCGTGAGCGCCCCGGCCGCCGTCGACCGCGCCGCCCTCCTGGGCCTGGCCCGCCGCGCCCGGGTGACAGTTCCCGGCCGCTGCCCGCGCTGCCTCGCCCCCGCCCCGGGCTGGCGCTGGGTGCGTGAGGGCGGGGTGCGGGTGCTGACCCACGACGGGGACGTGATCTGCCCGGCCGACCCCACCTTCGGACCCCTCACCGGACCCGAGCCCCTCCCCGCCCCCGTCCCGCTGGCGGTGGCCGCGTGACCGACCGAGCGATTCGCCCCGGGGGACTCGACCGCCTCACGGTCTTGGACCTGGCGCGTCTGGCCTCCCGGGGCGACCTGGCCGCCCTTCATGAGCAGATCCGCCGCACCGGCGGCTGTGCCCAACCGATCCACGTTCGAGGCTGGCGCAAGCTGATCCACGCCCCGACCGGGGTCGTGTGGCACGAATTCTCCACCCAGAACCAGCCCGGCGGCAGACTCAAGCTGGCCTGCGGAAACCGGCGGGCCTCGCGCTGCCCCTCGTGCGCCCGCACCTACGCCGCCGACACCTTCCACCTGGTCCGCGCCGGGCTGATCGGCGACGAGTCCAAGGGCGTGCCCGCCACGGTCCGGGAGCACCCACGGGTGTTCGCCACGCTCACGGCGCCGTCGTTCGGCCCGGTCCACAACCGCCCCGACACGGGCACCTGCCGCTGCGGCGCCACCCACGGCGAGCACGATGCACGGTTGGGGACGCCGCTGAACGTGGACCGGTACGACTACGCGCACGCGGCGCTGTGGAACAACCACGCCCCCGACCTGTGGCGCCGCTTCACCATCTACCTCCGGCGGGAGGTCGCCGCCCGCGCCGGAGTGCCCCGCTCCCGGCTCGGGGAGGTCGCCCGGGTGTCCTTCGGCAAGGTCGCCGAGTACCAGCGCCGGGGCGCCGTCCACTTCCACGCCGTGATCCGCCTCGACGGCCCGGCCGGGGCCGACACCGCACCCCCGGCCTGGGCCACGGTGCAGCTCCTGGACGACGCGATCCGCGCCGCCGCCCGTTCCGCCGGCATCCCGGTGGCGGCCGCCGGGAACCAACCGGCCCGGGTGCTCCGCTGGGGGACACAGGTGGACGTGCGGCCCATCGGCGCCCTGGCCAGCGGTGAGCTGACCGAAGAAGCGGTAGCCGCGTACGTGGCCAAGTACGCCACCAAGTCCACCGAAGCCACCGGCGCCCTGGACCGCCGGATCGTCGAGCGGCACGAGCTGGAGCGCATGGAGGTGCCCGAGCACACCCGGCGCCTGATCGCTGCCTGCTGGGACCTCGACGCCCTGTACCCGGACCGGCGCCTGGCCCAGTGGTCGCACATGCTCGGCTTCCGCGGTCACTTCTCCAGCAAGTCCCCGCGCTACTCGGTCACCCTCGGCGCCCTGCGCCAGGTCCGCGCCGACTACCGCGCCGCCCAGGCCCGCGAAGACCTCCGCGAACGGCTGCTCGCCGCCGGACTGCCCGACCTGGACGACCTGCCCGAGACCGAGACCCTCGTGCTCGCGCACTGGGCCTTCGCCGGGTCCGGCAACACCCCCGGGGAATCCCTGCTCGCCGCGAGCATCGCCCGGGACCTCGAAGAGAACCGCACCACCACCCGAGAGGAGATGGCCCAACTGCTGGCCCAAGAGGAGGAGGCATCCGCATGGCTGTGAGGGGAGCACTTCCGGACCGGTACCTCACCCCCGAGGACCTGGTCATCCTGCTGTGCCTGCCGAGCGTGGAGACGGTCTACCAGTGGCGGCGCAAGCGCATCGGTCCGCCCGGCTTCCGCGTCGGCCGGCACCTGCGCTTCGACCCCGCCAAGGTGCACGCCTGGATCGAGTCGCTGAGTGAGGAGGTGGCCTGATGGCCGGGCACGTCCAGGACCGCTGGTACAAGACCGAGCCCGGCCCCGACGGCAAGCCCGTCAAGGTCAAGACCGACCGGCACGGCACCGGCATGCGCTACCGCGCCCGCTACATCGGCCCGGACGGCACCGAACGCAGCCAGTCCTTCCCCGACCGGCAGAAGCGGCAGGCAGAGGCATGGCTGGCGAAGATCGAGGCCGACATGTCCCGGGGCCAGTACATCGACCCCCGGGCCGGGCGGGTGACCTTCCGGCAGTACGCCCTCGACTGG
The DNA here is from genome assembly GCF_042895785.1 of Streptomyces sp. NPDC001380. Classification (NCBI taxonomy): domain Bacteria; kingdom Bacillati; phylum Actinomycetota; class Actinomycetes; order Kitasatosporales; family Streptomycetaceae; genus Streptomyces; species Streptomyces sp. NPDC001380. The sequence continues at coordinate 87,611 of NZ_JBIAWP010000003.1, read as the reverse complement.
CTGGCGTCCCAGACGACCGACCCGTCCACCCGTGAGGCCGTGGAGCGGCGGCTGAGACTGCACGCCTTCCCTCACCTGGGCTCACGGCCGCTGGGCTCCTTCCAGCCGTCCCACGTCCGGGCCTGGGCCCGAACTCTGGAAGACCTGGGGCTGGCCAGCTCCTACCGGCGCGTGATCTTCGGCAACGTGTCGGCTGCGCTCACAGCTGCGGTGGATGACGGCCACCTGGCCCGGAACCCCTGCCGTGCTGGCTCGATCAAGCCTCCGGCCCCCTCCCCCGGCCGGATCAAGCCCTGGTCGGCCGACCGGGTCTTCGCCGTCCGGGCCGGGCTGCCTGCCCGCTTCCGGGCCATGGTGGATCTCGGAGCCGGGTGCGGCCTCCGGCAGGGTGAGATCTTCGGCCTGCCCGTTGACGAGGTGGACCCCCTCGCTGGTGTGCTGCATGTCACGCAGCAGGTCAAGATGGTCGGCCACCGCCAGGTCTTCGCTCCCCCGAAGGGCGGCAAGCTTCGGGACGTGCCTCTGCCCGATGCGGTGGCCTCCGTGCTGGCCGAGCACATGACGGCCTTCCCGCCCGTGGAGGTGACCCTGCCCTGGCTGCGGCCGGACGGCCCGCCGGTGACCAAGCTCCTGCACTTCACCGGGGCCGAACTCGGAGCGATCCGCCGGAACGACTTCAACACCCACGCATGGAAGCCCGCCCTGGTCACCGCCGGCGTGATCCCCGAGCGTGCGCCCGGCCAGCCCTACAAGGAGTCGCGGGAGGACGGCATGCACGCCCTGCGGCACTTCTACGCCTCGGTGCTGCTCGACGCCGGGGAGAACATCAAGGCCCTCAGCGCCTACCTGGGCCACGCCGACCCGGGATTCACCCTGCGGACCTACACGCACCTGATGCCGAGCAGCGAGACACGCACCCGGCGCGCCGTGGATGAGATGTTCCGGACGGCCCGGAGGCACCCGGACGGCCCGTAGACGGCCCCTGAGGCACGAAGAAGCCCCCGCCCAACGGAACGCCGCTGGTCGGGGGCTTCTTTGTGGCCTGGTTCGGCTAGTTCTTCTGGATCTGGTCGAAGGAGAGCTCGACCGGGGTCTCCCGGCCGAAGATCTCGACCAGGCCCTTGACCTTCTTCGAGTCGGGGTTGATCTCGTTGATGGTCGCCTGGAGGGTGGCGAAGGGGCCGTCGGTGACGGTGACCGAGTCGCCGACCTCGAAGTCGAGCACCTGGACCTCGACCGGGCGGGACACCGAGGGCTTGCCGGCCTCCTTGGCCGCGGCGCGCTCCACGTCGGGGGCGAGCATCTTGACGACCTCGTCCAGGGTCAGCGGGTACGGGTCGTAGGCGTTGCCCACGAAGCCGGTGACGCCGGGCGTGTTGCGGACGACGCCCCAGGACTCGTTGGTGAGGTCCATGCGCACCAGGACATAGCCGGGGAGCTTGTTCTGGCGGATGGTCTTGCGGTCGCCGTTCTTGATCTGGACGACCTCTTCCTGGGGCACCTCGGCCTGGTAGATGTAGTCCTCGACGTTGAGCGAGACGGCGCGCTGCTCCAGGTTGGCCTTCACGCGGTTCTCGTAGCCCGCGTAGGTGTGGATGACGTACCACTCGCCGGGGGCGAGCCGCAGCTCCTCGCGGAACTTGGCGACGGGGTCCACGTCCTCGGCCTCGGACTCGCCGGCCTCCGCATCGGCGGCCTCGGCGTCGCCCTCGGACCCGGCGGCCCCGGACTCGCCGGCCTCCGCGTCGCGGCCCTCGTCGAAGGCCTCCTCGGCCTCGGTCTCGGCGTCGCCGGCGACGTGCAGGGCGGCCTCCTCGGCCGGGGCGCCGGCCTCGGCAGCCTCGACCTCGTCCGCGTCCGCGTCGGCCGCGTCGACGACCTGCTCCGCGGTGTCGCCCTCGGCCTCGGCCGAGCCGGCCGCGTCGCGCTCCACGGCGTCGTCCGCCTCGCGGACGGTCTCGTCGGCGTCGTACAGGGGGGACTCAGACACGGTGGCTGCTTCTTTCCTGGAGAGAGATGGAACGGTTCCGCGCCGTTGCCTTCTCCTGTCCAGTCCTCGAATCGGATCCTCGAATCAGATCGATGCGAACAGCGTCCGTGTACGGCTCGGAAACTCAACAGTACCGAGTCAACGGTAGCGGGATTGTCCGATCGGTGCCGACGGCGCGGTCGTGGCAGGTCAGCCGAAGATCCAGAAGCTGAGCTTCGCGAAGCTCCAGTCGAGGCCGGAGACGAGCAGCATGATGACCACCACGAACGCGATCACGACGGTGGTGTAGGTCACCAGGTCGTTGCGGGTGGGCCAGACGACCTTGCGCAGCTCGGCGATGATCTGGCGGTAGAAGAGGGCGAGACGGGCGAAGAGGCCCTTCTTCTGCTTCGAGGCGCGCTTGCGGTCGCGGCGCGAGGGCAGCTCGCTCTGCTCTTCCCCGGGACGGCCGCGCTCAGGCGTCGCGGTGGAGCCCGTGGTCTCCGTCACTCGTCCTCACCTGAATCCGGTCGCAGTGCTGTCGGGGCCATCTCCGCGGCGAGCCCGCACGCTCGGTGGAGCGGGCGGGCTCGGCGCGGATCCAGCTGCAGGGCCAGAGGGACTCGAACCCCCAACCGCTGGTTTTGGAGACCAGTGCTCTACCAATTGAGCTATAGCCCTTCGGAGCCTCGCGGCGCCGAGATGCCTCCCAACCTACCGCATCCTCACCGCTGCGTGGTGTACGCCGGCCGGTTGCATGTGACGGGGTGCCATCGAGCGACGAGTGTACGGGGTCCGGGCCGCCGCGTCGAACCTGTTCCCGACGGCCGCGCGTCGGGATGCCTGCTCACGGGCGCGCGGGGCCTCCCGCGCGCCGCCCGTCCGGCCGGCCGTTCACCCGCCCGTGGACGCATGGTGGAACGGCCGTGCCCGGCCGGGGGCGGTTCTGCGACGATGCAGGCATGAGCGCTGCTTCCCCCCACCCTGCTCCTCAGCCCGACCCCGCCGCGCGGCCCGCCGACCGCCGGGTGTCGGCCCGCATCGGCGCCATCGCGGAGTCCGCGACCCTCGCCGTGGACGCCAAGGCCAAGGCCCTCAAGGCGGCCGGACGCCCGGTGATCGGCTTCGGCGCCGGCGAGCCGGACTTCCCCACCCCGGACTACATCGTCGAGGCGGCGGCGCAGGCCTGCCGCGACCCGCGGTACCACCGCTACACGCCCGCGGGCGGCCTGCCCGAGCTGAAGAAGGCGATCGCGGAGAAGACCCTCCGCGACTCGGGGTGGCGGGTGGACCCCTCGCAGGTCCTGGTGACCAACGGCGGCAAGCAGGCCATCTACGAGGCGTTCGCCGCGATCCTCGACCCGGGCGACGAGGTGATCGTCCCCGCGCCGTACTGGACCACCTACCCGGAGTCGATCCGGCTGGCGGGCGGCGTGCCGGTGGAGGTCGTCGCCGACGAGACCACCGGCTACAAGGTCTCCGTGGAGCAGCTGGAGGCCGCGCGCACCGCGGACACCAAGGTGCTGCTCTTCGTCTCCCCGTCCAACCCGACGGGCGCCGTCTACACCCGCGCCGAGGCCGAGGCGGTCGGCCGCTGGGCGGCGGAGCACGGCCTGTGGGTGCTCACCGACGAGATCTACGAGCACCTCGTCTACGGCGAGGCGGAGTTCCACAGCCTGCCGGTGCTGGTGCCCGAGCTCGCCGACAAGTGCATCGTCGTCAACGGCGTGGCGAAGACCTACGCCATGACCGGCTGGCGCGTGGGGTGGCTGATCGGCCCGCAGGACGTCGTCAGGGCGGCCACCAACCTCCAGTCGCACGCCACCTCCAACGTGGGCAACGTGGCCCAGGTGGCCGCGCTCGCCGCGGTGAGCGGCGACCTGTCCGCGGTGGACGAGATGAAGACCGCCTTCGACCGTCGCCGCCGCACCATCGTGCGGATGCTCAACGAGATCGACGGCGTGGAGTGCCCCGAGCCCGAGGGCGCCTTCTACGCCTACCCGTCGGTGAAGGCGCTGCTGGGGAAGGAGATCCGCGGGAAGCGGCCGCGGACCTCCGTGGAGCTGGCGGCCCTGATCCTGGACGAGGCCGAGGTCGCGGTGGTCCCGGGCGAGGCGTTCGGCACCCCCGGCTACCTGCGCCTGTCGTACGCGCTGGGCGACGACGACCTGGTCGAGGGCGTCTCGCGGCTGCAGAAGCTGCTGGCCGAGGCGCGCGACTGACGCGCCCGCGCCCGCAGGGGCCCGCCGTCCTCCGGGGCGGCGGGCCCCCGCCGTTCCCGGGCCCGCCCTTCCGGGGCGCCGGACGCGGCGCCGGGCCCCCGGTTTTCGGGCGGTCGGTGTCCGCGGGGGCCTCCGGCACGGCAGAATCCCCCAATGGACCACCTGCACTCCTCCCCCGCGCCCGGGCGTGACGTACGGCTCCTCCCCAAGGCCCACCTCCACCTGCACTTCACCGGATCCATGCGGCCGACGACGCTGCTGGAGCTGGCCGACAAGCACGGCGTGCACCTCCCGGAGGCGCTGAGCTCGGGCGAGCCGCCGAGGCTGCGGGCCACCGACGAGCGCGGGTGGTTCCGCTTCCAGCGGCTGTACGACATGGCGCGCTCGGTGCTGCGCGACGAGGAGGACATCCGCCGGCTGGTGCGCGAGACGGCGGAGGACGAGCGGGCGGACGGCTCGGCGTGGCTGGAGATCCAGGTGGACCCCACGTCGTACGCGCCGCGGCTGGGCGGCCTGATCCCGGCGCTGGAGCTGATCCTGGACGCCGTCCGGGAGGCGTCGGACGCCACCGGCGTGCACATCCGGGTGCTGGTGGCCGCCAACCGCATGAAGAGCCCGATGGACGCCCGGACGCTCGCCCGGCTCGCGGTCCGGTACACCGACCGGGGGGTCGTCGGCTTCGGCCTCTCCAACGACGAGCGGCGCGGACTGGCCCGCGACTTCGACCGGGCCTTCGACATCGCCCGGCGCGGCGGACTGCTGGCGGCCCCGCACGGCGGCGAGCTGTCCGGCCCGGAGAGCGTCCGGGACTGCCTGGACGACCTGGGGGCGGCGCGCATCGGGCACGGCGTGCGGGCGGCCGAGGACGACCGGCTGATGCGGCGGCTGGCGGACCGGCAGGTCACCTGCGAGGTGTGCCCGGCCTCCAACGTGGCGCTGGGCGTGTACGAGAAGCCGGAGGACGTGCCGCTGCGGCGGCTCTTCGAGGCGGGCGTGCCGATGGCGCTGGGGGCGGACGACCCGCTGCTGTTCGGCTCGCGGCTGGCGGCCCAGTACGACCTCGCGCGGGAGGCGCACGGCTTCACCGACGCGGAGCTGGCCGAACTGGCCCGGCAGTCGCTGCGGGCGAGCACGGCGCCGGACGACGTGCGGGCCCGGCTGCTGGCCGGGGTGGACGCCTGGCTGACGTCCTGACCGGCCGCGGACGCGGCCGGGGCCCGGCCCCGGACCTCAGAGCTCCACGCCGACCATCACCGGCTCGTTGACCAGTTCCACGCCGAACGCGGCGCGGACGCCGTCGCGCACCTCGCGGGCGAGGGCCAGCAGGTCCTCGGTGGTGGCGTCCCCGCGGTTGGTGAGGGCGAGGGTGTGCTTGGTGGAGATGCGGGCCGGGCCGGCGCCCCAGCCCCTGGTGAAGCCGGCCCGGTCGATCAGCCAGGCGGCGGAGGTCTTCACGTGCCCGTCCCCGGCCGGGTAGGCGGGGGGCGCGGTGTCGGGGCCGAGGCGGTCGCGGACCCGGTCGAGGAAGGCGGCATGGGCGGCCGCGTCGAGGATGGGGTTGGTGAAGAAGGAGCCCGCGGACCAGGTGTCGTGGTCGTCGGGGTCGAGCACCATGCCCTTGCCGGCGCGCAGCGCCAGCACGGTGTCGCGGGCGGTGGCGAGCGGCACCCGCTCGCCCTGCTCCACGCCGAGGGCGCGGGCGACCTCGGCGTACTTCACGGGCGTGGAGAGGCCGCCGGCGTCCTCCAGCGCGAAGCGGACGCGCAGCACGACGTACCGCTCCGGGTCGGCCTTGAAGCGGCTGTGCCGGTAGGCGAAGCCGCACTCCGCGCCGGGGATCGCGACGGTCCCGCCGAGGCGCCGGTCGTAGGCGGTGACCTCGGTGACGGTGGCGGAGACCTCCTGGCCGTACGCGCCGACGTTCTGCACGGGGGTCGCGCCGGCGGAGCCGGGGATGCCGGCCAGGAACTCGATCCCGGCGAGCCCCAGCCCGACGGTGCGGGCGACGGCGTCGGTCCACACCTCGCCGGCGGCGAGCTCCAGCACGCCGTCGCGGAGCTCGATGCCGGTGGTGGCGATCCGCAGCGCGGTGCCGTCGAAGCCCTTGTCGCCGATGACGAGGTTGGAGCCGCCGCCGAGGAGCAGCAGCGGCTCGCCGGCGCGGTCGGCGGCCCGCACGGCCTCGACGACCTCGGCGTCGGTGGTGGCGGTGACCAGCCGGCGGGCCGGGCCGCCGAGGCGGAAGGTGGTCAGCGGGGCGAGCGGGGCGTCGTGGAGTACCTGCACGGGAACAGCGTACGGGCACGCCGCGCCCCCGCTCCGGGACGGAGCGGGGGCGGGTCGGGGGCGGTCGGGCGGGGGGTGCCGGGGCCCCGGCCCACCGCCCGGCGGCCCGGGGCGGCCGGGCCGTCCGGGGCCGTTCAGGCGACCGGCTGGGGCACCGCCGCGGCCTCGGCCGGGGCGGGGGCGGTGCGGCGCCGGCCGGGCACCAGCAGGGCGGCGACGGCGGCCAGGGCGATGGCGCCGGAGCCGGTCCACAGGGCGGGGACGAGGCCGTCGGTGAAGGCCTGCGGCGAGGTGTAGCCGCCGCGGGCGGAGAAGACGGCGGAGAGCACGGCCACGCCGAGGGCGCCGCCGAGTTCGCGCAGGGCGTTGTTGGCGCCGGAGGCGATGCCCTGCTCGTGGGGGCGGACGCCGGCCATCACCAGGTTGGCGGTGGGGGCGAAGAAGAGCGCCATGCCGACGCCGCAGACGACCAGCGCGGGGACCTCGGCGGCGTAGGAGACGTCCGGTGCGGCGATCAGGGCGAACATCGCCAGGCCCGCCGCCTGGAGCGCCAGGCCCGCGGCGACCACGGGGCGGCCGCCGACGCGGTCGCTGAGGACGCCGGCGACCGGCGCGACGAGCATCGGCATGCCGGTCCACGGCAGCATGCGCACGCCGGCCTCCATCGGGGAGTAGCCGCCGACGCCCTGCAGGAACTGGCTGAGCAGGAAGATGGACCCGAACATGCCGAGGAACATCAGCAGGCTCGCGGCGTTGACGGCGCTGAAGGCGCGGCTGCGGAAGAGCCGCATCGGCAGCATCGGGGCGGGGGACCGCAGCTCCCAGCCGACGAAGGCGGCGACCAGCGCGGACCCGGCGACCAGGCCGGTGAGGACCGGCCCGCTGGTCCAGCCGTCGGCGTTGCCGCGGACGAGGGCGTAGACGATGCCGAAGAGGCCCGCGCTGGCGAGGACGGTGCCGGGGATGTCGAGGCGGCCGGCGGGGCCGCGGCTCTCGGCGAGGCGGAACCGCGCGAAGGGCAGCAGGAGCAGGCCGACGGGGACGTTCAGCCAGAAGATCCACTGCCAGGAGATGTGCTCGACCACGGTCCCGCCGATGAGCGGGCCGGTGGCGACGGCGAGGCCGTTGACGGCGCCCCAGATGCCGAAGGCGAGGCCGCGGCGGCCCTCGGGGACGGCCGCGGTGAGCAGGGTGAGGGTGAGGGGCATCAGGACGGCGGCGCCGACGCCCTGGACGGCGCGGGCGGCGATGAGCTCGCCCATGCCGGGGGCGAGGGCGGCGGCCGCGGAGCCGAGGGTGAAGACGGCGGTGCCGGCGAGGAACATGCGGCGGCGGCCGAAGCGGTCGCCGAGGGCCGCGCCGGTCATCAGCAGCACGGCGAAGGTGAGGGTGTAGGCGCTGACCGTCCACTCGAGGTCCGTCAGACCGCCGCCGAGGTCCTGGCGGATGGCCGGGAGGGCGGTGGTGACGACGAGGTTGTCCAGGGCGGCCATGAAGCCGGCGACGCTGGTGATGACCAGCGCCCAGACCATGGAACGCATCGCGGTTCTCCCTTGCTTAGTTATTGATCAATAACTTTCGGGGGCGTGCGGAACGCGCCTCGCGCGGAGGCGCGCGGTCAGAGGCAGTCGGGTTCGAAGCCGGCCCACACGCGGTGGTCCGGCGGGAAGCCCATGGCGAGCAGGACGTTGATCAGCATGCCGTGGGCCATGAAGTCGGTGGCGGCGCCCGGCTCGGCGCCCAGCCGGAGGTTCACCCAGTCCCACAGCTCCGCCCAGCCGGCCCGGACGGCCTCGCCCACCTCGGGCTCCCCCGCCGCGTCGCCGGTGGCGGCCGCCACGTACATCTGCATCTGCATCAGCAGGACCTCGCGGTCGGCGATCAGCTGCGTGTACGCGGCGCCCATGGCCTCGGCGACCCGGTCGTCCGGGACGCCCTCGGCCGCCTCCTCGAAGGCGCGCCGGGTGCGCTCCATGCAGAGGCGGGAGGCGGCCAGGAAGATCGCCTGCTTGTTGGGGAAGAGGCGGAACAGGTACGGCTGGGAGACGCCGACCCGGCGGGCGATGGCCTCGGTGGAGGTGCCGAGGTAGCCGCCGCGGGCGAACTCGGTCATCGCCGCGCGGACGACGCTCTCGCGCCGCTCCTCGGCCGACATCCGGGTGGTGGTCCTCGCCATGCGCCCAAGTTATTGGCCAATCACTAACGACGTCAAGGGGAGGGGCGGAACGGACACGGGGGAGGGACCGCCGTCCGGCCCCTCCCCCGCTGCGCCCCGGCCCCCGGAGCCTGCACGCCCGGCCCTCAGGCCAGCTGCACCACGGCCCGGGACATGCCCAGCACCTTCTGGCCCGCACTGGTCGCGGTGAGGTCCACCCGCACCCGCCGGCCGTCCAGCTTGGCGGCGACCTTCCCGGACACCTCCACCACCGCGCCGGCGCCGTCGTCGGGCACCACCACGGGCCTGGTGAAGCGCACGCCGTACTCGACGACCGCACCCGGGTCGCCCGCCCAGTCGGTGACCACGCGGGCCGCCTCGGCCATGGTGAACATGCCGTGGGCGATGACGTCGGGCAGGCCCACCTCGCGGGCGAACCGCTCGTTCCAGTGGATCGGGTTGAAGTCGCCCGAGGCCCCCGCGTACCGGACCAGGTCGGCCCGGGTCACCGGGAAGGACCGCGCCGGCAGCTCGGTGCCGACCTCGACCTCGTCGTAGCTGATGCTCGTCGCCACTGCTCCGCTCACTCCCCTGCCGTACCGCGCGCCACCAGCGTCATCCACGCCGTCACCACGTGCTCGCCGGAGGCCTCGTGGACCTCGCCGCGCACCGAGAGGATGTCGTTGCCCGCCAGGGACTTGATCGAGTCGATGGAGACCGTCACCGACAGCCGGTCGCCCGCCCGCACCGGGCGGGTGTAGGCGAACCGCTGGTCGCCGTGGACCACCCGGGTGAAGTCGAGCCCCAGCTCGGGGTCCTCGACCACCTGGGCGGCGGCCCGGTAGGTGACCAGGAACGGGAAGGTGGGCGGCGCGACCACGTCCGCGTGGCCGAGGGCCTTGGCGGCCTCCGGGTCGCGGTAGGCGGGGTTGGCGTCCCCGACCGCGTCGGCGAACTCGCGGATCTTCTCGCGGCCCACCTCGTACGGCGCGGTGGGCGGGTAGGACCGCCCGATGAAGGAGGGGTCCAGCGGCATGGGCAGCTCCCTTGGCTGTGGACTGCGGTGCGACGGCCGCGGCGGCTGCGGCACGGCGCCTGCGGCGTGACGGCTGCGGCACCGCGGTCCGCGCCGCCGGGGACACGGCCCCGGCGCCCGGATCACGCGGCACCCGCGGCAGAGGCTATCGGGCCGGGGCGCACCGGTACGGACGCGGGCGCACCAAACGGCCCCAGACCGCCCCCGCACGGGGGACGGCCTGGAGCCTTGGGCCTGACGCTGGGGTCAGCGGGTCTCGCGGTGCGCGGTGTGCGCGTTGCAGCGGGGGCAGTGCTTCTTCATCTCAAGACGGTCCGGGTCGTTGCGCCGGTTCTTCTTGGTGATGTAGTTCCGCTCCTTGCACTCCACGCAGGCCAGCGTGATCTTCGGGCGGACGTCGGTGGCAGCCACAGGAGTGCCTTCCTCGGAACAGACGGATGAACGCAACAAGAGTAGCCGATCGGGAGTGCGATCCCCCCGACCGGCTACGCGGGGTAGCGGTGACCGGACTTGAACCGGTGACACAGCGATTATGAGCCGCTTGCTCTACCGACTGAGCTACACCGCTTTGATGACCAGGAAGGACCTGGTCACCAGAGCCCCAATACGGAATCGAACCGTAGACCTTCTCCTTACCATGGAGACGCTCTGCCGACTGAGCTATTGGGGCGGGCCGAGGAAGAGATTACACGGTTCCGGGCCGAAGGTGAAATCCGTATCCGGCCCGCAGGTTCCCAGGCCAGGACGGTGCCGCCGGGCCCGGGCGCCCCGTACCGGTACGACTAATGCCCGCCTCCCGCCGGTTGCGCACCCCGCGCCCTACGCTCGCCCCATCGATCTTCCGGCCGGCCCCTCCCGGGGCCCGCCGGCCGGTCACCGGTGGACGGCGGAAGGAGCCGCGCATGACGGCGGACGGCGCGCCGCACACCCTGCTGCTGAGCGGTGCCCGGCTGCTGGACGGCCGGGTGGTGGACGTCAGGATCAGCGGCGACCGGATCCAGGCGGTGGGTACGGCCGGGAGCCTCGGCCCCGCGCCCGCCGGGCCGGGCGTGCCGCGCACCCTGCGCGTCGCCCTCGACGGCTACCTGCTGCTCCCCGCCCCCGCCGAACCGCACGCCCACCTGGACGCGGCCTACTCCGCGGCCCACGCCGGCCCGCCCCCCGACGACGGCCACGACCTGCTCCGCCGGGTCACCGAGGCGGCGCTCACCGCGCTCGGGTACGGCGCCACCGCCCAGCGCACCCACGTCCGGATCGGCGACGTGCACGGCCTGGCACGGCTGGAGGCCGTCCTCCAGGCCCGCCGGGCGCTGCGCGGCCTGGTGGACCTCCAGGCGGTGGCGATGCCCCGGCTGCTGACCGGCGCGGCGGGCGCGGCGGAGCGCGAGATGCTGCGGGAGGCGCTCAAACTGGGCGCGCACGCCGTGGGCGGCTGCCCCGACCTGGACCCGGACCCCACCGGGTACGTCGAGGAGCTGGCCGGCATCGCGGCCGAGTTCGGCTGCCCGGTCGACCTGCACACCGACGGCGGCGACCCGGCGCGCCTCGCCCGGCTGGCGGGCGTCCTGGGCTCGGTGCGGCCGCGCGCCGTCATCGGGCCCTGCACCCGGCTCGGCCTGCTCCCCGACGAGGCCGCCACCCGCTGCGCCGACCGGCTGGCCGCCGCCGGGGTGGCCGTGGTCTGCCTGCCGCAGAGCGGCACCTGCACCGGGTCCGGCGGGCCGCCCGCGCCCGCCCGGCCGGCGTTCCCCTTCCCCTCCCCCACCCGGGTGCTGCGCCGCTCCGGCGTGGCGGTGGCCGCGGGCAGCGGGGCGCTGCGCGACTCCAGCAACCCGGTGGGGCGCGCCGACCCGCTGGAGGCGGCGTTCCTGCTGTCGGCCGCGGGCGGGCTGGACGCGGTGGCGGCGTACGAGACGGTGAGCACGGGGGCCCGGGCGGTCCTGGGGCTGCCGGAGGTGCGGGTGGAGGCCGGGTTCCCGGCGGAGCTGCTGGCGGTGCGCGGGGACAGCCTGCCGGGGGTGCTGGCGGGCGGCCACAGCCGCCTGGTGGTGCACGGCGGGCGGGTGGCGAGCCGGACGAGCGCGGTCCGGGAGTTCGCCGACACGACGGCCCTCGCCCTCCCGAGGCAGACCCGCGCCGTGCCGCCGGAGTGGACGCCTCCGGACCGCTGAGCCGGACTGCTGAGCCGGAGCGGCAGGTCGGAGCGGCAGGTCGGAACGGTGTGCAGGAGCGGCAGGTCGGGACGGCGGGCCCCGGCGGGCGCTCCTCCGGGCGCGGGGTGGCGCGACGGGGTGGGGAGGGGGGCGACGCGCCGGACGGACGCGGCGCACGGCGGCGCGCAGGCCCCGCGCATAGGCTCGGCCCCATGCGCATCGTCATCGCCGGCGGACACGGCCAGATCGCCCTGCGCCTGGAGCGGATCCTCTCCGGGCGCGGCGACTCGGTGGCCGGGATCGTCCGCAACCCGCGGCACGCCGACGACCTCCGCGCCGCGGGGGCCGAACCGCTCGTCCTGGACCTCGAGCAGGCCTCCGCCGACGAGGTGGCCGCCCTGCTGGAGGGGGCGGACGCGGTGGTCTTCGCCGCGGGAGCCGGCCCCGGCAGCGGGACGGCCCGCAAGGAGACGGTCGACCGGGCCGCGGCGGTGCTGCTCGCGGACGCCGCCGAACGGGCCGGGGTGCGCCGGTACCTGATGGTCTCCTCGATGGGCGCCGACGCGGCGGCCCCCGACGGCCGGGACCCGGTCTTCGGCGCCTACCTGCGCGCCAAGGGCGCCGCCGACGACGCGGTGCGGGGCCGGGCGGCGCTGGACTGGACGGTGCTGCGGCCGGGACGGCTGACGGACGGTCCGGGGACCGGGCGGGTGCGGCTGGCCGGGTCCACGGGGCGCGGCGAGGTGGACCGGGAGGACGTCGCCGCGGTGCTGGCGGCGCTCCTGGACGAGCCGGGCACGGCCGGGCTGACGCTGGAACTGGTGGGCGGGGACGTACCGGTCGCGGAGGCGGTGGCGGCGGTCGCGGAACACGGGTGCGCCGACGGGGCCCGGCCGCGCGGCCGCCCGTCCGGGCCGTCCGCTCAGCCGGGCGGGCGGGGTGCGAGGTCGCGCCGGTACTGGACCACGAGTTCGCCCCAGTCGTCGATGCGGGCGCGTCCGGTGCGGCGGAAGCCGACCGCCCGGTACAGGCGGTTGGCGCGGGTGCTGTCGGCGTGCGCCCACAGCTGGGCCTGGCGGTAGCCGCGGACCGCGGCGCGGGCGAGCATCGCCTCGACGAGCAGCCGTCCCACGTGCCGCCCCCACTGGTCGGGGTGGACGGACACCAGCGCGATGTGCAGCAGGCCGGGTACCGGCCCGCCCGCCCCGTCGTCCTCGCGGGCGGGCTCGCCGAGGATGGATCCGACGATCGGGGGCGGCCCGGCGGCCGCGGGGTCCTGCGGGGCCGGCCGGCAGGGGGCGCCGAGGTCCTCCGCGATCAGCAGGAGGCAGCCGGGGTCCGCCATCCGGCCCTGGGCCAGTTCGTGCCGCTCCTCGGGTAACGCCCGGCCACCTCGCCGCACCTGGTGGGAGGCGTACCAGAGGTCGGCGGCGGCGGCCACGTCGGCGGGCCCGGCCTGCCGCACCACGACGGTCTCCCCCATCCCGGCCTCCCCTCCGAGCATGCGCCTTCCCCGCGTGCGGTGCTTTCTACCATGCGGCACCGTCATATGCTCTGGGAACGTTTATTTCTGATGGTCAGTCAGTAAACGTGCCGCGCGGGAGGGCCACGGCCACCGTACCCGCCGGAGGCCGCGGCCGTAGGGCGGCCGGCGGATCGGCGGGGGCGGACCGGAGCAGCGGGGCGGCGCGGACCGCGGTCACCCGACGGCGGCGGCCACCCCCCGCAGCACCAGACCGCAGCCCAGCGCCAGGACCAGCCCCGCCGTGCCCACCGGGACCAGACGGGAGGCGGCCCCCAGCAGACGGGCGCGGCGGGGGGCGCGCGTCCGGACGTGCGCCCAGCGGGTGAGGCGGTGCCCCGCGCGGACGGCCAGCAGGCCGACGCCGATGAGGGTGAGCGCCAGTCCGGCGCCGTAGGCGAGGACCAGCAGTCCGCCGAACCACGCCTGCCCGAGGGCGGCCGCGCCCACCAGCACGACGACGGCGGACGGGCTGGGCACCATGCCGCCGGCCAGCCCCATCACCACGGCACCGCGCAGGGACCGGCCGCCGCCCAGGACCCGGTGGCCGTGACCGTGGCCGTGGCCGTCGTGGCCGTGGCCGTCGTGGCCGTGGCCGTGGCCGTCATGGCTGTCGTGGTGGTGGTCGTGATGCCCGTGCCCGTGGCCGCCGTCCCGCAGCGCGGTGCGGAGCAGGGTGACCCCGGCGGCGGTGACCAGGAGTCCGCTCGCCACGCCCAGCCACGACAGCACCGACGGCGCGGCGGCCGAGCCGGCGGCCACCAGCAGGCCCAGGCCGAGCACCCCCAGGGTGTGGGTGAGGGTGACCGTGAGGCCCAGGGCCGACACGTCGCGCAGGGTCCGCCGCCGCCCCCGGCCCGCGACCGCCGCCGCGGCCATGATCGTCTTGCCGTGCCCGGGGGCGAGCGCGTGGAGCGCGCCCAGGACCAGCGCGGCGCCCAGCGCGAGCAGGGCGAACCCGGGCGTGAGGCGGTGCCGGGCCACCAGCCCGGTCAGCGCCTCCGACAGCCGGTCGGCGCCGCGCGGCAGGATGCCGGCCGGTGCCGCGGCAGGGGCTCCGGGCCGTGCGAGCGCCGGTCCGCCGGGGCGGACCCGGAGCGTCGCTCCGGTGGCGTCCGCCGGCGAGGAGAGGGCGTCGCGGGGATAGGCGGTGAGCCGGGCGGTGCGGGAGGCGGAGGGGACGTCCGAGGCGGTGAGCGCGGTGCGGTCGCCGCGGGCGGTGACCTCGTGCCAGCCGGGCGCGCCGTCGCCGCGGGCGGCGGTGAACACCAGCGCACGCTCCGCGTCCGGCGCGTCCCGTGTCCCGGACGGGGCGGGCACGGCGGGCAGGGCGGCGGTGAGCAGGCACTCGACGCGCAGCGTGCGGAGTCCGGCCTGCCCGGGACGCGGCTCGGCAGCGGACCGGGCCACGGCGACCGGCACGGTCCGGCGGCCGTCGACGGCCACGGCCGAGCCGCGGGCCGCCGCGGCGCAGCGCGTCCGCGCCCAGGAGGCGAGCTCCGCCGGCGCCGCGGTGCCGTCGTGGTCGGTGTCGACGTCGGGCAGGACCTGGGCGGCGGGGATCTCGGCGAGGTCCTCGACGTGGTCGACGACCAGCTGCCGGGCCCCGACGGCCAGGCCGTCGTAGCGGTTGACGGTGAAGTTGCCCAGGGGGTGGGCGACGGCGGGCGCCGCGCCCGCGACCGTGAGCACGGCCGCCGCCGCGGCGGCACCGGCGAGCCGCAGCGCGCGTGCCGCGGCCCTCCTCACCGCGTCCTCCCCTCGGCGGGACGGCCCGGGCCGGCGCCCCTCGGCCCGGTGCCCTCCGGGCCGGCGCCGTCCAGTGCGGCGAGGGCCGCCCGGGCGCGCGGTGCGTCCAGGGGGGCGAAGCCGGGGTCGAGCGAGAGGGCGGCGCGCAGGCTGCGGCGGGCGTCGGCGTCGCGGCCGAGCGCCTTCTCGATGATCCCCCGGTGGTAGAGGAAGAGGGCGTTGCGGTACCCGGTGGCCGTGGCGCGGCGGGCCAGGTCCAGGGCGCGGCGGTCGTCGCCGGCCCGGTGGAGGGCCCAGGCGTAGGCGTCCGCCACGTGGATGCCGTGCCGCCGCCCCCACTCGGCGCGGGCGGCCCGCACGGCGTCCGCCGGGTCGCCGTGGTCGGCGGCCACCAGGGCCGTCTCCAGGTCGGTGGCGACGCCGCCGGCCCGGGCGAGCGCGGTCCAGGCGCCGGTGACGGCGTACTGGCGGCGGGCCTGCTCCCGGTCGCCGAGGGCGGTGTCCAGGTCCCCGAGGAAGGCCAGCCTGTCGGGCAGCGGGAAGCGCCGCACGACGGCGGCCATGTCGACGGCGGCCGCCCTCAGGTCCCCCTGTGCGGCGCGGGTGCGGGCCCGGCCCTCCAGGGCGGCGAGGTGGCCGGGGTCGGCGCGGAGCGCCTCGGCGTACCGGCGCAGCGCCTCCCGGTGGTCCGCCCGGCTGCGGGCGAGTTCGCCGAGGGCCGTCGCGGTGTACGCGACGTCGGACGGCGCGGTGGCCGCCGCGCGGGCCCGCAGCAGGACGCGGCGGGCTCCCGCGGTGTCGCCGCGCAGCTCCAGCACGTACGCGCAGCGGGTGAAGACGGGGATGCCGGGGCGGCGGCGGTCGGCCTCCTCGGCGGCGCGGCGGGCGTCGTCGTACCGGCCGAGCTCGACCAGGGCGTCGATGCGGACGGCGAGGGCGCGCTCCCCGTACGGGTTGAGGGCCAGCGCCCGGTCGGCCTCGGTCAGGGCGCGGGCGAAGTCGTGGCGGGCCGCGGCGAGGGAGGCGAGGCCGGCCACGGCGGCGTCGTTGCCCTGCGGGCGCAGCCGCAGGGAAGTGTGCAGGGCGCGCTCGGCCTGCGGGTAGCGGGCGGGGTCGGCGGTGGTGCGGGCCTGCTCGACGTACGCCTGGCCGAGGGCGGCCCAGGAGGCGTCGTCGCGGGGCCGGGCCCGGAGGCGGGCCTGCAGGGCGGCGATGCCCCGGGCCAGGTCACCCGTGCCGAGGCGGTCCAGGGGGGCCGCGGCGGGCGCGACACGGACGGGGACGGGCGGGCGGACGGCCTGCGGCCGCGGAGCGGGCGCGGGACCGAGGACGACGGCGGCCACGGAGGCCGCTGCGGCGATGCCCGCGGCCGCGAGGGCGGCGGCGCGGCGGACGGAGGCGCACAGGGCGGCGGCGCGGCGGACGGAGGCGGCGCGGGGCGGCATGCGGGGTCTCCTCCCGGTGCTGCTCCGCACGGGGGCGGGCAGCCGGGGCTCGGCGGGCGGACGGGGCCCGGCAGGGGACGAGGGCAGGACGAGGGCAGGGCGGGAGGCGGGCCCGGGCGGGAGGCGGGCCCGGGCGGGAGGCGGGCCCGGGCGGGAGGCGGGCCCGGGCGGGAGGCGGGCCCGGGCGGGAGGCGGGTGCGGCGGTCCGGGCAGCGCGGGTCGGCGGTCCGGCCGCACCCGCGCCGCCCGGGCCCGTCACCGGGTCGGCGGACCTCACCGCGTCGGCGGACCGTCACCGGGCGACGGGTCGCCACCGGGTCAGCGGGCGTGCGCGCCGCTGCGGCGGCGCCTGCGGCGCCCCACGAGGAGCCCGGCGAGGAGCACCGCGCCCACGGCGCCGCCCAGCCCGATGCCGACGGCCACCCCGTTGCCGCCGCTGCCTCCGGCCAGTGCGGCGAGGCCGCTCTCGGGGGCGGCCGCCTGCCCGTACGCGCCGGACCGCGGGGCCCCGCCCGCCGACGCGCCCCTGGCCCCGGGTGCGTCGGAGCCCGCGTGCGGCAGGGCGACGTACGGGAACGCCTTCTCGAAGTCGACGTCGTTGGCGTCGACCGCGTCGCCCAGGTCGCTCCTGGCGCCCCTGAGCTCGCCGGTCACCGCCTGCAGAGCGATGTCGACCACGTCGTCGGTGAGCCGCCGCCCGTTGGGGAAGCCGGCCGTGTCGCCGTCCAGCACGCCGAGCCGCCTGGGCTCGGCGGCGGGCCTGACCGCGGTGTTGAGCCGCAGCACCTCGGACGGCCTGCCGCCCACGACCTCGTTGAGCTTCGGCACGCCGGTGAGGAAGACCTGCACCAGGTCGTCGCGGGGCTCGGCGGGCGCCGGGATCCTGTGGACGGCCTCCAGCAGCTTCGGCAGCTCGGGGTTGGTGACCCGGCGCAGGAACTGCGCGTCGTCCCTCGGCTTGGAGGCGTTGAACCGGTCCTTCTCGGCCACCGGGACGACCACCTCGTTGACCAGCGGGTTCCCCAGTCGGGACACCTGCTCCCAGTCCTTGCTCAGAGCGGACTGCCGGGAGGTGGTGGACCAGATCCCGATCACGGGGTGCTGCGCGTCGGCGGTGAGCATGTGCGTGGGCACCTGCAGGGCGACCGTGTTGACGTTGTAGCCGCGCAGGGTGTCGTCCCCGACCTCGGAGAGGTCGCCGCCGTACAGCAGGTCGAAGACCCGCAGGTCGAGGAAGAACGGGTCGTCGGCCTGGCCGGCGAAGCCCGTGGAGCCGTCGTAGAGCCTGCTGACCGCGTGGTGGCGCAGCGACGCGTAGTCGGGCATGGACGCCCTGCCCACGTCGGACGGGGCGACCGGGGCGTTGGCGGCGAGCTTCTGCACGGAGGTGCGGTGGCCGTGGCTGAGGTGGACGAGCTCCAGGTCGTACGTCTGCCGGACGTTGAGGTCCGGGTCGTCCAGGCTGGTGACCGGGCCGGTGTTGTAGAGGAAGGTGTTGCCGTTGCGGGTGCTGGTCCGGAACGACCAGCGGTAGACGAGGTCGGGGAGGGCGTCCCCGTCGTTGTCGATGTTGACCTCGTAGCGGGCGTCGGTCGGGAACGGGTAGAAGTTGGGACCGCCCGTCGGGTCCTCGAACGGGGTCCAGTTCGCGATCAGCGTCGTGGTGTCCGGCTTGTCGGGGCTGACGAAGGCGTAGAGGTCGGTGTTGTCGTACTGCGGCTGACCCGAGATCAGCGGAGCCTCGCGGTGGCTGGACGCCGCCGCGGGCGTCGCCTGCAGGACGACCAGCGCGGCGGCGGCGAGCGGGCCGGAGGCCAGCAGCGACGCGGCCGCTAAGGCGGTGCGGCGGCGGCGGCGTGCGGGCGGTCCGGGATCGGCGCCTCCCGGACGTGCGCCGTCGTCGACCGGTCCGGAGGGCATGGCTGAGGACATGCGGTACTTCCTCTCCGCGCGCAGCGAAAGACTGTGCGGAGCCGGCCCTGGGGGTGCCTCCCCCCGGGGGCGTGGGCCCGGCCACCGCGCGGAAGTCGTCGTTCCGCCCCCTGCCCTCTGTACGCGCGGGGGCGCCGGTACGGCCGGGTCCCGGCGCCGGTTTCTGCGGGACGGCCCCGCTGCGCCGGGGCGCGCGGCCGTGCGGGGGCGCGCGGCGGGATGCCGGGCGCGGCCCTGCCGGGCCTACGCGGGAAGCCGCCGGGCCGGCGCCCCGGGGCCGGGCGCGGGTGCGGGACCGGCCGCGGATGCGGGCCGGGGCTGCTTCCGCGGCTGCTGCCGACCCTGCGGCTGCGGTCGGGGCTGCGGCTGCGGTCGGGGCTGCGACTCCGTCTGCGGCGTCCCGTCGAGGGAGGGCAGGACGGCCACCACCTCGGAGATACGGGTCCAGGCCAGCAGTTCCAGGAGCCGGGGGGCGGTGACCATCGCGGTCACCGTGCCGCCCCGTTCCCGCGCCCGCCGCGCCGCGCACGCCAGCGGGCCCAGTCCCGCGCAGTCGGCGAAGGTCACCTCGCGCATGTCCACCAGCAGGTCGCACCCGGGATGGCTCTCGGCGGCCTCCCGCAGCAGCCGGTCGGCGGCAGGGGCGGTCAGCAGGTCCAGTTCACCCCGCAGGACCACGACGGACCCGAAGCAGGGGGCGGACGCGGAGAGCCGGCTGCGGTGCATGGCCTGCTCCTCTCCCGGAGGCCCCGGTGGTGGTCCCCGGGATTCCGATCGTGTACTGACCAGGACCGCCCCGTCAAGGTTCCGTTGGTCCCGGATCCGCCGGCCCGTGCGACGGACCGGGCCGCACCCCGCCCCTGCGGGCGGGGCGGCTCCCCTGGCCGCCTGTCGGTGTCCTGCTGCACCCTGGTCGGTATGCGCGCACCCAGAGTCCAGTGCCCGACCTGCGGACGGCCGGTCGCCCTCGTGCCGACACGCCGGGCGGGCTACGGCGTCGTCCACGACCACAAGAAGGACCGCCGCTCGCTCCTCCTGTGCGAGGGCAGCATGCGGCAGATGGCGCTCTCCGAGGCGGCCGCCTGGCAGGACCCGCTCCCCGGCGTGGCCGAGCACCGGGGGACGGCCGCGACGCTCTTCTGAGGACGCCGCACCGACCGGTCCCGCCCGCAGCAGACAGGGACGGCCGCCCCGGACGGCGCAGGCCCGCTCCCCCGATAGGCACCGGACGCCGGACCACCCGTCGGCAGCCGTGGCACGCTCCCGCCCGCGGGGACCGGCAGCCAGGGCAGCGCGAAGGGCCCGACCGCGGAGGCCGAAGTCCTTCGCCCTGCCCGCGACGGGTACAGATCTTGAACCTGCGCAGCTGACGCGACCGATGTCCAGACCGCGCACCGGACTGCCCCTGAACTGCCCGGATGCCGTCCCGGGACGGCATCGCCCCACGCACTCCCCGCAGTCAGGAGCCGGCCGCCGCCGAGGCTGCCTGGGTGAATGCCTTACTCGGCCGGCTCCGCCGGCGGCCCCGGCGGTCAGGTGCGCTGCTGCGGCAGATAGCCCTGGGAGACGATCCGGCGGGCCGAATCACGGTAGTGCCCGGGATCGGAGGGGAGCTCCGTTCCCAGACCGTTGACATAGCGGTTGTACATGCAGAAGGCGGCGGCGATCAGCACCGTGTCGTGGAGGTCCGCGTCCCCCGCACCCGCCGCCCGGGCCGCGGCGACCGCCTCGTCGGAGACCGGCGCCACCTCCGCCCGCACCTCGTCCGCGACGCGCAGCAGGGCACGCAGGCGTGCGTCGACCGGTGCGGTCGCGGAGTCGGCGAGCACGGCCTTGACCAGCTCCATGCCCCCGTCCAGCTGCTCGGCGGCGAAGGCACCGTGCGAGTCCGCGCAGTAGCGGCAGGCGTTCCGCTCCGACACGTAGGCGGCGATGAGCTCGCGCTCGCCGCGCGACAGGGGCGACGGACCGCGCAGCAAGGTCTCCGCCAGGAGCATCAACGGCTGCGCCGTGTCCGGCCGGGTGGCCAGCAGTCCGCCGATGCCCGGTACGGGCGCTTTGATCGAGACATGCGGCACAGCGGTCTCCCTCCCGTGCGAACGACAGCGGAACCCTAGTGACCGGGGACGCCCCGGTAAACCGTCCCGTGACAGGCTGCGCTGCCGGGGACGGGCGTGTGCATGCCCATCCGTCAGCTCGCCGGAGGCGCGGACCCGGCTCCGGGGGAGGCTGTGCGCCTCATGCGGGAGACGGGGCACGAGGAGGCTGCCGAGCCGATGGAGACCGAGGCTGCGGGCCGGGCCGCCGGCGCCCTCCTGGCGAGACGTACCCGCCGCGCGCCCGTGGCCGCAGGATCCAGCAGGGAGACGCGGGAGCCCGCAGGCAGCGGGCGACGGGCATACCAAGGGCCCCTGACCGTTGGTGCCGGTCAGGGGCCCTTCGTGCTGCAAGTGGCGGGTGCAGGGTTCGAACCTGCGTAGCTTGCGCGACAGATTTACAGACCGCGCGCCAGACCCCGCCGACCAGCGGCGATTTGGCTTCGGAGACGCGGCGCCCCGTGCCTGCCCCGCGGAAGCAGTCAGTCACGGTTTTGCCCGACTGCCCAGATCGGCCCGGGCGGCAGCTCTACGCTGCGTTCTGCCCGCTGTATCAAGCCAGGCGCGTAGGGGGTCGTGATGAATACGGCGATAACCGCAGGCGGGTGTCGGCGCGGCCCTGTACGGTCGCGGCCATGAAGAAGTGGGTGGTCCCTGAGAACTCGAACAAGCGCGTCCAACGCGCGAGCCGGACGATCGGTAAGGGGACGGGCACGCCGGAGGAGATCCGGGAGGCGCGGGACGTCCTGAGCAACTACCGTCTCGCCCACGCATTTCCTCTGAACGCGGTGACCGTGACCGTGCGCCAGCGAGCGCTCGACGTGAACCCGAACGCCGTCGTGGCCGAGCGCCGGAAGCGCCTGCCCACGATCCTGGACAAGCTGAAGCGCCACCCCACGATGAGCGTGACCACCATGCAGGACTTGGGGGGCTGCCGGGTAGTCTTCGGCACCGTCGCCGAGGTGGACAAGCTGGTCAGCGTCCTGGTGGACTTGCCACGGAGCAAGAACCGCGTCAAGAAGGTCTACGACTACCTACGTGATGACCCCGGGCCGCGTGATTCTGGCTACCGAGGTGTTCACCTGGTGTACGAGTACGGAGCCTCGAAAAAGGAATACCACGGACTGCGGATCGAGTTGCAGGTGCGCACGCTGCTCCAGCACGCATGGGCGACCGCCGTCGAGACCATGGATTTGTTCTCGGGCAGTGAGCTGAAGTACGGGAAGGGCGACCCGGACGTGCTCAGATTCTTCGTCCTGGTCGGCTCGCTCATGGCGTACGAGGAAGGTACCACTCAGGTACCCGGCGCCGAGGGGACACGAGAGGAGTTGGCAGCCGAGTTGGCGCGCCTGGAGGCGAACGTCGGCGTTCTGGAGCGGCTAAGGAGCTACGCGGCGATCGTGGGCGAGCACTCCAAGACGGACCGCCGGAACACTCTGACCCTCGAGCTCTGGCGGACCGAGGGACGGCTCACAGTGACGGTACACGAGACGCTGGCCGCCGCAGAGAACCGGATCACCGAGTTGGAAGCATTGGACGACGATAACCTGGACGCGGTGCTCATCAACATCGCCCGGATCAGCCAGCTGCGCGACGCGTACCCGAACTACTTCGCAGACACCGGCCGTTTCACCGAGTTCGTCGTGGCTTGCCTAAGCGCATAACACAGCCACGCGACCTTCCGGGCACGCACTCAAGATTCGCTGTCATATAACATCTGAGCTGCCGAGATACGAGGTCAGGGGGCTAGTGGTCTTTCGGGGGCTAGCTGGCACCACAGTTCGCCCCCCACTCCCATCCCGCCTGCCGTCGACCCACACGCATGTGGAGCGGCCGCGATGCCGGGCGTCAAGGTGGAGCGCGCCACTGTACGAACGACCTTGACGCTCGGTGCCGTGGCCGCTCAGCTTGTCCTAGGTCGACGGCAGACGGGATGGAAGTTCCCCGCCCCCAGCCAGACACCGCCGGCACTCGCGCGTGGCGTCCCTCCATCCTGGAGCCTGAGCACCCCCGCCGGAAGCTCTTCGGCGAGAGAGGAACCCGGCGGCCGTCGGTCTCGACTCATGCCCTTTGGGCCTATCCCACTCGCAGGGGCGGGCGTGGGCGCAGCGGGGGGCGGAGCGGGCCGGAGGCAGGAGCGGCGCCCCAGCGGAGCCGGGAAGCCCGCCCGGCGGAGCGGAGCGCAGCCGGGTGCTTGAATCCGTAGAGAAAGTGGTTACTAGCTTGACCCCAGGCTCGACGACAGCTTTACAGATTTTCGAGCGGGCATTCCTTGACCTGCTCGAATGCTTTCGTGTAGCCGCACGGCCCTATGCATCCCCCGCGCTAGCGCGCAGCAGACTGTTACCCGCCATGCCTTCTACTTCGTGCGATCCTTGGCGGCTTCCATCCTCTAGCGTCCAGCCCGATCCGCATTGCTTCGGAGCGTGCCCCCGTTTGCGCCCCGCTGGCTGGCATTTAACATCTAGCTTCCTCGTCCTCGATCAGCAGTCGACTGGTGAACCCTTCTTCACGAAGCCGCTCATAGGCTTCCCTCACTTGATCTGGGACCGCCAGCCGGATCATGAAGCCGTGCGTCGGATAGATCAGTAGTCGTTGCAGCGCCCCCACCAGCATGTCGACGACCAGCCGGGCATCCCCAATAGACCCCACATAGCCCTCGAAGGACATGGGAGTGGACGCCATGACGAACTCCACCTCGGGCCAGAGCTTGCGCGCTGTGGCATAGGCTCGACGCTCTTCGTAGGGCTTGCTGATCAGAAGCACCGACGAAACTTCGACGCCGGCCTCTTCCAGCAAGGCTCGGGACAGAGTGATGTTCTCGCCAGTATTGCGGGCGTGGAGCTCCACAAGGATGGCTGAGTCCGGAACCCCTAGCTCTAGCGCCCTCTCCCGGTAGTGCGCGGCCTCTCCGCGAGGCATTAGTGCCTGCGTTGTTCGGCTGGTTGCGCCAGTGAAGACGATGAGCGGCATCATCCCGCGGCGGTAGAGGTCTACCGCCGCGTCGGCCACGCCGAGATCGTGACTCCCGAGGCCGATGCCGACCGAGCAGGGTCGCGGCGTGTGGCCCATCTGATGGAAGTCCCACAGAAGCCGGGCATCTGCCCACGCCTGTGTCGAGATCACTGATCATCTCCTTTACCGCGAGCCGAGTCGGGAACCTCGAAGTCGTACCGCCATGCGAAGCGGGAGGCGGCATGCACACCAATGGCGAACTCGACCACAGTGCCGTCGGCCGTGTAGGCGGTTCGGTGCAGCTCGACCACGGGCTCTCCCACCGGCAACTGGAGCAGCTTTACCTCTTCCGACGTGGGCACCCGCGCAAACAGCTCCTCTGTCATGCGGTCGATCTCGTAACCAGCGTCGTATAGCACCTTGAAGCCGCCGCCCCTACCAGCCGGGCCCGGGGTCGGGTCGACCAGTCGCGTTCCCTCGACATGCTCGGGTCGGTAGTAACTGGTCAGTGCGTGAGTCGGCTGCTCGCCTTCCTTCACGAGCCTGGCTCGCGCATACACCTCGGAACCGTCCGGCAGCCCATGAGCAGCAGCGACAGTCGGCGGAGCCAGGATGCGGCTGACCGTCTGTGTCTGCTCGCCCCTCCGGTAAGCACGCCCAGAGGCGACACGGTCAGCGATAAACGCCACCTCGTCCCCGTCACGCCACTTGGCCTTGTCGTATCGCTCGATGCCGAGCCGCTTCAGCGGCGTCTGCGGCCTCACGACGGTTCCGTGGCCGCGAGATGAGGTGACCAGCCCCTCTGCCTCCAGTGCCTTGTATGCGGCGTGGACTGTTGCCTTAGAGCCCTCACCTGCATCGACGAGCACCCGGATATGCGGAAGCTGCTGCCCCGGCCCGTACTCACCACTCTTGATCTGCTCGGCCAGCTTGTCTGCCAGTTCGCGCCACTTGGGTGCCATGACCCGCTCCTCTCACCTAGACAAAGTGAAGCACAGTCCTAGGACTGTTGACAGCACTGGGCTCATGGTGCATCGTCTTACTCAGTCGCAGCGCAGTCCTAGGACTGCGAGATAGGGCGCCTTCTTTGGGCTGCTCTGACCTGCACATAGACGCGCCCGGAGGGGTGGGGTGACAGCCCCCTGAAGGAAGCGCCGGCTCTTTGACAACTGCATGGGGATCACGCCGCCTCTCCTCGGCCAAGTAGGCGGCCACGCGGGCTCTGCCCGCGTGAGGTACAGCGCATCCCGACCTCTCCGCAGCCGCGTGGCTGCGGCCGGTTGCCTCCGCCGCTCGTCTCGTACGAGCGGCGCTGAGGGGAGCCGGATCGACCGACTTCAACGGCGCGCGGCCCCGGTGCTGCAACACCGGGGCCGCTGTATGGGCCGTTCCTGCCGAAAGGACGCACGACCCATGAAGGACATCGTCTCAGGCCAGCATGCCGCTACGGCGGCGGAGTTCGCCGAGCTGGCGCTCGGCATCGACACCGAGCTGTTCACCGGCCCGGCCGGCCCCGAGTCGCCCGAGGAGCGGGCGGCCAGGCTGGACGTGGCCGGCGCGGTGCTGGCGGACCTGCGCCGGGAGGACCCGGAGCTGGCCGCCCACGCCGCCCGCCTGCTGGCCACGGCCCCGGTGCCGCTCAAGCGCCCGGCCGTGATCGTGCGCTATCAGACCCGGACGGCG
This sequence comes from Streptomyces sp. NPDC001380, assembly GCF_042895785.1. Classification (NCBI taxonomy): domain Bacteria; kingdom Bacillati; phylum Actinomycetota; class Actinomycetes; order Kitasatosporales; family Streptomycetaceae; genus Streptomyces; species Streptomyces sp. NPDC001380. The sequence continues at coordinate 62,408 of NZ_JBIAWP010000003.1, read as the reverse complement.
GTGGCCGCATGACCGCCGCCGCCCGCGAGGCCGCCGCCCGCGCCGCCGAGGCCGCCAGGGCCGCCGCTGCCGCCGCCCACGCCGCGGCGGAGGCCGCCCGCCGGGCCCGCGAGGCCGCCACCGGGGGTGCCCGGTGAAGCGCGGCCCGAAGATCCTGCTGGTGCTCGGACTGCTGGCCGTGGTCGGCATGGCGTTCCGGGTCTCCTGGAACGCGCTGCGCGACATCGCGCACGCGATCGGCGCGGACCCGGTCGCCGCCACCGTCTACCCCCTGGTGGTCGACGGCCTGATGGCCCTCGCCCTGGTCGCCGCCCTGGTGCTGCCGGAGGGCGACCGCCGGTTCGCGCTGCGGATCCTGGCCGGGTACACCGCGGCGTCGCTGGTGCTGAACTACGTGCACGGTCTGGTGCCCGGCCTGCACGGCCCGGGTCGGGTGCGGCTGGCCGACTGGTCGCCCGCCAACTGGGCCCTGGTGCTGCTGGCCACCTCGCTGCCGGTCGGCTCCATCTTCTACGGCTCCGACCTGGTCGCCAAGGTCCTCCACCACCGCCCCGCGACCGGCGAAGCACCGCAAACCGGCACGGATCGGTCTGCCGCTGACCTGCGGCAGCCCGCCGGAGCGCCCGCCGAGCGGTCGGCCGACCCGGCGCCCGCACCGGACCCGACCGAGGCGGCACCGGTGGGGCCGGCGGCGGAGCCCGAGGCCGGCGTTCCGGCGGCGGCGGCCGATCGGCCGACCGGTGCGCCGCGCACGCGACGGCCGCGCAAACCAACCGGCAGGGTCCCGGCCGCGGCCCGCAGCACCCGACCGCGCCGCACGCCGGAGGAGCTGCTGACCGAGGCCCGGACCGCCACCGCCGCGTGGCCGGTCGAGCGACTGACGGCCGACCGCATCCGGGAGGCCGTCCACACCTCGCCCGCCAAGGCGCGGGTGCTGCGGGAGACGCTGAAGGCCGAGCGCGCCGCCGCCCCCGCCGGACTGCACCTGGTCACCGACCCGCACACCACCGCCCCCGACACGGCCCCGAACGCGGAGCCGGCGGCGGTCGCCGCGGCCGGTGAGTGATGGGCCGCCCCCGCTTCTGGGACCCCGACGGGGAACGGTTCGGCCTGCCCACCTACCCGTGGCGGATGGCCCCGGCAGGGCTGGCCACCCGCCGCCAGCTCCGCGCCGCCGGGCTGCGGCCCGCCGGCCAGGACGTGGCCGCACAGATCCTCTGGCAGAACCGCCGCCGCGGCGTGCGCGCCGCCTACCTCTACCGCGTCGACCGGGCCCGCCCGGTCCGGCCGATGACCCCCGCCCGCGCCACCGCCCTCGCGGCGGCGCTGCGGGCCCGCCGCACCTGCCCGCAGTGCGGGCAGGACGCGGGCTACGTGCTCCCCACCCGCTACGGCACCTGCCTGCCCTGCGCGGACTCCGCCGCAGCAGCGGCCTGATGAAACAGCGCCACACGATGACCGGCAGTGCGGGGCCGGACGCTTGCCGGCTCCCCGGCCCCGCTACCTCCTGAGAGAGGCGTTCCCCACGATGACAGAGACCATCTCCGAGCGCACCGCAACACCCGAGGCACCGCCCGCCGATCCCGCGACCGCCGCCCCGGCCGTCGCCGTATCCGCGCCGAAGGGGGCGCGCGGGCAGACGACGGGCGGGCTGCCCGCGGTGCCGCTCGCGGTGACCACCGCGAACGCCGCCGTCGCGCTGGCCTCCGCCGCCGCCCTGACCACCGGCCCGATCGCCGCCCTCACGGCGGCGGCCGGGGCGGCGGCCACCGCCGCAGTCAGCGCCCGCACCGGACGCGCCGCCACCCGCCTCACCCGCACCGCCACCCGCGCCGCCGCGAACCGCACCGCCTCCCCCGCCGGGACGGTCCGGACCGGGGGCCGCCCCGCCGGGCCCTCCGGCCGAGGCGGGCAGGGCAGCCGCACCGTGCCCCGGCAGGCCCGCCCCACCATCAGCACCAGCACCGGCCACCGCACACCGACCCGGGCGGGCGGGAAGTCCGCCGCCGGACACGGACCGCTCTCCGCCCTCAAGAACGGCACCGCGGCCGGGCGCCGGTCCGCCGACCGGACCGCAAGCACCGGGACCGGGCGGCCGGCCCGCACCCCGGTGGGGGCGGTGCGGGCGCTGCGTCGGGACCACCGGGCGGCGGCCCCGACCCGTCAGGACCGCCGTACCCGGCAGACCGCCGCGCGGCGCCAGCTGGTGGACGCCCGCCGCACGGCCAAGGCCCAGGCCCGGGACCAGCGGGCCGCCACCCGCGGGGCGGCGGCCCGCACCCTGGCCAAGCCGATGCGGGCCGCCCGCCGCGCCGCCGAGGCCGCCCGCGGCAAGGCCCGGGAGACGGCCGACCGGCGCCGGCTCGGCAAGGTGGCCGCGGCTCGCGGTGAGACCCGCAAGGCCCCCGCCCGCAAGTACGCCCGCCAGCAGCTGCGCCGCTCCGCGGCCCGCTTCCACGGCCGGCGCCTGCTGGCCGCGGTGCTGGCCGGCCCGGTCGGGCTGCTCGGCATCCTCAGCACCATGCTCGGCCGCCGGCTGAACCTGCCGTGGCTGATGCACCCCGGCCGCCGCCTCTACCGCCGCCTGACCGCCACCGCCCGCGACGCCCGCACCGCGCGGGACACCGCGATCCGCGCCGACCTCGCTGACGCCGAGGCCGCCGCCGACGCTGCCGCGCAGGAGACGGACGCCTCGCCCGTCGGCGAGGAGGTCCCGCGCGCCCCCAAGAACCACACCGCCCACCTCGCCCAGTCCACCCAGGGAGAGCACGTGTCCAGCACCGGTTTCAACTTCGACGAGGCCGCCTCCGAGATGTACGCCGCGGCCACCTCCTTCGAGCCCGACGGCATGATGCAGGTCCTGGCCTCCATGGAGTCCATGCCCGAGGCCCTGACCTCCGTGGCGAACACCTTCCGCATCCTGGCCGAGCGCTGCGACTCCGAGTTCCCGCTCGACTCGGCCGTCGGCGAGGCGCTGAACGAGGTCTACGAGCGGCTGATGCAGGCGGTGACCGCGTCGGAGGAGGTGGCCAAGACCTTCCGCACCCGGCACGAGGGCGACATCGCCCGCCACGAGGACCCCCGCACCGGCGAGGACAAGTGGGACACCCACAACAACCAGTGACCCCACCCCACCCGCACAGCGCCAGCACCACGGGCCGCCCCGCGCACCGGGGCGGCCCGCCCCCTTCCCGGCACCACGACCCGTCTCGGGAGACCCGCATGGGACAGCCGCAGCACACCCTGAACCTGACGAACCTGCCCAAGCCCGCGCCCAAGCGGTCCCGCCGCAGGCGGGAGTGGATGCCGCCGCTGGACTGGACCGCCGGCCACGGTCCCGTCACCGGAGCCCTGTCCGCGACCACCGGCGCCGCGGCTGTCGCGCTGTTCGGCGCCGCGACCTCCATGCCGCCGGGCTGGCCGATGGCCGCCGGCGCCGCCGGGGCGCTGGGCCACGGCGTCGGGCACACCCTGATCCGGCGGATGACCGGCCGGACCCTGGTCACCCGCGCCGCGTCCTGGCTGCTGGCCGGCGGCTGGACCACCTGGGCCATGGCCACCGGACCCCTGTCCTGGGCCGCCGCCGGGACGCTGGCGACCCTCGGGGTGGGGATCGGGGCGATGGCCTCCCACGCCGCCATCTGGGAGGAGGCGGTGGAGGAGGAGCGGATCAGCGCCGAGGCCCGCGAAGCCGCCCGCAAGCTCTCCGCCGGCCGCGAGGCGATCGCCCGGGAGTGGGAGGCCCGCATCAAGCGGGTCACCGGCATCGACGTGCGGGTGTTTGCCGTGGAGCAGTGGAAGACCGGCGCCGGGTTCTCCCTGGCCGCCGAGCTGCCCGGTGGCGCCGCCACCTGGGACCGCATCGCCGCCGCCGCCCGCGCGCTCGCAACGGATGCGCGGCTGCCGCTGGGGTGCACGGTCGGGGTGGAGGAGGGCGACCGGCAGGGCCGCGTCGTCCTGGACATCGCGACCCGCAACGTGATGGCGGGCAGCTACGACTACCCCGACGACTACTCGGCGCTGTCGATCCTCACCGGCATCCCGTGGGGGCTGCTGCCCAACTCCGAGACCGTCGAGGTGGTGCTGCGCGAGGCGTGCGCGCTGATCCTCGGCCCGCCCGGGGCGGGCAAGTCCACCTTCCTCGACGTGGTGCTGGCCGGGTTCGCCCGCTGCACCGACGTGCTGACCTTCCTGGTCGACCTCAAGGCCGGCGCCGCGGGCATGTCGTGGGTCCGCCCCTGGCTGGAGGCGCTGGGCCGCGCGCGGACCAAGCCCGGGACGGCGCGCCCCCCGGAGGACACCCGCCCCGGGGTGGACTGGCTGGCCGCCACTCCGGAGGAGGCGCTGCGGATGTTCCGCGCGGCGCTGGCCATCAACGGCGCCCGGCAGCTCGGCTACCAGGACCTGATGGACCGGGAGGACACCACGCTGCTGCCGGTCTCCGCCCAGGTGCCGCAGATCATGATCGTGGTGGACGAGGGCGCCGAGCTGCTGTCCGCCACCTCCTTCCGCGACCCGACGATGAAGGCCCTGCAGGAGGCGGTGAAGAAGACCATGCGCACCACCCGCGCCATGGGCATCCGCCTGGTCCTCACCGCCGTCGACGGCAACGTCTCCGCCCTGGGGGACACCTCGGTGCGGAAGTTCTCCCCGGTCGGGGTGGCGCTGACCTCCGGGGAGTCCTCCGGCAACAACCTGGCCAAGCTCTTCCCCGCCGCGAAGGTCGACACCCGCCAGCTCACCGCGAAGGGCTGCGGCGTCATCGGGCAGGCCGGCGCCGACGGGTTCGCCCCCACCGGCTTCAAGGGCTGGCGGACCAGCCCGGCCATGGTCCGCCAGGTGGTGCTGGCCACCAACGACCGCCGCCCCACCCTGGACGCCGTCTCCGCCCGCGCGGCGGGTGAGGACTACGCCCGGCGCTGGGAGGCGGACCGCGCCGGCTGGCTCTGGCAGCACCCCGGCAACGACACCGGCGAGGAGACGGGCCCGGAGGAGGCCGGCCCCGAGGACGGCTCGGTCTACGAGTCGCCCCGGCCCGGCCGTCCCGGGGGGCTGAACCTCTCCTACCAGCGCCCCGCCCCCGGCCCGGCCGAGGACGCGGACGCGCTGGCGGACCGGTTCATGCGCGAGATCGACGCCACCTACGGCACCACCGACGAACCCCGCCCCACCCCGGAGCCCGAGCGCCCGGCCGGGCTGAACCTCTCCTACCAGCGCCGCCGGCCCGATGCCCCCGAGCCCGCCGCGGCGGGCGGGCCGGACTGGCTGCCCGAGGCCGTCGCCCTGATCGCCGCCGCCGGCACCGCCGGCATGAAGCCCTCCGCCGTCGCCGACGCCGTCGGCCGGGACCGCAAGACCGTCCGCGCCGCCCTGCGGGCCGCCGCCGACCGCGGGGAGCTGGCCTACCGGGACAACGGCCCGCACTCCGTCTACGTCCACCCCGACCACACCTGAGAACCGGTCACGCACAGCTACCGGGTAGTGGGTAGTGGGGCGCACCCCACTACCCACTAGACCACACCAGTAGAGCCCCTGAGGGCCCTCACGGGTGGCTTTTAGCGGGGACCCCACTACCCACTACCCAGTACCCACTACCCAGTACGGCCACGCTCCGTGACGAACGTGGTCCGCCTCGCCCTGCCCGCACACCGAAGAGAACCGGAGTCCGCCGTGCTCGTCACCCTGTCCACCGCGTTCCTGTTCGCCGTGATCACCGGCGTCCTGATCTGGGCCCGCCGCGTCACCCTCGGCACCGCCGCCATGGTCTGGCTCTCCGGCTTCACCATCGCCGCCACCGGCCTCGCCGAGCCCGTGAACGCCGCGCTCGCGTCCGTCCTCACCGCCCTGACCCGCCTGCACTGACCGGAGGAGACCCGTGGACACCGCCCCCGCGCCCCGCACGCCCGCCGACTCCGTCTACCGGCACCACCCCGTGCCGGGCCCGGTCGCGCTCCGGCAGGACACAGACCGCGTCATCCTCCCCGCCGCCCTCACCCCCGAGCACCTCGCCCTGCTGCTCGCCACCGCCACCCCCACGCCCACGCCGCAGCCCGCCCCGGCGCCGGTGGACACCCGGGTCTCCGGGCGGGCGAAGGGCGCCGCGCTGGTCGCCGTCTCCGGCGGCCTCGGCGTCGGCGCCGCCACCGCCGGGGTGGGCTACGGCGCCGGAATGATCGCCTCGGCCTCGGAAGGACTCATGACCGCCTCCCTCGCCCTCGCCCTCGGCTCCGCCTCCATCGCCGGCCTCACCCTCTTCCTGCGCACAGCCTTCGGCCGCAGCCACGGCGGCGGGGCCGGCGGACAGGCCGGGCCGCACATCACGCAGAACATCACCGCCACCGGCCTGTTCGGCCGCGCCCACGGCACCATCACCCACCGCTGACCAGCACCAGCCCGCTCAGCAAGAAGCGGCCGGCATCGCTCGCCAAAGGTCTGCCGGCCGCCCGTTCCTGCACGTCGCACACGACAGACAGGAGTCACCAGGATGCACCCCAGCACGCCCATCCCGCAGTCCCCGCACGCGGCCGACCTCGACACCCTCTACCGCGCCTACCGCACCCACGTCCTCACCCAGGCCCGCGCCGCCACCGGAGACGCCACGCTGGCGCAGGACATCGCCTCCGAGGTGTGGGCGTACCTCGCCGCCCACCCCCGGCCGCTGTCCGACCCCGAGCACCTCCACGCCTACCTCGCCGTGCTGGTCCGGCACGCCGCCGCCGACCACTACCGCTGCGCCTCCGCCCACGAGACCCCCACCGCCGACGATGCCCCCGCCTGGCACTGCGCCACCGCGCCGGCGGCCGAAGAGGCGGTCCTCGCCGAACCCGCCACGGAGCCGGGCCTGCCGGCCCGGTGGCGGGACGCCATGGCCACCGCACTGACCGGGCGGCAGCGCGCGGCGCTGCTGCTGCACTGCGAGGGCTTCTCCCAGCGGGCGATCGCCGCCCGTGAGGGCTACGCCCCCGCCACCGCCTCCTTCCACGTCCGCCGCGCGGTGGTCTACCTGCGCGCTGCCCTGGCCGTGTCCGGGATGGAGGTGGCCGCGTGAGTGCCCACCTCCTGCGGACCGCGCTGGACCTGGCCGCGGCCGGACTGCCGGTGCTGCCTTTGCGGGCGGGCAAGGTCCCGTTCGGCAACTGCCCCGCCTGCACCGGCAGCGCCTGCGGCGGCCGGCCGGCCATGAAGACCCCCGGCCCCTGCTCCTGCCCGGCCCCCTGTCACGCGTGGGCCGCCGCCACCACCGACCCGGCGGTGCTCACCTCCGACGCGTGGGCCTCCGCTTGGCGGCAGGCCGTAGCCGTCGCCTACCACCCCGGCGGCGCCGGGCTGACCGTGGTGGACCTCGACGACCCGGCGGCCATCGCCTGGGCCCGCGAGGCCCTGCCGCCCACCCGGACCGTGCCGACCACGCGCGGGGAGCACTGGATCTACCGCGGGGCGATGGCCTCGGCCAACGCGGTCCGGCCTGGCGTGGACCTGAAGTCCACGATGGCCTACGCCCGCTGGCTCGGGCCCGGCACCGGCACCCTGGCTGACCTGCCGGCGGCTGTCCGCGCGCTGAGGGCCAAGGCGCCCGCCGCGGTCCGGCCGGCGCCCGCCCCCGTGCCCCTGCTCCCCCTGGCCGGGGGTGGGAGGTGTCCGCACCGCACGCCCGCTTACCTGGAGCGCGGTATCGCCATGGCCGAGCAGCGCATCACCCAGGCCGCCGCCGCGGTGCACGCGACCGTCTACCGCACCTTCCTCGCCGTGCTCTCCACGCACGGGTGGTGCGGCTGCCTCACCCCGGCGCACACCGCGCGGCTGTTCGCCGCCGCCCAGGACAAGGGCGAGTCGCCCCGGCACTGCGCCGACGCCTGGACCAACGCCCGCACCCGGTTGGGACTGTGACCATGTCCGAGGACGAGAAGACCCCCGCGCGCGAGGTCATCGCCGACTACGCGCAGGCGCACTTCCGCTACTTCCGCACCGCGGACGGCACTGTGTACGCGCAGAGGAACGGCCACCCCGTGGCGCGCCCGATCCGCTCCCAGGGCACCACCGGCAGCCACCGCCAGGAACTCATGGTCGGCCTGTACAAGGACGGCCTCGGCGTCTTCAACGGCACCGCCCTCAAAGAGGCCCTCGACCTGATCGAGGCCCTCGCCCTGACCGAGGACACCGAGGCCGTCCACATCCGCGTCGCCCCCGGGTTCGACGGCGCGACCTGGCTGGACCTGGGACGCGCCGATGGGCAGTCGGTGCGGATCCACCCCACCGGGTGGGACGTCCTCACCCCCGACCCGCGCGAGGTGTGCTGGCGGCGCACCCAACTCACCGGCGAACTCCCGCTCCCGGCGAAGGACACCAACGGCAAGGGCATCGACCTGCTGCTGCGGCTGTGCAACTTCGCCGGCGCCGCCACCGAATGCCTGGCCCTCGCCTGGCTGATCGGCTGCCTCGGCCCGTCCGTGCCCGTCCCGGCCCCCTTCCTCACCGGCCCCCAGGGCGCGGGGAAGTCCACCGGCGGACGGATGCTGGTGCGGGTCATCGAGGGCATGAGCGGCGACCTGCGCCGCGCGCCGAAGGACGAGGAGAACCTCATCGCCGCGGTCGCCGCGGGCTGGGTGACCGCTCTGGACAACCTCTCCCACATGACCCCCGACCTCTCCGACGCCATGTGCTGCATCGTCACCGGCGCCGAGAACGTCAAACGCGCCCTGTTCACCGACGGCGACGTCTTCCGCGCCCGCTACCGCCGCCCCCTGCTCCTGACCGGCATCGACGTCGGCGTCATCCGCCCCGACCTCGCCGAACGCCTCCTGCCCCTGCGCCTGGAACGCCCCGGTATCCGGCGCACCGAGGCGGAACTGTGGACGGAGTACGCCCAAGCCCTGCCCGTCATCCTCGGCTCCCTCCTCGACCTCACCGTCAAGGTCCGCGCCGCCGAGGCCGAGACCCCCACCGACCTGCGGATGGCCGACTTCGCCCACCTGTGCGCCCAGCTCGACGCCGCGACCGGCTTCGGAGCGCTCGCCGCCTACCGGGCCAGCCTGGACGACCTCAACGACGACGTCATCGAGGGCGACCTCCTCGCCCAAACCGTCCTCAGACACGCCGACACCCTCGACCCCGGCACCGCGCAGCGCATGACCTCCACCGAATGGCTGGCCTGCCTCAGCCGCCTCTACAGCGGCGACGACAGCCGCCCCCTGCCCAAGGGCTGGCCGACCACCGGCAAAGTCCTCTCCGACCGCCTCAAACGCCTCCAACCCACCCTCGCCGCCCGCGGCGTCCTCATCGACACCGGCCGCACCTGCGAGGGCCGCTACCTGGAGATGACCCGACCGACCCCCGCACCCCCGCATGAGCAGAAGGTGGTGTTCTGACCCGCAGCCCCACCGCCCGGGGACAAGCAAGAAGAGCACCCGGCCCCGCGCGCGGGTGCTCTTCTTGCTGTTCGGCGAAGCCGCCCGAGTGCGCGCCGCGCAGCGGCTCCTTCTCTTCGCTCTGAGCGCGCCTGACCACCTACAGACACCCCCTCTTTTGTCCTAAGAGGGAAGACGCTGCGTCATCTGCGTCATGCGAGCCGAAAAACGGGCCCTGACCTGCGGATACGGCCATGACGCAGACGGCCGCGCCTGCGTCATCCTGCGTCATCTGCGTCATGTGATGACGCAGCCCATGACGCGCCGATGACGCAGGCCCCGGCCGCTGCGTCACACGAAACCGCAGGTCAGAAGCCTGTATGACGCTGATGACGCAATGACGCAGAAATCCGCACCTCGGACAGGCGCAGGCCTTCGGCGCCGCCGGCCCTGGCCGCCAAGGCCGACCACACCCGAAGGGAGACCGTGCGCATCCGCCTGCACGGCACCAAAGACGAGTGCCGCCGCACCGCCGAAGCCCTCGCCACCGTCGTGGACATCCTCGCCGCCAGCCGCCCCTCCCCCGACCGGCCGGCCTCCCCGCTGGTCCGGCTCTACCTCACCACTACTCCGCCCACCGAGCACGCCGAGAAGGAGACCTGAGCATGGCCAAGCCGGAGTCCTTGAAGCTCTCCGAGGTCCTGGAAGAGATCCGCATGTCCCGTGCCGCCTTCTACCGCATGCGGGCCCGCGGACAGGCCCCGAGGATCCACACCCTCCCCAACGGGCAGATCCGCATTCACCGTGCCGACATGGACGCCTGGTGGGCCAGCCGGGCGGAGACCGCCGCCTGATCCAGGCGGACCAGCATCGCGGGGCCCGGCATCTGCCGGGCCCCGCCTTCGAGAGGAGATCCACCACCTTGGCCAAGCCGACCTATGACGTCCGCATGTGGGCGATCCGGCAGCGCACCGACCGCAACCAGACCTCCGCCGAACTGCGCTGGAAGGTGGGCGGCACGGCCCACTCGGCCACCTTCCGCACGAAGACCCTGGCCGACGGCCGCCGGGCCGAACTGATGCGGGCGATCCGGGCCGGGGAGCCGTTCGACGAACTGAGCGGACTCCCCATGTCCGAGATCCGGGCGCGCGACGACGTGAGCTGGTGCGTCCACGCCCGGGACTACATCGAGATGCAGTGGCCCACCTCGCCCGCGAAAACGCGCACCACCTTGGCCGATGCCCTGGCCACCGCCACGCCCGTGATGGTCTCCTCCCGCCGCGGGATGCCGGAGCCCGCGGTGCTCCGCACGGCTCTGTACGGGTGGGCCTTCAACGTCAACCGCTGGCGGGACGATCCCCCGGAGGAGATCCGCAAGGCACTGGAGTGGGTCGACCGCAACGCACTGCCCATGAGCGCGCTGGACGACCCGCTTCTGATGCGGCGGGTGCTCACGGCGTTCACGCTGCGTCTGGATGGGAAGCCGGCCGCCCCTTCCACGGTCCGCAGGAAGCGCGCCATCTTCCATCACTCCCTGGGCTACGCGGTGGAGGCCCGACGGCTGCCGCACAACCCGCTGTCACAGGTGCAGTGGAAGGTTCCCCCCGCGGTGGAGCAGGTGGAGCCAGCGTGCGTGGTCAACCCGCGCCAGGCGCGCGAGCTTCTGGAGGCCGTCCGGGCTCAGGGGAAGCGGGGTGTGCACCTGGAGGCGTTCTTCGGCTGCCTCTACCACGCCGGGCTGCGGCCGGCCGAGGCCGTGTGGCTTCGTGCGCCGAACTGCGACCTCCCCGCCGAGGGCTGGGGGAACCTGGTCATCGACGGTTCACGGCCCCGTGTGGGCCGTTCCTGGACCGACGGCGGCGCCGCCCATGACCAGCGCGGGCTCAAGTGGCGCCCTCGCAAGGAGACCCGCAGCATCCCCATTCCGCCGGTCCTGGTGGATTTGCTGCGCCGGCACATCGAACTCCACGGGACCGGACCGGATGGCCGGCTGTTCCGGACGGCGCGGGGCGGCATCGTGCAGGAGAGCGGCTACGGCGTCGTCTGGGCGAGGGCACGGGAAGGCGCGTTCACCCCGGCGCAGGTGGCCTCTCCCCTCGCGTCCCGGCCGTACGACCTGCGCCACGCCGCGGTCTCCCTGTGGCTGAACTCCGGGGTGGACCCGGCGGAGGTGGCCCGGCGGGCGGGTCACAGCATCGCCGTGCTGCTGCGGGTCTACGCGAAGTGCCTGGACGGGGCGACGGCCCAGGCTAACCAGCGGATCTCGCAGGCCCTGGAGAAGTAGGGGCAGTAGGCGAGACTCGCCCCACGCTGCCCCACGGATGCCCCACACGCACTGGTCAGCACCGAAATTCAGGTGAGACAGGGCGGGACAAACACACCCATTCGGCCCATCGGTCAGCGTCGGGCCGATCCGGGAATGAGAACGGCCCCTGACCACGTTTCCGCTGGTCAGGGGCCGTTCTTACTGCAAGTGGCGGGTGCAGGGTTCGAACCTGCGTAGCTTGCGCGACAGATTTACAGTCTGCTCCCTTTGGCCGCTCGGGCAACCCGCCGGGTCGTCTTGCCGGGCTGAGCCCCGCTCGACGACGTAAACAATACCCGATGCCCAGGGGTGCTCCGCCACTCCATTGATCACGGGCGGGTCGACCGGGCCGGGCTCGTCGGGCGCCCCCGGGGGCCCCGGTCGATAGGGTTGGTCCCAGCCAGTGACGTACCACCGCCAAGGAGAACCCACAGCATGGCCGACTCCAGTTTCGACATCGTTTCGAAGGTCGAGCGGCAGGAGGTCGACAACGCCCTCAACCAGGCCTCCCGCGAGATCGCGACGCGCTTCGACTTCAAGAACGTGGGCGCCTCGATCGCCTGGTCGGGCGAGAAGATCGAGATGAAGGCCAACTCCGAGGAGCGCGTCAAGGCGATCCTCGACGTCTTCGAGACCAAGCTGGTGAAGCGGAGCATCTCGCTGAAGGCGCTGGACGCCGGCGAGCCGCAGCTCTCCGGCAAGGAGTACAGGATCTCCGCGTCCATCAAGGAGGGCATCTCCCAGGAGGACGCGAAGAAGGTCTCGAAGATCATCCGAGACGAGGGCCCCAAGGGCGTGAAGGCCCAGATCCAGGGCGACGAGCTCCGGGTCTCCTCCAAGAGCCGCGACGACCTGCAGGCCGTCCAGGCCCTGCTCAAGGGCAAGGACCTGGACTTCGCCCTGCAGTTCGTCAACTACCGCTGACCCGTCGCCGCACCGCCGGCCCGGAGCCGCTCAGCGGGTGGCGAAGGGCCGGTCGGTGGGGACGATCTCCCGCCCCAGGGGCAGCAGGGAGATCGGGATGAGCTTGAAGTTGGCGATGCCCAGCGGGATGCCGATGAGCGTGAGGCACAGGGCGATGCCCGTGGTGATGTGGGCGAGGGCCAGCCACCAGCCGGCGACGACGATCCAGATGATGTTGCCGACGAGCGACCCGGCGCCCGCGTCGCGCCGCTCCACGGTGGTGCGGCCGAAGGGCCACAGGGCGAAGCCGGCGATGCGGAACGAGGCGATCCCGAACGGGATCGTGATGATCAGGATGCAGCAGATCACGCCGGCGACCACGTAGCCGATCGCCATCCAGAAGCCGCAGAGGACGAGCCAGATCACGTTCAGCAGTGTCTTCATGACCGGTACCCCGCCATGCGCTCGAGCCGGGCGATGCGTTCCGCCATCGGCGGGTGGGTGGAGAAGAGCCGCGAGCCGAGCTCGCCGGGCCGGAACGGGCTGGCGATCATCATGTGGCTCGCCGTCTGGAGCTGCGGCTCGGGGGGCAGCGGCAGTTGCTTCGTGCCGGCGTCGAGCTTGCGCAGGGCGCTCGCGAGGGCGGCCGGGTCGCCGGTGAGACGGGCGCCGTCGGCGTCGGCCTGGTACTCCCGGGAGCGGCTGACGGCGAGCTGGATCAGGGAGGCCGCTATCGGGCCCAGGATCGCGATCATCAGCATGCCGGCCAGGCCCGGGCCCTCGTCGTCGTCGCTGCGGCCGAACGGGATCAGCCAGGCGAAGTTCACCAGGAACATGATCACCGAGGCGAGCGCGCCGGCGACCGACGAGATGAGGATGTCGCGGTTGTAGACGTGGCTCAGCTCGTGGCCGAGCACGCCGCGCAGCTCGCGCTCGTCGAGGATGCCGAGGATGCCCTCGGTGCAGCAGACCGCGGCGTTGCGCGGGTTGCGGCCGGTCGCGAAGGCGTTGGGGGCGGGGGTCGGCGAGATGTACAGGCGCGGCATGGGCTGGCGGGCCGAGGTGGAGAGCTCGCGGACGATGCGGTAGAGCCAGGGCGCCTCGATCTCGCTGACGGGGCGCGCGCGCATGGCCCGCAGGGCCATCTTGTCGCTGTTCCAGTACGCGTAGGCGTTGGTGCCCAGGGCGACGACGACGGCCACCAGCAGGCCGGTGCGGCCGAAGAAGCTGCCGATCAGGATGATCAGCGCGGAGAGGGCGCCGAGCAGGACGGCGGTCCTCAGTCCGTTGTGCTGGCGGTGCACGGACGGCCCTCCAAGACGTACGACGGGGAAGCCTTCTCCTCAGGTCAACGCGGGGACGCGCTGCTCTGGTTCCCTTCTCCCCCGCGGGCGGGCCCCGCACAAGCGGGGCGGCCCGGACGGGGCGGGTGCGGGCCCGGGGCGGCCCGGACGGGGCGGGTGCCGGTCCGGGGCGGCCCGGACGGCCGCGGGGAGGAGGGGCGGCTCAGAAGAGCGCCGCGTCGACCACCCGGAGGACGAGCTGCGGGGCGGCCGAGAGGACGACCGCGGCGGCGGCGGTGAGGGCCACGGCCGCCGCCAGGGGGGCCGGGGTGCGCGGCGGCCGGGCCGCGGCGCCCTCGGCGCCGGCCTCGGGGGCGGGGGCCGGGGCGAAGAGGCGGGCGGTCCAGGCCAGGTAGTAGTACAGCGCCACGACGACGTTGGCGGCCATGACGACCGCGAGCCAGCCGAGGCCCCCGTCGATCGCGGCGCGGAAGACCACGACCTTGGCGAAGACGCCGACCACGCCCGGCGGCAGGCCGGCCAGGCAGAGCAGGGCGAAGGCGAGCGCGAGGGCGGCGCCGGGGCGGCGGGAGAAGAGGCCGCGGTAGTCGTCGAGCCGGTTGCCGGGGGCGGTGCGGCCGACGGCGGCGACCACGGCGAAGGCGCCGAGGTTGACCACCGCGTAGACGAGGGCGTACGCGGCGGTGGCGCCCAGCGGGCTGCTGCCGCTGTGCCCGTACCCGGCGGCGGCGAGCGGCACCAGCAGGTACCCGGCCTGGGCGACGGAGGACCAGGCGAGGAGGCGGACCGCGCCGCGCGGGGCGTCGGGCCGCTGCCGGAGCGCGGCGGTGTTGCCGGCGGTCATGGTGGCGGCGGCGAGGACGGCCAGCAGCAGGCCCCAGGTGGGGGCGTAGGGGCGCAGGGCGAGGGTGGTGACCAGGGCGATCCCGGCGAGTCCGGCGGCCTTGGAGACGACCGACAGGTAGGCGGCGACGGGGACGGGGGCGCCGGTGTAGGTGTCGGGCAGCCAGAAGTGGAAGGGGACGGCGGCGACCTTGAAGGCGAAGCCGACGAGGGTGAGCGCGGCGCCGGCCTCGGCGAGGTGCCGCAGCTGCGCGGGGGCGCGGTCGAGGCCGTCGGCGAGGGCGGTGAGGTGGAGGGTGCCGCCGGCCGCGTAGAGGAAGCCGACGCCGAGCAGCATGACCGCGGTGGCGGTGACGGAGGAGAGGAAGAACTTGAGGGCGGCCTCGCCGCCGAGGCGGTCGCGGCGCAGGCCGACCAGGGCGAAGGCGGGCAGCGAGACCGTCTCCAGGGCGACGACGAGGGTGGCGAGGTCGCGGGAGGCGGGGAGCAGGGCGGCCCCGGCGGCGCTGGAGAGCAGCAGGAACCAGTACTCGCCGCCGGGGAGGCGCTCCTCGTCGACGGTGTGCAGCGAGAGCAGCGCGGTGAGCAGGGCGCCGCCGAGGGCGATCAGCTGGAAGACCAGCGTGAAGTGGTCGGCGACGTAGGAGCAGCCGGCGTTGTCGGTGGTGCCCGCTACGGTTTTCAGGCAGAAGGTGGCGCGGTCGCCGTGGCGCAGGGGGACGAGGGCGAGCAGGGCGAGGGCGAGGGCGGCCACGGTGCCCCAGCCGAGCAGCTGCTTGCGCCGGGCGGGCACGAAGAGGTCGGCGACCAGCACGGCGAGCGCGGCGACGGCGGCGACGAGCGGAGGGGCGATCGCGGTCCAGTCGACGGACTGGATGAGCGCGCCCGCGTGCGACACGGCGAGGTCGGTGAGGCTGAGCGTCTCGGTCATGGCGGGCTGCCCGGGGGTGGGAGTGGCGGGGAGGCTGGGGAGCGGCACGGGTCAGCCGCCTCCGAGGAGGCTCTTGACCGCGGGGGCGGACAGGCCGAGGAGGACGGCGGGCCACAGCCCGGCGACGACGGTGAGGGCGGCGAGGGGGCTCCAGGCGGCGGCCTCGTAGCCCCGCACGTCGGCGAGGGGGGCGGTGGCGGGGACGGCGTCGGTGCGGGGGGCCTGCGCGGGGTCGCCCATGCAGACGCGGCGGACGACGGTGAGCAGGTAGGCGGCGGTGAGGAGGGTGCCGAGGCCCGCCAGGGCCATGAAGACCAGGTACGCGGGGCGGGAGAGCCCGGCGGCGGGGTGGAAGGAGCCGAACATGGCGAGCAGCTCGCCCCAGAAGCCGGCCAGGCCGGGCAGTCCGAGGCTGGCGACGGCGGCGAAGGCGAGGAGTCCGCCGAGCCGGGGCGCGCGCCCGTAGAGGGCGGCGCCGGTGGCGGTGCCGGTCCCGGCGAGGCGGTCGAGGTCGGCGGTGCCGTACCGGTCCTTGACGGCGCCGACGAGGAAGAACAGCAGGCCGGTGATGAGGCCGTGGCCGATGTTGGCGAAGAGCGCGCCGTTGACGCCGGTGGGGGTGAGGGTGGCGATGCCGAGCAGGACGAAGCCCATGTGGCCGACGGAGGAGTAGGCGATGAGCCGCTTGAGGTCGCCCCCGGCGCCGGGGCGGGCGAGGGCGAGGCAGACGAGGGAGCCGTAGACGATGCCGACGGCGGCGAGGGCGCCGAGGTAGGGGGCGAGGGCGGCGGCGCCGTCGGGGGTGGCGGGGAGCACGACGCGGACGAAGCCGTAGGTGCCCATCTTGAGGAGCACGCCGGCGAGCAGCACGGACCCGGCGGTGGGGGCGGCGGTGTGGGCGTCGGGCAGCCAGCTGTGCAGGGGCCACATCGGGGCCTTGACGGCGAGGCCGAGGCCGATGGCGAGGGCGGCGGTGACCTGGGTGGTGCGGGAGAGGCCGTCGCCGTGGCGGGCGGCGAGCGCGGTCATGTCGAAGGTGCCGGCCTCGCTGCCGAGCAGGAGCAGGCCGAGCAGCATGACGGCGGAGCCGAGCAGCGTGTAGAGGATGAAGCGGTTGGCGGCGGGGCCGCGCCCCTCCCCGCCCCAGCGGGCGATGAGGAAGTACATGGGGATGAGCACGACCTCGAAGGCGAGGAAGAAGAGCAGCAGGTCGAGCACGGCGAAGGTGCCGAGCATCCCGACCTCGAGGAGGAGCAGCAGGCCGGTGAAGGCGAGCGGGGAGGGGGTGCCGGGGCCGTCGGGCAGGCGGCGGGTCGAGTACAGCGCGCAGAGGAAGGTGAGCAGCGCGGTGAGGACGAGCAGCGGCAGCGAGACGCCGTCGACGCCGAGGTGGAGCCGCACGTCGAGGGCGGGGATCCAGCGGACGTCGGTGACGGCCTGCATGCGGCCGGGGTCGCCGTGGTCGAAGCCGGCCGCGAGGGCGACGGCGAGGAGCAGCACCAGGCCGGTGACGGCGGTGCCGAAGCGCAGGGCGCGGCGGCCGCGGACCTCCGGGTCGGCGCCGAAGGTGCGCGGGGCGAGGGTGGCGGCGGCACCGAGCAGCGGCAGCAGGAGGAGGGCGATGAGGACGGCGTTCACCGGGCGGTCTCCGTGAGGGGGGCTGGTGCTGCGGGCGCGGTGGCGGGGCGGCCGGTCATGTGCCCACCGCCACGGCGACGACGAGGACGACGGCCCCGGCGAGCAGGGCGCCGAGGTAGGCCTGGGCGTTGCCGTTCTGGGCGCGGCGGACGGCGGCGCCGAGCAGGCGGGCGCCGAGGCCGCTGCCCTGGACGTAGCCCTCGACGACCTCGCGGTCGAGGAAGCGGGCCAGGCGTGCGGCGGCGGCGGTCGGGGCGGCGAAGACCGCGGCGTAGAGCCGGTCGAGGCCGAAGCCGCGGGTGGCGGGGGTGAGGAGGGGCCCGAGCAGGGTGCGGGCCGGGTCGGGGGTGAGGGCGACGGCTTCGGCGGCGGCGATCGCGGCGTCGATGGCCTCGTGGGTGGGCGGGGCGCCGGCGGGCCGGGCCGGGGGGAGGTCGGCGGCGAGGTCGGCCGGGGTCTCCTCGGGGGCGGCCTCGGTGCCCGCGGGGCGGACGGCGTGTTCGGCGGCGGCGCGCTCCAGGGCGGTGTTGGCGGCGTCGGCCTGGGCGCGGGCGACCTGCCGGGAGGCGGCGCGCCAGGCGGTGTACGCCACGAGGACGCCGGCGGCGGCGAGGCCGGTGCCGAGGACGGCGGTGTCGGAGGAGGGGCGGAGCGATCCCCCGTCGAGGAGGGAGGGCAGCCAGTCGGTGCGCAGGCCCGCGACGCCGAAGGCGAGGGTGGGGACGGCGAGCACCCACAGCGGCCAGCGCATGGCGTGCGGCTCGGCGGCGCGGCCGCCGGCCGCGCCGTCGGGGGCGTCGTCGGGGGCGAGGGCGGACACGACGGGGCGGGCGGCGGGCGCGTGGAAGGCCAGCAGCCAGAGCCGGGTGGCGTAGGCGCCGGTGAGCAGGGCGGTGACCGCTCCGGCGACGAGGACGATCCAGCCCGCGGCGGCGGGGACGGCGTCGGCGGGGCCGAGGCCGCGGGTGAGGGCCTCGCCGGTGGCGGCGTGCTCGGCGGCGGTGAGCACCGACTCCTTGGTGAAGAAGCCGGTGAGGGGCGGCAGGCCGACGAGGGCGACCAGGCCGATGCCCATCGTCCAGGAGGCGTCGGGGACGCGGCGGCGCAGCCCGGGCATACGGGACATGGCGGTGAGCGAGTTGGTGTGCGCGGCGTGGATGACGACACCGGCGGCGAGGAAGAGCAGCGCCTTGAAGAAGCCGTGGCCGAGGAGGTGGAAGACGGCTGCGTCGCGGTCGCCGGAGGCGAGGGCGCCGGCCATGTAGCCGAGCTGGCCGACGGTGGAGTAGGCGAGGACGCGCTTGACGTCGTCCTGGGCGAGGGCGCACAGGCCGGAGCCGACCATGGTGACGGCGGCCAGGACGGCCAGGACGACGAGCGCGGCGGCGGAGAGCAGGAAGACCGGGAGGAGGCGGGCGACCAGGTAGATGCCGGCGGCGACCATGGTCGCGGCGTGGATCAGCGCGGAGACCGGGGTGGGGCCGGCCATGGCGTCGGGCAGCCAGGTGTGGAGCGGGAACTGGGCGGACTTGCCGGCGACGCCGGCGAGGAGCAGCAGCGCCACCAGGGTGGGGTGGCCGAGGTGCCCGTGGGCGGCGGCGTCCAGGACGCCGCTGATGCGGAAGGTGCCGGCGTCGGCGCCGAGGGCGAAGAGGCCGAAGAGGAACGGCACGTCGCCGAGCTTGGTGACGAGGAACGCCTTGAGGGAGGCGGAGCGGGCGTCCGCGGTCTCCCAGTGGTGGCCGATGAGGAAGTAGGAGCAGATGCCCATGACCTCCCAGCCGACCAGCAGCACGATGAGGTCGCCGGAGTAGACGACGAGCATCATCGCGGCGGTGAAGAGGGAGACCAGGGCCGCGTAGGAGGGGTAGCGGGGGTCGTCGCGCAGGTAGGCGGTGGAGTACACCTGCACGCAGGTGGCGACGGTGCCGACCAGCACGGCGACGGCGGTGGCGAGCCCGTCGAGGTGGATCGCGAGGTCGATCGCGGGGCCGCCGGTGGGGGTGAGCCGGGTGGCGGCGTCCAGGGTGCGGCCGGTGCCGAGGTCGAGGGCGACCAGCAGGGCGAGGACGGCGGAGGCGGCGACGGGGAGGACGGCGAGCGGCCGGACGAATCCGGGCGCGCGGCGGCCCGCGGCGAGGCCGGCTGCGGCGCCGAGCGCGGGCAGCGCGGGGACGAGCGCGGCGAGGGTGACGGTCATGCGGCGGCCCGGCCCTTCTCCTGGTCGGCGGCCCGGGAGGGGCCGGGGTGCCCGGCGGGGAGGGCGCCGTCGGCGGGTTCGGCGTTCTCGGCGAGGTCGCGGAGCCGGTCCACGTCGGCGGTGCCGCGGTTGCGGAAGACCATGAGGACGACGGCGAGGCCGAGGCCGATCTCGGCCGCGGCGACGGTGATGGTGAACAGGGTGAGCGCCTGGCCGGCGTGGAGGGTGTCGCGGAGCCAGACGTCGAAGGCCACCAGGTTCAGGTTGACGGCGTTCAGCATCAGCTCGACGGACATCAGTACGAGGACGGCGTTGCGCCGCGCGAGCACGCCGTAGACGCCGACGCTGAAGAGCAGGACGGCGAGGACGGCGGGATAGGCGAGGTGCATCGGCGGTCAGCGCTCCTGCGGGGGTGTCGCGGGGTTCGTCGCGGGGTTCGCGGAGGTCCCGGGGGCGGCGGGGGTCGCGGTCGGGGCGACCGGGGCGGCCGGGGTCCGGCGGGCAGCCGAGACGGCCCGGCCGGGCCGGGGGCGGGGCGGGCGCGGCGGGGTGCGGTCCCCGTCGCGGCGGGAGAGCACGATGGCGCCGACCAGGGCGGCGAGGAGGAGGACGGAGAGCGCCTCGAAGGGCAGCACCCAGTGCCGGAACAGGCTGGACCCGGTCGCCCTCGCGCTGCCGGTCCCGGCGTCCAGGTCGACCCAGGTGGTGCGGAAGGCGTCGACGACGAGGGTGACCAGGGTGGCGGCCGCGGCCGCGGCCGTGCCGAGGGCGACGGGGCGGTTGCGCGAGTCGGCGTCCGGCGAGCGCCCGATGGGCGCCCTGGTCAGCATCAGGCCGAAGAGGACGAGCACGACGACGGACCCGATGTAGATGAGGACCTGCACCCAGGCGATGAACTCGGCGGTGAGGAGGAGGAACTCGACGGCGAGGCCGCCGAGCGCCACCACCAGCCACAGGGCGGCGTGGACGAGCTGCCGGGTGGTGACGGAGAGCACGGCGGCGCCGAGGACGGCGAGGCCGACCAGGACGAAGACGATCTCGACCCCGGTCGGGGACAGGAAGGAGTGGCCCTGGGGCGAGAGGGAGCCGGCGGCGAGGGGTCCGGCGGCGAGGCCGGGGCCGAGGACGGGGGCGGTCACGAGTCCTGCTGCTCCTCTGCGCTGTCCGGGGACGGGGACACGGCGGCGGGCGCCGCAGCGGCCTCCCGCGCCGCGGCGGCCGCGGCCGCCTGCTTGTCCGCGGTCTTGCGGGCGGCGGCGACCTCCTTGGGCTCCTCGGCCGCGGGGTCCAGGGCGGGCGGGGCGGGGACGGTCCACATCCACTCGCGCAGCCGGTCCCGCTCGTGGGTCAGCTCGTGGATGTCGGTCTCGGCGTACTCGAACTCCGGCGACCAGAAGAGGGCGTCGAAGGGGCAGACCTCGATGCAGATCCCGCAGTACATGCAGAGCGAGAAGTCGATGGCGAAGCGGTCGAGCACGTTGCGGGTGCGGGCCCGCGCGCCGGGGTCCGCGGCGGGCAGCGTCTCCTTGTGGGAGTCGATGTAGATGCACCAGTCCGGGCACTCACGGGCGCAGAGCATGCAGACCGTGCAGTTCTCCTCCAGCAGCCCGATCACACCGCGGCTGCGGGGCGGCAGCTCCGGCTGCACGTCCGGGTACTGCGCGGTGACGGACCTGCGGGTCATCGTCCGCAGGGTCACGGCCAGGCCCTTGGCCAGGCCGCGGCCGGGGAGGGGGGCCATCAGGAGATCACCACCTTGACGACGCCGGTGAGGGCGAGCTGGGCGAGGGAGAGCGGGATGAGGACGGTCCAGGCGAACCGCATCAGCTGGTCCTCGCGCAGCCGGGGGTAGGTCACGCGCAGCCAGATCACCACGAAGGCCAGGGCGAAGGTCTTGAGCAGCGTCCACAGCCAGCCCAGGCCGTCGGAGAACGGCCCGTGCCAGCCGCCCAGGAACAGCACGGTGGTCAGCGCGCAGAGGACGAGGATGCCCGCGTACTCGGAGAGGAGGAAGAGGGCGAACCGCAGTCCGGTGTACTCGGTGTAGGCGCCGAAGATGATCTCGGAGTCGGCGACCGGCATGTCGAACGGGGGACGCTGCAGCTCGGCGAGGCCCGCCGTGAAGAAGACGAACCCGCCGACCACCTGCCACGGCACCCACCACCAGTGGAAGGCGTCGACGATGCCGGACAGGGAGAGCGTGCCCGCCGCCATGGCCACCGAGGCGGCGGCGAGCAGCATCGGCAGCTCGTACGACATCAGCTGGGCGGCGGTGCGGATGCCGCCGAGGAGGGAGAACTTGTTGGCGGACGCCCAGCCGGCCATCAGCGACCCGAGGACGCCGACGCCCATCACGGCGAGGACGAAGAAGAGGCCCGCGTCGACCGCCTGGCCGACGAGGCCGTGCGGTCCGACCGGGATCGCGATCAGCACGACCAGGTACGGCAGCAGGGCGACGGCCGGGGCCAGCTGGAAGACGCGGCGGTCCGCCTCGGCGGGGACCACGTCCTCCTTCTGCGCGAACTTCACGCCGTCGGCGACGAGCTGGGCCCAGCCGTGGAAGCCGCCGGCGTACATCGGCCCCAGGCGGCCCTGCATGTGGGCCATCACCTTGTGCTCGGTCTGGCCGATGACCAGGGGGAACACCAGGAACACGGCGAGGACGGCGACGCAGCGGAGCAGCGCGTCGAGCAGGGTCATGCGCTGTCTCCGTCCGGGCGGGATGCGGGGTCGGGGCGGGATGCGGGGTCGGGGCGGGAATCGGCCTCGGGGTGCGGGGCGTCGGAGGCGGCGGGGTCGCCGTCGGCACCGGTGCCCTCCGGGGCGTCGGCCTCGGCCGTGCCCTCCGCACCGGCGGGGGTGCGGGGTGCGCCGGGGGTACCGGGCGCGGCGGGCCCCGGGGCGGCCTGCGGCGCCGGGCCGGGCTGCGGGGCTGCGGGGGCTCCGGGCTCGGCCGGGGCGTCCGGGACCGCAGGGTCCACCGGGGGCCGGGGCACCCGGGGTTCCGCGGAGGTCGCGGGCGGTTCCGCGGAGGTCGCGGGCGGTTCCGGGGCGGTCTGCCAGGGCGCGTCCGGCGTGCGGCGGCGCTCCCGGCGGGGGGCGGCGTCACCGCCGGCCGGGGCGGCAGGCCCGGCGGCCGGGGTGGCCTGGCTGGCGGAGCCCTCGCTGACGCTGCGGGCGCGGCGGGGGCGGTCCGCCCGTACCGGCCGCTCGCCCGGCGCTGCGGCGCCGGCCGCGCCCGCGGCGGCGCGTCCCGCGGCACCCGCCCGGGCACCGCGGGCGGGCCGCTCGGGGGCCGGGGGCAGGGTGCCCTTGAGCGGCCCCCACTCGTTGGGGTCGGGCACGCCGGGCGGCAGCATCCGGCGGCGGCCCGCCGCCTGGCCCTCGCCGTGGTCGCTCTCGCCGGGCTCCTTGGCGCCCGGCCACGCCTTGGCGACCCGGGCGGCGAGCACGAACTCCTTGCGCAGCGGGTGGCCCTCGAAGCCGTCGGGCAGCAGGAGCGTCGCCAGGCCGGGGTGGCCGGTGAAGCCGATGCCGAACATCTCGTGGGTCTCCCGCTCGTGCCAGCCCGCACCGGCGTAGACGCCGGTGGCGGTCGGCAGGGAGGCGGCGTCGCGCGGCACGCGAGTGCGCAGCAGCAGGTGGCGGACGGGGGCCGCCCCGCCGACGGCGGCGAGGTGGGCGACGACGGAGAAGCCCTCCGCCAGCTCGTCCACCGCGCTCAGCCAGTCGAAGTAGGCGAGGCCGAGGGTGTCGCGGGCGGCGGTGAGGGCCTCGGTCCAGTGCTCGGCGGGGACGTCCACGGTGAGCAGCTCGTAGGTCTCCTCGGCGGTGGCCCACGGTCCGACGGCGGCGGCCACCTCCTCCGGGGTGCGGTCGCGGGTCACCGGTCCGCTCCGGACCGCGGGGTGCCGGACGCGCCGGCGGCGGGGCCGGACCCCGGGCCGCCGACCAGCGGGCGGCGCAGCGCCGCGTCCGGGACGCGGGGGGCGGCCGGTGCGGCGTCGGGGCCGTCGGCGTACCGCTCGGCGAGCGACTCGCCGGCGATCTTCTCCTGGAGCTTGAGGATGCCCTGGAGCAGCGCCTCCGGCCGCGGCGGGCAGCCGGGCACGTAGACGTCCACGGGGATGATCTGGTCGACGCCC
Source organism: Streptomyces sp. NPDC001380 (assembly GCF_042895785.1). Taxonomy (NCBI): domain Bacteria; kingdom Bacillati; phylum Actinomycetota; class Actinomycetes; order Kitasatosporales; family Streptomycetaceae; genus Streptomyces; species Streptomyces sp. NPDC001380. The sequence continues at coordinate 38,795 of NZ_JBIAWP010000003.1, read as the reverse complement.
TTGGTCACGGCGTAGGAGTCCCAGTAGGGGCCGCCGGAGTTGGAGCAGGCGCCGAAGGAGATGACGTACTTGGGCTCGGGCATCTGCTCGTAGAGGCGCTTGACCGCGGGCGCCATCTTGTCGGTGACGGTGCCGGAGACGATCATCAGGTCGGCCTGGCGGGGCCCGGGGGCGAAGGGGATGACGCCCATGCGGATGAAGTCGTGCTTGGCCATCGAGGCCGCGATGAACTCGATGGCGCAGCAGGCCAGGCCGAAGTTGAAGCACCACAGGCTGTAGCGGCGGCCCCAGTTGAGGACGACCTTCACCGGGTCGGGCGCGAGCCGGGCCAGCGGGCCGAGGCGGCGCTGCTCGACGGCGGCGCCGGGCCGGGCCGGGTCCGGGATGCCGAGCGGCACCGGGCCGCCGGCCGGAGCACCGTGGCCGTGGCCGGCGCTGTGGCCGCCGGAGGTCCCGGGGGTCCCGGAGGTCCCGGAGGTGCGGACGGGGGTCACGTCCATGCCAGGACGCCCTTCTTCCAGGCGTAGAGCAGGCCGACGGCGAGGAACCCGATGAAGACGAACATCTCCACCAGCGTCCCGGCGCCGTAGCCGGGGGCGGCGAAGACGGTGGCCCACGGGAAGAGATAGATGGCGTCCACCGCGAAGATCACGTAGAGGAAGGCGTAGACGTAGTAGCGGATATGGGTCTGGGCCCAGCCCTCCCCCACCGGGTCCACGCCGCACTCGTAGGCGAGCAGTTTCTCCGGCGTGGGCACCACCGGCCGCATGAGCCGGTTGGCCGTGAACGCGACCGTGACGAAGAGCACGCCGACGACGGCCAGCAGCCCGACCGCGGCGTAGGCGTCGAAGTAGCCGCCGTCCCTCGCCGGGCCGTCCGCCGACGCGGCGGCCCACTGCGCGAGCCGCCCCACCGTGCGGGGCGCCTGCGTTGCCTCCATGATCGGTGTCCCTCGGTGTCCCTTTACGCAGCCATGACGTTCCGTACGCCTGGGAGTCTAGGTGCACCCGGCCCCGGGCCGTGAACCCCTCCCGAGGTGCGGGACGGCGGGGGTCCGGCGGTGCGGCGCGCGGAGGCGCGCGGGGGCCTCCCCGCCCGGGCCTGCGGAGGCCCCGGGCCCGCCCGGGGGGTGGGGCTGTCCCCCCGGCGGACCGGGCGGCCACCCCATGGCCCCCCACGCCTCCGGGACGGCAGGCTGGAGCTGTCGGGGCCGCTGGGCGCGGGCCGGGGACCGGGCAGCGGGGACCGGGCGGATCGGAGGAGAGAGGACGTGCACACCATGGAGGGGTCGCAGCGCAGCGCGGCGGCGGGGCCGGGGACCCGGCCCGACGGACCGGCGGACGGAACAGCGGACGGGCCGGCGGGCGGAACGGCGGGCGGAACGGCGGGCGGGTCCGGCGTCCGGGCCGACGCCCCGTACGGGGCGCGGACGTGGGCGGCGACGGCGTACCTGCTGCTGAGCCTGCCGGTGGGCCTGGCCGGCTTCGTGTTCACGGCCGTCCTCGTCTCGGTGGGCGCCGGCCTGGCCGTGACGGTGGTGGGCCTGCCGCTGCTGGCCGCGGGCCTGCTGGGGTGCCGGGCGCTGGCCTCGGCGGAGCGGGTCCGGGCCGCGCGGCTGCTGGGCCTGCGCGTCCCCGAGCCGGATCCGCCGCTGCCGGGGCGCCCCGGCGCGGCCGGGCGGATCGCCGCCGTGCTCACCGACGGCCAGGGCTGGCGGGCGGCCCTGTACTTCACGGTGCTGCTGCCCTGGGGCGCCCTCACCTTCGCCGTGGCGCTGGCCGTGCTGCTGGTGGGCTGGCCCGTGCTGCCCTGGGTGGTGCGCGGCCTGACGGCCGTGGACCGGGCGCTGGTGGCCGCGCTGCTGAGCCCGTCGCCGCTGTCGGAGCGGGTGCGGGAGCTGGAGGAGGACCGCGGCACGGTCGTCGACACGGCCGCCGCCGACCTGCGGCGCATCGAGCGGGACCTGCACGACGGCGCACAGGCCCGCCTGGTCGCCCTGGCCATGGACCTGGGGATCGCGCGGGAGCGCCTCGCCGAGGACCCCGGGACCGCCGCCCGCGTGGTCGACGCGGCGCACGGCGAGGTGAAGCTCGCCCTGCAGGAGCTGCGCGACCTGGCCCGCGGCATCCACCCGGCCGTCCTCACCGACCGCGGCCTCGACGCGGCCCTGTCCTCCGTCGCCGCGCGCTGCACGGTCCCGGGCGGCGTCCGGGTCTCCGTGGACCTGCCCGACCGGCCCGCGGCCGCCGTGGAGGGCATCGCGTACTTCACGGTCAGCGAGCTGCTCACGAACGTCTCCAAGCACGCCGGCGCCCGCACGGCCGCCGTGGACGTGTGGCGGAGCGGCGACCGGCTCATGCTCCAGGTGCGCGACGACGGGCGCGGCGGCGCCCGGGAGGAGGCGGGCGGCGGACTGGCCGGGCTCGCCGAGCGGGTCCGCGCGGTCGACGGCGTGCTCCTCGTGGACAGCCCGTCCGGGGGCCCGACCACGGTGACGGCCGAGCTCCCCTGGCACACCCGCACGGCGGTCCGCGGCTGAGGAGCGGAGGGCGGTCCCGATCCTGCGGGGACGGCCGGACCGGGGCGGGGCAGCCCGACCGGGCCGAGGCAGTCCGACCAGGGCGGGGCAGTCCGACCGGGCCGGGGCGGGCAGGGGTCGGGGCCGCCGCGGGGTGCCGGGGTCGGTACTGCGGCCGGGGCGCGCACAGGCAGCGGGCGCGCCCCGGCCGGAGCGGGCCCCCCTGGAGGGAGGGCCCGGACGCGGCGGCGTCCGGTGCAGGCCCTTGCGCTGGGTGTGCACGGCTGCCGCCGGTCCCGGAGGGGGACGGTCGGGGTCCGGGAGCGGATCCGCCCGGGGTGGGCGGCCCTCCGGCCGGGGTGCGGGTCATGCCCGGGACCGCTTGTCCGTTATAGGCATTTTGTCGGAGATGGCGCCGGTCGCGGTGTCGGCACGCCGACCCGTTCGCGCCGCCGGTCCGGGGCGCCCGGGGCATCCCGGACCGGCGCGGGCGGACCCGCTCGGACGGACCCGCGCGGACGGACAGGACCGGACGGAGCCGGACGGGAACGGCCGGGAGGCGGGGGGACGGCCGCGGGCGGGGGCGGCCGGCCCCTCAGTCCGTCCGCGGGGCCGCCAGGAGGGCGCGCTTGAGCCGGGGGCCGACGGTCCGCTCCACCAGCCGGTGGATCACCCAGGCCAGGAGCAGCATGCCCGCCACCGTGGCGGCGAGGACGCTGTGCGGGGAGAGGCCGGCCTGCCGCCGCAGGAGTTCGATCACCACCCAGCCCAGGTGCTCGTGCACCAGGTAGAAGGGATAGGTGAGGGCCCCCGCGACGGTGAGCCACCGCCAGTCGACCCGGTCGAGCCACCCGAGCGCGACCGCGGCCACCGCGAGGTAGCCGGCCGTGACGACGGCGACGACCACCCAGGCGGAGCGGTGGTGGAAGGCGCCGGGCGTCTGCGGCCCGACCAGGCCGCGGACGGCCTGGTACTGGCCGAGTGCCCAGCTCATGCCGACGACCGACCAGAGGAGCGGCCGGCTGCCGAAACGATTCACCAGGTAGAGCGCCAGGCCCCCGACGAAGAAGGGCGCGGAGTCGGGCATCACCACGAGGTCCAGCGCGGGCAGGTGCGCGGCGGCCGCCAGCACCGCGGCCACCAGCCAGACCGCGCAGAACGCCACCGAGCGCCGGTAGGTGACCCCCCGCCACACCACCAGGGCGAAGAGCAGGTAGAAGCGGGCCTCCACCCAGAGTGTCCAGCACACCCCGAGCACCCGGTGGGCGCCCATCGGCTGCTGCAGCATCGTCAGGTTGACCAGCACCTCCTCCAGCGGCAGCGGGCGCGCGACCACCGGCCGCAGCGCCAGCACCGCCGTGACCAGCAGGACGGCGCACCAGTACGCGGGGTAGAGCCGCGAGACCCGGGAGGCGAAGAACTCCTTGAGGGTGCGCCCCCACGACGACATGCAGATCACGAAGCCGCTGATCACGAAGAAGACCTGCACGCCGAGGCAGCCGTAGGAGAAGGCGCCGTGGAGCGTGGGGAAGAGCTCGCGGGGCGACTGCCCCCACGCCTGCTGCACCGTGCCGCCGCGGCCGGCGTAGTGGTACGCGCAGACCATCAGCGCCGCCACCAGCCGCAGCCCGTCCAGGGCGCGCAGCCGGCCGCCCCGGCGGGCGCGCGGGGGTCCGGGGCGGGCCGCGGGGGCGGGCGGCGCGGCAGCCGGACGGGTGGGGGCCGCGAGGACGGACGGCGCCTGCGGCTGCGGCTTCGGTCGGACGGCCGGCGGTATCACGCGCGGAGGCTCCTGCGGCTGCGGCCCGCACGGGCGACGGGCGACGGGCGGGCGGTACGCCCCGCTCCGTCACGGCCCGGGGTGCACCTGCACCCTCGGCCCGCGAGGCGGCGCACCCGCGAACGCCCGCGGGCCGGGGACCGGCGGAAGGGTGAACACCGGGTGGCCGCGGCGGTCGGCGGGGCGGCCCCCTGCAACCCCGCAACCCCGCACCCCTGCAACCCCGCAACCCCGCAACCCCGCACCCCGGCACCCCCGCAACCCCGCAACCCGGCGGCCCGGCGGCCCGGCGGCCCGGGGACGCCGCGCACCCCGCCGCACCGGGCCCCGCACACGCCGAGGGCCGGACCGCGCCGTGGGGCGCGGACCGGCCCTCGGGGAGGCGGACCGTCCGGTGTCAGCGCCCTCCGGCGGCCGCCGTCTCCGGGCGCGGCAGCGGCTTCTCCAGGGCCCGCTTGAGCCGCCGGGCGAGCGGCTTCTCCGCGAGGCGGTGCACCAGCCAGGCGAGCAGCAGCATGGCGGCCGTGGTCACGGCCAGGACGCCCGCCGGGGGCAGCTGGTCGCGCAGGTTGTAGATGACCAGGTGGCCGAGGTGCTCGTGGACCAGGTAGAGCGGGTAGGTGAGGGCGCCGGCCGTGGTGAGCCAGCGCCACCGGACGCGTGAGGTCCACCCGAGGGCGACGGCGGCGAGCACGGCGAAGCAGGCGGTGACCACGGCCGCGCCCACCGCGCCCGAGAGGTGGGTGTGGATCATGTCACCGAAACGTTCCGTCTCCTTGGTGACCATCTTCTGGGCGATCAGCCAGGAGACGCCGACGATCCCCCACGACAGGGCGTGCGAGCCGAAGCGGTGGATCAGGTAGAGGCCGATGCCGCCGACGAAGTAGGCCGAGTACTTCGGCACCAGGACCGCGTTGAGCAGCGGCTGGTCGACCATGGCCGCGATCACCGACGCGGCGGTCCACACGGAGCAGAAGAGCACCGTGCTGCGGTAGGTGACGCCCTTCCAGACGACCAGGGCGAAGAGGAGGTAGAACCGCATCTCGACCCAGAGGGTCCAGAAGACGCCGTCCACGTGCGGCGAGCCGAGCGGCTCGTGCAGCATCGTCAGGTTGAGCAGGATGTCGTGCATGCTCATGCGGCTCTTCACCACGACCGGGTACAGGGTCTCGGCGACGACGATGAGCACGATCGCCGTCCAGTACGCCGGGTAGAGACGGGTCACGCGGGAGCGGAAGAACTGGCCCAGGCCGCGGCCCCAGCAGCTCATGCAGATCACGAAGCCGCTGATGATGAAGAAGAACTCCACGCCGAGCCAGGCGTAGTCGGCGACCGGGTCCAGGGCCGGCAGCACGGTGCGGCTCTGCTGCCCCCAGGCGTGGCTGGCGTTGCCGCCCCGCGCGAGGTAGTGGAAGAGGAGGACGGACAGCGCCGCGAGCAGCCGCAGACCGTCGAGGGCGTAGAGGCGGCCCGGGGCCGATCCGGTCCGGCGCCCGGCTGCGTGTGCGCGCTGCCGGGGGGCCGGCACCGTCCCTATTCGGGTGTCCGGTGCCTCGGCGGCAGGGGCATCCAGGGTGGTCATTCGGCGCTGCCGCCCTTCACGTCGGTTCCGTTCGCTTCTGCCGTGAACGGATCGTGGATGGAACATCTCCGTACGCGCACCTTCGCCGTCCGGAGGGGAGGGCGACGGTCCGCACACCCTAACGGAAGGTCGGGACTACGTCGTCCCTCGGTCGTGGTCGCACCCCCGCCGGTCGGCGGGGGTGCGGTCGCGGGGGCGCCGGGGGTCAGGAGACGCCGGGCGAGGACCTGCGCGCGCGGGCCTGCCGCACCACGCGGCGGACCAGCGGGGACCTGCCCAGCAGCCGCGCCCCGGCGGGCACGCCCCCCGCGAACCCGCCCGGCAGGCCGCCGGGCAGGCCGAGCGCGGTGAGCCGGCGGCGTTTGAAGTACCGGGCGGTGTCCGGCCCGTAGTGGGCGTGCAGCCAGTCGGCGGCCTCGGCGGCGAGGTGCGGGTAGGCCTTGCCCTGCATGCAGTAGCCGACGGCGGTGACCAGCGGGCCGAGCCGCCCGGCGGCCCCCTCCGGGCCGGGGTCGGGCAGGGCGGCGGTGAAGCCGGGCGCCTCCAGGTCGGGCAGCAGCGCGTCCACGACGGTCACCGGGATGCGGTTGCTGTTCTCGTACGGGGCCAGGCGCTCCAGCAGCAGCCCGGTGCCGACCCGGGCGGCGGGGATGCCGTACAGGGAGGCCGCGGTGAGCAGCGCGGTGGAGAAGCAGCCGACGACGAGGGACGGGCGCAGCCGCTCGTACAGGGTCTCGGCGAGCACCGGGTCGTCGAGGATCCGCAGGGCGGCGCCGGCGTCGGCGGCGGCCTTCTCCAGCTCCCGGGAGAGCCGGGACGGGGCGCTGGGGTGCGGCTTGAAGACGATGTCGGTGAGGCCGGCGGCGACGGCGCCGCGGAGCATGCGGGCGTGCAGCTCCTCCTCCTCGGCCGGGGTGATCAGGCCGAGCGCGGAGAGGTACTGGCCGAGCAGCAGGGCGGGGCCGGGGGCGGACCCGTCCCCGGCGGCCGGGACGTCCACCCCGGCCGGAGCGGCCGGAGCGGCCGGAGCGGCCGGAACGGCCGGAACGGCCGGGGTGGGCGGGGCGGCACGGCCGACGGAGGCGAGGACGTCGAGGAAGGCGCCGGTGGGCACGGCCTGCGGCTCGACCCCGTACTCGGAGAGCAGCAGCGGGCGCAGGCCGGGCACCAGGTCGAGGTGGAGCAGGCGGCGGATGCGGCCGTGCAGCAGGTACGGCAGCGGGTTGCGGGTGGGGCCGTAGCTCATCAGGCCGTCCGCGTAGACGTGGACCGGGCCCTCGTCGAAGACGGCGGTGATCGCGCGGGCCGGGCTGACCTGGATGGACTCGACCGCGATCTCCACGGGGGCGTCGCCGAGCCCCCAGGTCCGCCGCATGAGCCGCTGCAGGATGGGGACGTCCTCCGGGCGGGGGGTCCAGCCGCTGGGGTGGTAGGGCTCGATCTCCTCGTTCCAGGAGCGGACCTCGTCGAAGCGGTCGCGCAGCGCGGCGAAGGAGGCGGTGCGGTCCAGCGGGACGGCATTCTCCGGGATCGCGGCGTTGTTGCAGACCAGCAGGATGCGGCGGTGGTCGGCGCGGGGGCCGAAGAGCCCGGCGTCCAGGGCGGCGCAGACGGTGGCGGCCCCGTAGAGGGTGGAGGCCGCGAAGATCTGCACGGTGCCGGCGGGGGCGGCGGCGGGTACGGGTGCGGCGGCGGGACGGGACACGGCGGCGGGGGTCTCCTCACGGGGGCCGGGGGTCGCGGGCGCGGTCATCGGGCGCCCACCGCGGTCAGCGAGCCGCGCAGCCGGCGGATCACGGCGGCGCGCTCGGCGTCCATGGCGTCGAGCGCGTCGGCCAGGTGGTGCTGGGGCATGCGGCGCAGCGCCTCGGCGGAGAGCGTCCGCAGGCGGCGGGCGACGTCGCGCTCCAGGCGGTCGGCGTTGCGGCGGTGGTGGACGAGGACCGCGCAGTAGGTGCGGACGGCCTTGGGCAGCAGCAGCTCGGCGTCGGGGTCGTCGGCGAGCTGCTCCAGCACGAGGTCGAAGGCGCGGATGAAGTCGAGCTGCCGCTCGTCGCCGACCTGGGTGAGCGAGGTGGCCACGGCGCGCCGGTAGTGGACGCCGCGCAGCCCGGTGACGGCGTAGGAGTCGGCGAGCCGGTGCAGGCGCCATATCCAGGGGCGGTCCTCGGCGGTGCGCAGGCCCTCGTCGAAGTGGAGGGCGCCGCGCTCCAGCAGCCGCCGGTGGTAGACGCCGGCCCAGGCGTAGGGGTAGTCGACCATGGTGGCGCGGTCGGCGGGGAGGATGCCGTCGCGGGGGTCGAGGACCTCGTCGCGGCGGGCCTGCGGGGCCTTCTGGACCTGCCGCTTCACGCCGGTGACCTGGACGTGGTCGACGCGGACGAAGTCGCAGCCGTGCCGCTCGACGGCGCCGACGAGCCGCTCCAGGTAGCCGGCCGAGATCCAGTCGTCGCCGTCGAGGAAGGTGAGGTACTCGCCGCGGGCGGCCTCCAGGCCGACGTTGCGGGCGCCGGCGAGGCCGCGGTTGCGCTCGGGCCGGACGACGACCGCCCCGGGGAGGGTCCGGGCGTACTGCTCCAGCACGGCGAGGGTGCCGTCGGTGGAGCAGTCGTCGACGAGGACGAACTCGAAGTCGGGCCGGGTGTTGGCGGCGAGGCTGCGCAGGGTGTCGGGCGCGTACGCCTGCACGTTGTAGAAGGGGACGATGACCGACAGCTTCACGTGAATTCTCTCCTGCAGGGCCCGCGTGCGCGTCCGCATTCCACGCGCGCATGTGTCCGTGTGCTCCGGGCGAGGGGCCTTCCGGGCCCGGGGAGGGATGGCCGGACCGGCGGTCCGGGGAATCCGGGGCGCGGCTTCCGCCGAGGTACCGGATTCGCTGCGGACTCTACCCGCAGGCGCGCACAGGATGAAGCCCGGACCGCCCTGACCTGCCGGTTCGCCCGACGTTGACGGGGAGTTCACGTGATGTCGGACGGAATTCCACACTCCGTCAACCCGCGGTGGATATGCGGCCGGGCTGTTCACCGTCCGTCCATTCTTCATTTCTCCGATCGACTCCGTGGAGCCCTCCGTGCGCCATGGTCGCATCCCTATGCTCGCCGGGTCACACAGAACCGGAGCACTCCATGCGTATCGATGTCCTGGCCGATTCGGACACCCGCTGGAAATGGGGCGCCCTGCTGGCCGGACAGCTCTGCCCGGAGGGCGGCGCCGACGTCCACGCGCACCTGCTGCGCGGCCGGGCCACCCCGACCGAGCGCCAGCTCGCCGAGGTGGGCGTCTCCCCCGCGTCCCTGCGGGAGACCACGGTCGCCGACTTCCTCGCCGACGCGGCCGAACCCGGCCCCGGCGGCCCCGCCGACGCCGACGTCGTCGTCCTCGCCCTGGTCGGCGGCGGCGTGCAGGCGCTGGTGCACGGACTGGCCCGCGCCTGGCGCGGCCGTGCGCGCCGACCGGTGGTCGTCACCGGCTACGTCGGCGTCGTCTACGAGAAGCTGACGGACGGCCTGCTGCTGCGGGCGGGCGCCGACGCGGTGCTGGCCAACAGCGCCTTCGACGCCCGGCGCTTCCGCGACCTGTACGGGCCGCTGGGCGTCGACACCGGCAGCGTGGTCCGCGCCGCGCTGCCGTTCCTGGCGGGCACCGGCGAGCGCTACCGGCCCTCGGAGAACCGGCCGTTCACGGTCTGCTTCGCCGCACAGCCCTCCGTGCCCGAACCGCGCGACGCCCGCCTGCACCTGCTGGAGCGGTGCGTGCGCCACGCCGAGCTGCACCCGGACCGCCGGGTGCTGGTGAAGCTGCGCAGCCGGCCGGGCGAGCACACCACGCACCTGGAGGAGCACCCGTACCAGCGGCTGGTGTCGCGGCTGGGCCGTCCGCTACCCGCCAACTGCGAGCTGGTGTACGGCAACATGGGCGAGGTCCTGGACCGCACCGACCTGCTGGTCACGGTGAGCTCCACGGCCGCCCTGGAGTCGCTGCAGCGCGGCATCCCCACCGCGGTGCTGGCCGACGCCGGGGTCCGCGAGGCCCTCGGCAACCACTACTTCACCGGCTCCGGCTGCGTCACCTCCTGGGACCGGCTGGACGCGGGCCACCTGCCCGCCGCCGACGAGGACTGGCTGCGCGACCAGGGCGTCCTCGACCCGGCGCCGTACGAGGGCCTGCGCAAGCGGGTCGCGGAGCTGCGGGCCCTGCCCGCGATGCCCCCGCTCTCCCCCTACTACACGGCGGAGAACGCCCCGGCCTACCTGCCCGGGGTCCTCGCCCGCTACGGCCTGGCGCCCGACGGCTCCCCGCTGCCCACCGCCGCCCGCACGGGCGCGGAGAGCGCCGGGCCGCGGCGGGCCGTCCGCCGGGCGCTCGCCCAGGGCGCCCGCGGGGCCTACCGGATGGGCGTGCAGCACGTGGCGCCCGCGATCCGCCGCTGGGGGCAGCTGTGACCGCGCCCGGGACGGCGCACCCCGCCACCGCCGCGGCCCCCGGGACCGCCGGAGCCCCCGGGCCCACCCGGCCCCCAGGGCCCCCCGAGACCTCGGAGCACACCCCCATGACCCACCGGACCACGCCCCCGCCCCGCGTCGTCGCCGTCGTGCCGGCCCGCGGCGGCTCCAAGGGCGTCCCCGGCAAGAACCTCGCCGAGGTCGGCGGCGTGCCGCTGGTCGTCCGCGCCGTCCGCGCCTGCCTGGCTGCGGCCGGGGTCGACCTGGTCGCCGTCTCCACCGACGACGACGGCATCGCGGCCGCGGCCGCGGCCGCCGGCGCGGAGGTCGTCCGCCGCCCGGCGGCGATCTCCGGCGACACGGCCACCAGCGAGTCCGCCCTGCTGCACGCGCTGGACGAGCTCGCCGCACGCCACGGAGGTCCGGCCGAGGTGGCGCTGATGGTGCAGTGCACCTCGCCGTTCGTCACCCCGAAGGAGGTCGGCGGCCTGGTCGCCGCGGTCGTCGACGGCGGCGCCGACAGCGCCCTGACGGCCGCGCCCTTCCACGGCTTCCTGTGGCGGGCCGAGGAGGTGCCGGCCGCCCCCGCAGCGGGCGGCTCCCCGGCCGTCGGCGGCGCGCCCGGCGACGGCGCGCCCGACGGCCCGTACGGCGCCGTCGGCGTCAACCACGACAACCGGTTCCGCCCGCGCCGCCAGGACCGCCCCGAGGACCTGCTGGAGACCGGCGCCGCGTACGCCATGCGCGTCGACGGCCTCCGCGCGGCCGGGCACCGCTTCTTCGGGCGGGTCGCCCTGGTCCGCACCGACCCCGCACGGGTGCTGGAGATCGACGAGCCCGCCGACCTGGCGCGCGCACGGGCCCTGGCGCCCGTCGTCGACCCGCACCCGTCCCCTGTCCCCCACCCCGCCACCGGGGCCTCACCGGCCGCCTCCCACGCGGCCGTCCCGGCGGCACCGCACAGCCCCGTCGAAAGGAAACCCCTCCCCATGACCACCCACCGCACCCGCACCCTCGGCGACCGCCAGGTGGGCCCGGGCCGCCCCGTCTACGTGGTCGGCGAGATCGGGATCAACCACAACGGCGAGCTGGAGAACGCCCTCGCGCTGGTCGACGCCGCCGCCGACGCCGGCTGCGACGCCGTGAAGTTCCAGAAGCGCACCCCGGAGATCTGCACCCCCCGCGACCAGTGGGAGATCGAGCGCGACACCCCCTGGGGCCGCATGACGTACATCGACTACCGCCACCGCGTGGAGTTCGGCGAGGCCGAGTACGCCGCCATCGACGCCCACTGCCGCAAGCGGGGCATCGACTGGTTCGCCTCCCCGTGGGACGTCCCCTCCGTGGAGTTCCTGGAGAAGTTCGACCTGCCGGCCCACAAGGTCGCCTCGGCCTGCCTCACCGACGACGACCTGCTGCGCGCCCTGCGCGCCACCGGCCGCACCGTGATCATGTCGACCGGCATGTCGACGCCGCGCCAGATCCGCCACGCGGTGGAGGTGCTGGGCAGCGAGAACACCCTGCTGTGCCACACCACCAGCACCTACCCGGCCCCGGCCGAGGAGCTCAACCTGCGGATGCTGGACACCCTCCGCGCCGAGTACCCGAACATCCCGATCGGCTACTCCGGCCACGAGATCGGCCTGCAGACCACCCTCGCCGCGGTCGCCCTGGGCGCCGTCTTCGTCGAGCGCCACATCACCCTGGACCGCGCCATGTGGGGCTCGGACCAGGCGGCCTCCGTCGAGCCGGGCGGCCTGCAGCGCCTCGTCCGCGACATCCGCGTCATCGAGCAGGCGCTCGGCGACGGCGTGAAGAAGGTCTACGACGGCGAGCTGGCCGCCATGAAGAAGCTGCGCCGCGTGAAGGGCGCCGCCGAGGAGGTCGTCCCCGCGTGACCCGCACCCTCGCCCTGGTCGAGAGCCCCGTCCAGCTGCTGAACGCTCTGGAGTGGGCGCACCGGTACGCACAGGGGCCCGACCGGGGCGAGGGCGCTCCCGCCGGGACCCGGCACCCGCTGCCGGGCCTCCCCCTCCCCGACTTCCCCGTCGAGCCGCCGGCCGACGTCCTGCCCGACGACGCCTCCCCCGACGACGTGCTCCCCGACGACGTGCTGCCCGGCGGCGTCCTGCCCGCGAAGGCCCGGGCCCGCGGCGCCGGGCCCGCCGCGGGCGCCGTACCGTCGCAGCGCCCCGGCGCGGCGGCGCGGCCGCCGTCCCCGCCGTCCCCGCCGTCGATGCTGTCGATAGCCGTCCTGCAGCCGGTGGACCCGGTGACCCGCGCCCAGCTCGCGGCCCTGTCCGTGCTCGCGGCGGCGGAGGGCGTCCGGGTCACCGCCTACGACCCGCGCGGCGGCGCGGCGGGCCGGGCCCGCTCGCTGGCCGCGCTGGCGCCCCGGGTGGCCCGGGCGCCGCGGCTGCTCATAGGCGACGCCTTCTCCGGGCTCATCCAGTCGCTGCTGCCGCTGTCGCGTGCGGCCGAGCTCGTGGTGGTGGACGACGGCACGGCCACCGTGGAACTGGTCGGCCTGCTGAACACCGGCCGGCCGCTGGTGCGCTGGCACCGGGAGGGCCCGGTCCCGGGCACCGCCGTGCGGGCCGCCCGCCGCCTCGGGCCGGACCCGCGGCGCCGGCTGGAGCTGTTCACCTCCCTCGCGGTCGAGCCGCCGCCGGGCGCCCGCGGCACCGCCAACCACTACGCGTGGACCCGGGCCCGCTTCGGCCCGCCGCGCGTGCTGCCCGGCGCCGACCTGCTGGGCAGCTCCCTGGTGGAGACCGGCGTGGTGGCCGCCGACCGCTACCTGGCGACCGTCGCCGGACTGGCCGCGGAGCACGGCGTGCGCCGGTACTTCGCGCACCGCCGGGAGCACCCCGACAAGCTGGCCCGGATCGCCGCCGCGACCGGCGCCGAGATCGTCCGCCCGCAGCTGCCGCTGGAGGTCGAGGCCCGGCGCGGCCCGGTCTCCTCGACGCTGCTGAGCTTCCCGTCCACCGTGGTGCACACCCTCCCCCTGGTGCTGGAGGGCACCGGGGTGCGGGTGAAGATCTGCGCGGTGGACGCGGACTGGCTCACCCCCCACGCGTCCGCCCGCTCGCTGAGCTTCCTGACGGACGTCTCCGCCTCCGCCCGCAGCCGCCACGGCCTCGAGATGATCTCCCCGGTGACCGCCTGATGACGCACGCACCCACCGCCCCGGCGCCCGACCGGGCCGTCTTCCCCGCCCCGCCCGGGGCCCAGGAGCTCGCCGCCCGGTACGGGCTGGTCCGGCCCGGGGCGCGGCCGCCGCTCGGCGCGTACACGCGGATGCTGTGGCAGCGGCGCCACTTCACGCTCGCCTACACCCAGGCGCGGCTGACCACGATGTACACGGGCGCCCGGCTGGGGCAGCTGTGGAAGGTGCTGACCCCGGTCCTCAACATCGCCGTCTACTACCTGATCTTCGGCGTCCTGCTGAAGCAGCGGCACAACACCGGCGGCGGCAACTACATCTCGTTCCTCTGCATCGGCATCTTCGTCTTCACCTACACCCGCGAGTCGGTGACCACCGGCGGCAAGTCGGTGGCCGACCGGCTGGACCTGATCCGCGCGGTGCAGTTCCCGCGGGCCTGCCTGCCGCTGGCGGCGGTGCTGGTGCAGCTGGAGCAGCTGCTGATGTCGCTGCTGGTGGTCGCGGTGGTCGTGCTGGGCAGCGGCGAGCCGCTGACCGCCTCCTGGCTGCTGGCCCTGCCGGCGCTGGCCCTGCAGACCCTCTTCAACACCGGCCTGGCGATGGTCCTGGCCCGGGTGGTGGCGACCGTGCGCGACCTGGGCGAGGTCGTGCCGTTCGTGATGCGCACCTGGATGTACACCTGCGGCGTGATGTACAGCATCGACCGCGTGAGCGGGCACCTGCCGCACGCGGCGGCGGTGGCGCTGAGGGCGAACCCGGGCGCCGTCTACATCGAGCTGGTCCGCGGTGCGCTGCTGGAGAGCTACCCGGCGGTGCCGGTCTGGACCTGGGCGGTCGCCGCCGGGTGGGCGGTGCTCTCGCTGACGGCGGGCTACGTCTGGTTCTGGAAGGCCGAGGACCGGTATGGGCGCGGCTGACCGGTCCCCGGACGGGCCGGCACGGCCCGGGACATGCGGGAGGCCGGTGCGCGCAGCAGCGCACCGGCCTCCCGCGGCCGCACGGCCGTCAGGGCTGGAGCACCGTCGCGGTGTCGGCGGAGACGCGGCTGCCGGGGACGCGGCCCTTGAGCAGGGCGTACGCCCGGTCCGGCGCGGGCGCGGGGGTGCGGTCGGCGACCGGCACCGGCGCGGGCAGGCCGTCCTCCTGCCCCAGGAACAGGCGGCGGACCACCCGCTCCGCGGCCAGGCCGTCGTCCCACGGGCAGAAGCGCTCGCGGAACGCGGCGCGCCGCTCGGCGGCCTGCACCCCACGCCACTCGCCGGTGCGCAGGACGTCGATCAGCTCGTCCTCGCTGCGGGCGACGGCGCCCGGCGCCTGCTCGGTGATGTCGAAGTAGGTGCCGCGGGCCTCCCGGTACGTCTCCCAGTCGTCGGCGAAGACGACGATCGGGCGGTCCAGGTTGGCGTAGTCGAACATCAGGGACGAGTAGTCGGTGATGAGCGCGTCCGACGCCAGCGCCAGCTCCTCCACGGAGGGGTGCTCGGTGACGTCGATCAGCCGGCCCTCCTGCTTCAGCCGGGACATGGCCTCGGCGCCGCCCGCGGCGTAGAAGTAGTGGGCGCGGGTGAGGAGCACCGTGTCCTCGCCCATCTCGCTGCAGAACCGCTCGAAGTCGATCCGCGGCTCGAAGGTGCGCCGGTAGTCGCGGTGGGTGGGCGCGTACAGGAGCGCGCGGACGCCCTCCTCGATCCCCAGCTCGCGCCGGATGCGCACGACGTCCTCGGCGGTGGCGGTGGAGTACACGTCGTTGCGGGGGTAGCCCAGCTCCAGACCGGTCCAGGAGGAGGGGTACACCCGCTCCCACACCAGGGTGGAGTGCCGGTTGGAGGAGAGGCTGAGGTCCCAGCGGTCGACGCGGTTGAGCAGCTTGCGGAAGCTCATGCCGTTGCCGCTGGCCGGGTACTCCTGCTGGTCCAGGCCCATCGACTTCAGCGGCGTGCCGTGGTGGGTCTGCAGGTGGACCTGCTCGGGGCGCTTGACCCAGCCGTCGGAGAAGTTGACGTTGTTGACGAAGTACTTGGCGCGGGCCATCGCGTGCCAGTACTCGCGGGAGCCGGGCTGCACGGTCTCGATGCCCTCGGGCACCAGGTGCTTGTGGGTGGCGCGGACCACCCAGACGGAGCGGATGCCCGGGGCCAGCTCCTGGACCTTGCGGTGGATCGCCGCGGGGTTGCAGGCGTAGCCACGGTCCCAGTAGGCGGAGAAGACCGCGAGGTCCGGGTCGACCGGGCGGAGCCGCTGCAGCTGGTAGTCCCGGTCCATCAGGCGCTTCTTGGTGGCCTTGCCCTTGGCCCGGCCGGCCTTGAGGGTGCGGCGGGCGACGGTGCGGGCGGTGCGCAGGCCGCTGAAGGTGTGCGACGAGCCCTGCTCCACCATGCGGAAGTACACGCCGGGGCGGCCGACGGGCGGGACGAAGCCGGCGGGGCGGTAGCGGCGGCACTGCTCGGCGCAGCGGCGCAGGAAGTCGTTCCGGGCCTCGGGCGGCAGCCGGTCGGGGCTGTTGAGGATGGTGACGAGGTGCTCCACCATGCGCTCGTAGAGCAGGGTGCGCCAGCGGGCCAGTTCGGGCCGGGAGTCGACGAAGGAGAAGACCCGGTCGTACTGCTCGAAGATGTCGAAGTGCTTGCGGCTGCGGGTGCGCAGGATGTTCCCGCCCTGGCGGCGCTGCCGGTAGTGGACGCAGACGCGGTCGAGGACGGCGACGGTCCGCGCGGCCAGCATGGCCGGGTAGGTCCACGGGGTGTCCTCGTAGTACCCGCCCGGGAAGGTGAGGCCGACGCGCTCGATGTAGTCGCGGCGGTACGCCTTGTTCCACACCACCATGAGGAGGTTGAGCAGCTCGGGGCGCTCGGTGACGTCGAAGACGTCCGGGCCCTTCTGCTGGAGCAGCTCGCCGAGGGAGTTCCGCTCCGCCTTGCCGTACCAGTAGGTGCGGGCGTAGTCGTAGACCAGCACCTCGGGGTCGCCGGTCTCGTCGAGGCGCCCGGCTATCGCGGCGAGGGCACCCGGGACGAGGGTGTCGTCGCTGTCCAGGAAGAGGACGTACTCGCCGCGGACGCGCTCCAGGCCGGCGTTGCGGGCGCGGCCCAGGCCGACGTTCTCGGGCAGGTGCATGACCACGACGCGGGGGTCCGCCGCCGCGAACTCGTCCATGATCTCCCCGCAGGCGTCGGGGGAGCAGTCGTCGACGGCGATCAGCTCGAAGTCGGAGTACGACTGGTTGAGGACGGATTCCAGGCACTCGCGCAGGTACGCCTGCACCTTGAAGGCCGGAATGATGATACTAAGTCGCGGTGTGGACACCCCGGTGAGGCTAGGCTCGGCGGCCCCGGTGTGCAAGCTCCGCCCGCGGTCCTCGTCGGTCGTTCCGGCCATGGCTAGCCCTTCTCCTTGCGCTCGTACAGCCGCACGTCCAGCCCGTGCACGTGCACGGTGGTGACCGTCCGGTAGGACCCCCCGAGTACATCCTTCTTGTTCCGCGCGCCGGAGTCGCCGCCCCTGACGCGCAGCCCCGCCCGCCCCACCAGCCAGATCCGGTCCCTGGCCAGCACGGCCCTGCGGACCTCCCTCCTGCTGCGCTCGGTGCCGCGCAGGTTGGCCGCCCCCAGGGGGGTCCTCTCCAGCGCGACGTCCGCCGTGTCCCGGAAGGCCCCGGGGTAGGCCAGCTCCACCGCACGGTAGTTCGGCGTGAGGAAGACCACTCCGTCGCCGGGGCGGGCCCCGGCCGCCACGGCCCGTGCCGCCCCCGCCAGGTCGTCCGGGCGTGCCTGCAGGGTACGCAACTCGGACTGGCGCGGCAGCTGCGGCAGCACCGCGGCCGCGACCGCGGCGGCGGCCAGCAGGGCGGCGGCCCCCCGGAACCGCAGGAGGGCCGCGGCCCGCTCCGCGCCGGCGGCGGCCAGCAGCGGCAGCCCGGCGGCGCAGAAGAGCACGTACCGCTCGTGGTACACGGGCCGGACCTGCGACGCCAGCAGCAGCAGCGCGGGCGGGACGACGGCCAGCGGGGCGGCCACCGCCGCAAGGTTCAGCGGGCCCCGGCCGCGCGGCGGGAGGACGGCGCCCGCCACGGCCAGCACGAGCACCGCGGCCACGGCGGCGGGCGCGGGGCCCGCGAGGGACCGCACCAGCCCCCACACGGCGTCCCAGCCGGGCCGCTCCAGCCAGCCGACCTGGCCGGACTGGCGGCGGGAGTACAGCGCGAGCGGGGCCAGCACCGCGCAGCAGGCCGCCGCGGCGGCCGCCCAGCGCAGCCACACCCGGCGCGGCACCCGGGACAGCAGGAGCGTGGCGGCGTGCGCGGCCAGGGCCAGCACGGCGAACTCGTGCAGCAGCGAGGCCGCCGCGGCGGCCGCCGCGTACCCGGCCCACCAGCGCCGGCCCTCCGGCGCCTCCACCGCCCGCACCAGGCAGTACGTCGCCAGCAGCACCGCCGCGCAGACCAGCGCGTACGAGCGGCCCTCCTGGGCGTAGAACGTGACGAGCGGCGTCGCCGCGAAGAGCAGGCCCGCCGACAGCCCGGCCCGGGGCCGCAGCAGGCGGGCGCCCAGCGCCGCCACCAGCGCGGCGGCCGCGGCCGCGCCGAGCACCGACGGGACCCGCATCCACACCTCGCCGCCGCCGGGCAGCATCCAGACGTGCATCAGCAGGTAGTAGGCGGCGTGCACCGCGTCGACGTGCCGGACCATGGCCAGCAGCTGCGGCACCGTGCGGTGCGCTGCGTCGAAGGTGGCCTCCTCGTCCCGCCACATCGACCCGCGGTCCAGGCCCCACAGCCCCACGGCGAGCATCACGGCGGCAGCGGCGAGGGACACGGCGGCCCCTCCGTGCCGCCGGAGGGCGGCCGGCAGGGGGCGCCGGGCGGAGGGCGCCGGGCCGTCCTGCGCCTGCGGGGCGGGCGCGGGCGCGGTCCGGCGGGGGGAGGTCGTGAAGTCCATCGGTGTCCTGCGGCCGGGGTGCGGGCGGGGTGCGGGGCAGGCACATCCTAGATGATCGGTTCCGAGAGGTCGGCTGCGCGCATGAGGCGAGGGGGCCCAAAGCGCAGTCGTGATTGCGGACTTGGCCCCCCAGCATCGCGCCGTACGCGAAGGCGGTCGACCCGCTGCAGGCATTGCCGCATCCCGCGCCGCGGCGACCGGCTGGCGGAATCACCCCGAAACCCACCGGCGCCGAACTGGCCACCCCCGCAGTGATGCAGGCCCCGCCCGGGTTCACCTCCGAGGTGAAGCCGCTCGGCCGCGCCCGCGCTCGCCTGCGGCACCCGTCCCCGGGGCCGTCCCGGCGACCCGGCCAGAACAAGCGCCTTCGCAGGGCCGCCGGGCACCGGCCGGTCGGATACGGCTTCCGGCTGCCGCAGCCGACCTGCAAGGGCGGACCGGAGCGGGCCGGAGCCGAGCTGTCCGGACCACTGCGCCAGGTCGTCGAGCAGGTCGACGGGACATCAGGGGCCGGCCCGACCTGGAACGGCACCACGGCCACGACCCGTCAGCGTCGTGCGGTGCGTCCTCCCACCGGCCACCGCCGCCCCGACGACGACCCGACGACGACCGGACGACGACCGGACGACGACCGGAGCGGACAACCCGTCCGGCGACCACCGACCGCCCACGAGCATCAACCCTTGTGGCCGGTCGTCCGGAGGGCATGCGACAGGGATCCCGTCCGACCCTGCCGCCCGGGGCCAGCGCACGGGACGGGAAGCCGTGCAGGGGCACCCGGGCTCGGCAGCACCGGGTGTCCGGGCCTGCCGGGCCGGTCGGACGGCGCAGAGCCGACGGCAGGAACGGAACCCGGCGGGATCGCGCCCACGAACGGGCCGCTCGGGTCTGCTGCTGCTCCGCCGGGGGAGCGGCGGGCACTCAGTGCTCAGGCATCCCTGAAGGCCCAGCGCATCTCCGGTTCCACCGCCCAGCGCGTCAGCCGCCGCACGGGTGGCACGGCGAGCAGCAGGGCAGTGGCGACGGCGGCGGCGGTCAGGAGGATTTGGCCCGACCAGGTCCCCGTGAAGCCGAGCCGGTACCAGCCCCACAGGAGGGCGGCCTGCACGAGCAGGCCGTGGAGCAGGTAGGTGTACTGGGAGCCCGCCCCGAGGGAGGTGAGCCGGTTCTCGCGGCGGGGCACGAGGGCGAGGAAGGCGACGCTGAGCACGAACGCCGCGGCGGCGAGGAGGGTCGTGGTGAGCATCCACGTGCCGAGGCCGGTGTGGAGCCGCTCGTGGCCGGTGCGGCGGTACAGCCACTCGGTGCGGACGGACGGGGCGAGGTGGTAGCAGCACGCGTAGCCGGCGGCGAGGACCGGCACCGCGGCGCGGCGCAGCCACCGGGACGCCCGGAGCCTCTCCAGGTGGGCGGGCCGGACGGTCAGCCCGAGCACGAAGAAGGGGAGGAAGTGGACGACCTGGCCCAGCGCGAGGTCCCCGGAGGGCTGGGTGGCGCCGACGGCGAGCATCGCGGCGACGGCGACGGCGACCGGCGCCCTGACGGTGCGCCAGACCGGTGCCGTCACCCTCCACACGAAGAGGGCCACCAGGAACCAGGTGAGGTACCAGGGGTTCAGCAGCTGCAGGGCCGTCCAGTGCCCCTGCCGGTGGTTGCGGAGGAGGGTGTAGGCGGGGGCGAAGAGCAGGTAGGGGACGAGCGTGCTCGTCACGAGCCTGCGCAGGCGGCCGGGGTGGGAGGCGTTCTCGGCGAAGGAGCGCGAGAACCAGCCGCAGATCATGACGAAGAGCGGCATGTGGAAGGTGTAGACCAGGATGTAGGCGGCGCGCAGCGCGCGGTGCTGCCCCGGGTCGCCCGCCAGGGGACCCCAGGTGTGCCCCAGGACGACGAGGACGACGCCCAGGAGCTTGGCGTTGTCGAGGAACGCGTCGCGCCCCGCAGGCGGGGTCCGGGGCGCGGACGGTTCGGGGAGGGCGCGGCCGGGCGGCGCGGGGAGCGTGCTCGTGGACAAGGCGGGACCTTCACTCGCGGGACGGGCCCGCGACGCCGGACGGGGGCGGTGCGGGGCCGGGGGGTGTGCGGGGCTGTGCGGGGCTGTGCGGGGCGGACCGCTACCCGGGCTCGACGACGTTCACGGAGATCTCGTTGGTCTGGGCGCAGTAGGGGCGCACCCGCACGTCGGTGCGGGGGATGTCGCGCGCGAGCTCGTCGGAGGTCTCGTCGCGGAGTCTGACCGCCGGGTAGACCTGGACCCCCTTGAGGTCGGCGAGGTCGGTGAGGATCCTGGCCAGCCGGGCCTCCCCGGGGACGCCCTCGCAGCCGACCCACAGGTCCCAGTCCTCGTGCCGGCGGACCCGGGCGTCGGCGATCTCCTCGACGGGCATCAGGAAGCGGAAGTCGTCGCCGCCCGAGCTGGTCCCCTCGTACCGGTACTCCAGCCCGGGCACCTCGCGGCTGCGCACGGTGAGGACGGGCGTGCGGCCGCCGAAGGGCTCGGCGACGAGGCGCCCCTCGAAGGAGATGCCCTCGTCGAGGACGTGGATGTCGCCGGCCTCGGCGTGGCGGTCCCGGACCCAGGAGCGGACGGCGAGGAAGCCGTCCAGGGTGGCGTATGGCAGGTGGCTGCGCACGGGGAGCTGCACGGTGCGTCCGGCGATCCCCTCCAGGGCGCGCAGGTCGCACAGGCCGGCGCGGAGGCGGCGGAGCTTGCCGCCGGTCTCCACGAAGAGGTCCCAGCGCCCCTCGGTGAGCTTGCCGGACCCGGCCGGCAGGAGCGCCGCGGGGCGGCCGTCCGGACCCGGCCGGAGGGCGGCGCGGACCTTGGCCCTGCGGTCGGCCCGGGACCGGCAGACCAGGCGGGCCTGGTCGTCGCGGAAGCCGGGCCAGTCCACGGTCACGGTGACGGCGCCGGCGGGGTCGGCGGTGCAGCCTCCGACGGGCTCCCCCCGTCCCAGGACGGCGGGGTCGGCAGCGGCGGTATCGGGGCGCTGCGGGGCGAGGCCGGCGCGGGTGGCGGCGGCGCGGGCGACGCGGCCCAGCAGGCCGCGTCCCCGGGACGCGTCGGGTGCGGCCGCGGCGGCGGCCGTCACGACGGCGCCGGTCCGCGGGACGGCGGGCGCGCGCGAGGGCCCCAGCGGGGGGAGTCCCCGCTCCGACCGGATTTCGGCGATCAGCTGCTCGTAGCGGCGGGCCACCACGTCGGGGTCGAAGCGCCGGGAGTTCTCCAGGGCGGCCCGGCCCATGCGGCGGCGGCGGTCCTCGTCGCCGATGAGCTCCAGCAGGGCGGCGGCGAAGGCGTCGCTGTCGCCGACCGGGACGAGGAGGCCGTCCTCGTCGTGGCTCAGGATCTCGGGGGGTCCGTCGGGGCAGGCGGTGCTGACGACGGGGACCCCGCACCGCATGGCCTCGACCAGGGTCATGCCGAAGGGCTCCATGTCGGAGGCGACGGCGGCGATCGAGCCCTTGACCCATTCGGCGTCCATCGGGGAGACGCTCCCCATGAGGGTGACGCTGTTCTGGACGCCGAGTTCGTGGACCAGGCGGACGAGGGCGCCGCGCTCGGTGCCGGACCCGTAGATCCGCAGCCTCCAGTCGGGGGCCTGGGCGAGGACCTTGGCGAAGGCGTGGACCAGGAGGTCGTACCGCTTCCAGTCGATCAGCCGGCCGGCGGCGACGACCGTGCGGGCCGTGCAGTCGGCGGGGGCGACGGCGGGCTCGGGCACGCCGTTGGGGATGCACAGGACCCTCAGGCCCGGGACGGGCGTGGTGGTGCGGAAGGTCCCGGCGTCGGCCTCGGTGACGGTGACGGCGGCGTCGATGCGCTTGTAGAGCCGCGCCATCGCGGTGCGGGTCCCGGCGGGGACCGCTGTGTGCGTCATGTGCTCCTGGGCCAGCCGGACGGCCTTCTCGGGCGCGTACTCGGCGACCAGCAGGGCGAGACTGGGCCGGGTACCGATGACGACGTCCGCGCGGGTGCCGCGCAGGTACTCGACGATGCGGCGGTCCGACAGGGCGCTGTACTGGAGGAAGAACTCCTCCGACGGGGGGACCAGGCGGCTGCGCTCGCCGTACAGGGGATCGCTGCGGTCGGCCCCGTCGGGGTCGGGGCGCTGGTCGATCAGTGGGGTGAGCCGGACGGCGGGGTCGATGGAGAAGAGCGGCTCGTCGCGTCGGCGGTAGACCGAGACGATCTCGACCTCGTGGCGGGCAGCCAGGGCCTCGGCGAGGTTGATGACGGTGCGGACGGTGCCGCCGATGCCGTAGATGTGGTGGACCAGGAAGGCGATCTTCACGCGCCACCCGCCGGGGACTTCTCGAACGGGCTGGGGACCGGGAAGTACGCCTCCAGGAAGGAGGCCAGCAGCTCGTCCTGCTCGGCGACGTCCTCGTCCTCGGCGAAGGTGTCGTTGATGCAGAAGGTGTCGCAGTCGCGGCGCTGCAGGAGTCGCGCCAGACGGCCCGGGAGGTCCTTGGCCGCCAGGGCAACATAGCCGAGGCGCATGCTGCTGGCGACCGCGCGGCCGGTGAAGTAGCCGTAGTAGTGGACGAGGTTGGAGGGGACGTTGTGGTCGCGGAGGCTGCGGAAGCGGTGGGAGGCGGTCTCGCGGAAGACCTCGGGGTGCTCCCGTTCCAGGTCGTCGAGCACGCTGCGGCGCATCGCGTAGGGCACGTGCTCCATGACCTGGGTGACCGAACGGCCGAACCGCTCCAGCAGGAGGCGGCGGTTGTTCTTCGTGGCCGCGTCGACGGGCGTGTCCAGCACGCTGACCTCGCCCTGCGGCACCCGGCCGCGGGCGGGGAAGTACCGGGCGGTGCCGTTGGTCATGAAGAAGAGCTGGGGGCCGACCGGGCGTCCGACGAACATGTCGTCGTTGAAGTAGACGAAGTGCTCGGCCAAGCCCTCGATGTGGTGCAGCTGGCTCTCGATGGCGTGCGAGTTGAAGGTCGGCAGCACGCTCGGGTCGCTGAAGATCTCCTTGTGGCTCACCACCCGGATGCCCGGCGCCGAGGTGTCCAGCCACTCCGGCACCTGGTCGTCCGTCACCAGGTGGACGGTGCGGACCCAGGGCGCGTTCATGTGCAGGGAGCGCAGCGAGTAGCGCAGCTCGTCGCGGCTGACGAACCGGGAGTGGGAGGCGGACTCGCGGTGGTAGGTCTCACCGGACGCCTCGGCCCGGCGGCGCAGCCACTCCGGGTCTGAGCCGTCGACCCAGGTGTAGACGACGTCAACGGGGAAGTCGAAGTCGTCGAAGAGGGGGACGGTGAAGTCCTCGCGGGTCCGCAGGGCCGGGAGGGGGGAGCCGTTGGCCGGCGCGAGGCGGGTGAAGAGGCTGCCGGGCGCCGTCACCGCCGGTGCGTCGGCGGGGACGAGGCGGGCGACCCGGTTGGCCCGCGGCGCCGACAGGCGCTCGGGTGCCGCCTCCAGGGCCGCGGCCAGGGCCTCGTCGGCGTCCTCGTCCGGCTCGGGGCGCTCCTCCGGCTCCCAGAACTCGATGTCGCACCCGTAGCCCGGCCCGCACACGAGGGAGCGGCTGGGCTCGGTGCGGTACCAGAAGGCCCGGACGACCTGTGCCTCCGCCAGCTTGGCCCAGGTCTTCGGGTCGTCGCCGCGGGCGGGAGGGGCGGATGTCCTCGGAGCCGGCACGACGGCCTGGACGTAGCCGGGCGTGCGGGCGGAGAGGTCGGCGAGCGCGGCGAAGACGCGCTCGCGGTCATCGCTGTGGACGCCCAGCGCCGTGGCGAGGTCGTCGAAGCCGCGGACGGCGAACCAGTCCACGCCAGCCGCGTCCAGGGCGCCGGTGACCGCGTCCAGGTTCTCCTGCCGGGACCGCAGGGGCGTGAGCCCGGAGTGCACCCACCCGGTGACCGGGTGCAGCTTGTAGGTCAGCTCGCAGCGCTCGGGTGCCGCCGTGTCGGGCAGCGCGCCATGGACGTCAGTCACGTTCTCTTCCATCGGTGTGATGCGTGTGCGGCCCGCCCCGGGGGCGGGCCGCGGAGGACGGTCGGCCTCAGCGCTTCTCGAAGCGGCTGGGCAGCGGGAAGTACGCCTCCAGGAACGGTCCCAGGAGGGCGAGCTGCGCCTCCACGTCCCGCTCGGTGGAGACGGTGTCGTTGAGGCAGAAGGCGTGCCGGTCGCGGCGGGCCAGCAGCCGGGCGAGGCGGTCGGGGGTCTCCGGCAGGGCGAGGTCGACGTAGCTGTAGCGCAGGTTGCCCGGGACGGCGCGGCCGGTGTGGAAGGCGTAGTAGTGGTGGAGCGAGGAGGCGATGGAGAGGTCGTCCAGGCTGCGGAACCGGTTGCCCATGGTGGTGCGGTGCCGCTCGGCGAACTCCTCCTCGATCTCGTGCAGCACGCTGCGCCGCAGCGGGTAGGGCACGTGCTTCATCTTCTGGGTGAGGGTGGTGCCGAAGCGCTCCTCGATCAGCTCGCGGTTGTTCTTGCCCGCGACCGACACCGGCACGTCCAGCTCGGAGGGCTCGCCCTGCGGCACGTTGGCGGGGCTGGGGAAGAACTTGGTGAGCCCGTTGGCGTGGAAGAAGTCCTGGGGCACGACCTCGCGGCCGAGGAACATGTCGTCGTTGAAGTAGAGGAAGTGCTCGGCCAGGCCGTCGATGTGGTGCAGCTGGCTCTCGATGGCGTGCGAGTTGAAGGTCGGCAGCACGCTGGTGTCGCTGAAGATCTCCTTGTGGCTCACCACCTTCAGCCCCGGCACGGAGGTGTCCAGCCACGCCGGCATCTGGTCGTCCGTCACCAGGTAGACGTTGCGGACCCACGGCGCGTGCATCCGCAGCGACCGCAGCGAGTACTTGAGCTCGTCGCGGCTGAGGTAGCGGGCGGCGTTGGCCGCCTCGGCGTGGTAAGCCTGCCCGGCGGCCTGGGCGCGGCGGCGGAGCCACTCCGGGTCGGAGCCGTCGACCCAGGTGTAGACGACGTCGACGGGGAAGTCGACGTCGTCGGGGCGGGCCGCGGTGAACTCGGCGCGGGTGCGGACCGGCGGCAGCGGGTCGCGGCCGGCCGGGGCGAGGCGGGTGAAGAGGCTGTCGGACGCCTCGACGGGGGCGCCGGAGGCGGGCACGACCTCGGTGACCCGGTTGCGGCGCGGCGCGGTGAGCACGCCCGGGGTCTCCTCGGTCCAGAACTCGACGTCGCAGCCGTAGGGGACGCCGAGGACGAGCCGTCCCTCGGGGTCGGTGTGGAACCAGGTGAGCCGCACGGCGCCCGCGGCGGCGGCCCGCTTCCACACGCCGGGCTGGTGGCCGGGCTCGCAGAAGCGCGGCTCGCGGCTCTCGCCGGGCGGGATGGGGGTCACGCAGCCCGGGGTCCGCTCGCAGAGGCGGGCGAGGGCGCGCAGCACGCGGGGGCGGTCCCGGTCCGCGACGGCGACCGTCGAGGAGCGGTCGAAGGCGCCGCGGACGCAGAAGTGGTCGATGCCCGCGCCCTCCAGGGCGTCCAGCACGGCGTCGAGGTTCTCCCGGCGGGCGAGCAGGGGGGTGAGGTCCTCGTGGACGAAGGCGGCGCGGGGCTGGTGGTCGACGGTGACGGGGATCCGGTCCGGTCCGGAGTAGAGGTCGGGGCGGCGGCGCACGGCGCGCTGGACGCGTATCCGCTCCACCTGCTGCGGGACGGTCGCCACCTCGGCGATGCGCTTCTTGACCTGGCTGCGGATCTCGGGGGTGACGCGCTGGGCGATCCGGTACCGCGTGTACGCGGGGAGGACCTTCCGATAGGCGGAGACGATCCGGGAGACGTCCGGACTGCCGCTCATACTTCCACTCCCCGCACGACGATCCACTGTTCCAGCATGCCTATCGACGAAGGGGGTACGGAGAAGGTTGTACGCCCCGTCCGTTCGAAGCGCCCCCGTGACGGCTTCACAAGCCGTTCATCGTATCTGTCAAGGCAAGAGGGTTCGACGGTCATACCTTTTGCCGGATTTTGCCTTCTGGCTCGTTGCTGACGTTTCTTGTATCACGGGGGATCGGGTGCGAACCACGCCTGCCCGAGTAGCATCGCGCCGGTGGAGAACACCGTCGCCGTACCGGCACCCCCCGCGTCACCGGAGGCCCGGCAGCAGGACGGCGCGGCAGCGCCGGGCCCCCGCCCCCGCGACGCGTCCCTGGACAACGCCCGGTTCCTGCTGCTCGTGCTGGTGGTGGCCGGCCACACCTGGTCCGCCTCGCGCACGGTGCAGGACAGCACCGCGGTCAGGGCCGCCTACGCCTGGGTGTACCTGTTCCACATGCCGGCGTTCGTGCTGGTCTCCGGGTACCTCTCGCGCGGCTTCGCGGCCCGGCGCGACCAGACGGCCCGGCTGGTCGGCGGCGTCCTCGTGCCGTACGTGGTCTTCACCTG
The DNA here is from genome assembly GCF_042895785.1 of Streptomyces sp. NPDC001380. Classification (NCBI taxonomy): domain Bacteria; kingdom Bacillati; phylum Actinomycetota; class Actinomycetes; order Kitasatosporales; family Streptomycetaceae; genus Streptomyces; species Streptomyces sp. NPDC001380. Next base: position 12,017 of record NZ_JBIAWP010000003.1, on the reverse strand, counting down.
CCTGTACTGCCTCTTCCGCAGCGAGGTCCTGGGCCAGCGGCACATCTCCCTCGACCTGCTGCGGCCCTGGTACGCGTCCTGGTTCCTGGTCGCGCTGTTCCTCTGGCGGCTGGGCACGCCGCTCTGGCGGTCCGTCAGGCACCCGTTCGCCGTGGCGGTGCTGGTCGCCCTGCTCTCCGGGACGACCGACAACGGCGACATCCTCTCCTTCGGCCGGGTACTGCAGTTCCTCCCCTTCTTCGTGCTGGGCCTGCAGCTGCGGCCCGAGCACCTCGCGCGGCTGCGCACCCGCCGGGTGCGGGCGGCCTCGGCCGCCGTGCTGGCGGCGCTCGCGGCGGGGGCGTACGTGCTCGTGCCGCACGTGCGCACCCTGGACTGGCTCAACCGCGACCGCGGGTACGGGCAGCTGCACACCACGCTCCCCCACTACCTGGCGGTGTCCGCGGCCCTGCTGGCCTGCACCCTGGCGGCCTGCGCCGCCTTCCTCTCGCTGGTGCCGGCCCGCACCGCCTGGTTCACCGCCCTGGGCACCCGCACCATGTACGCCTACCTGCTGCACCCGATGCTGGTGAAGCTCGCCCAGTACCGGGGCTGGTACGACGGCCTGCACGGCCCGCTCGGCGAGCTGGCCCTGACCGCCGCGGCCGTGCTGACGGCCACCGTGCTGATGACGGCCCCGGTGCGGCGGGTGCTGCGGCCGCTGGTGGAGCCGCGGCTGCGGTGGCTGCTCCGCCCGTGAGGGGCGGGCCGCGCACCGGCGGGCCGCGCACCAGCGGGCCGCGCCCCGGCAGGTAGCCTTTTCGGGGCGTTCCGGGCCCGCGAGGCCGCACGCCCGCGACGCACCCGCCCATCCCCACGACGGACGGAACAGATGGCCCAGGACCCCTCCGCAGCCGCGCGCGCCGGCATGGGTGTCGTCACCGGCCGCGGGCCCGGCCCCGATTCCGGCACGGGCACCGACGCCCCCTCGGGATCCGGCGGCGGCGCGTGGGCGCCCAGGCTGCGGCCGCACCTGCCCTACGCGGCGTTCGGCCTCCTCGCCCTGCTGGTGATGCTGCCGTTCTGCGTCGAGCTCCCCTGGGCGGGCGACCAGGGGCTGCACGCCGCCGTCGTGGAGCGGCTGCGCCACGACCTGGCGGACCCCGGCAACCCGCTGGTCGCCGAGGACACGCCCAGCCCCTACTACTCGCCGTGGATGCTGCTCCTGGGGGCGGTGGCACGGCTCACGGGCTGGGACACCTTCACCGTCCTCTCCCTCGCGGCCGTGGCCGCGACCGCGGCGCTCGTCACGGGCGTGCACCGGTTCGTCCGCACCCTGACCGCCCGCCCCTGGGCGCCCGTGCTGGCCCTGCCGGCGGTCGTGCTGCTCTGGGGCTGGGAGCTCTTCGCGTGGAGCGGGTGGATCTCCTTCACCTCGCTCACCCTCACCGTGGCCTACCCCAGCACCTTCGCGCTCGGCCTCACCCTCCACCTGTGGGCCTGGCTGCGGCGCGAGGGCGACGCCGGGTGGCGGTTCGCGCCCTGCGTGCTGCTGGGCCTGCTGGCGGGGGTCGTGGTGCTGGTGCACCAGTTCACCGGGGCCGTCGCGCTCGTCGGGGCGGCCGCGGTCGCGGTCTGCGCCCCCGCCACCCGCTCGCCGCGCGCCGTGCGGAACCTGGCGGCGGGCGCCGCCGCCCTGGCCGTCCTGCTCGTCCTGTGGCCGTACTACGACGTCTGGCGGCTGGCCGGCGCCGAGGGTGACCTCACCGCGATCCACCGCAACCTCTACCGGGACCTGCCCGCCCGCAACGGCCTCGCCCTGCTCGCGCTGCCCGCCCTGGCCGCGCGCGCCCGCCACACCCGGGGGCTGGACCCGCTGGTCCTGGTCTTCGCGGTGTGCGGCGCCCTCTTCGCCGCCGGGGGGCTGCTGGGCCACTGGTCGTGGGGCCGCGTCTGGCCCGGCGTGATGCTCGCCGCGCAGCTCGCCCTGGCCGTGGAGCTGGCGTCGATGCGGCCCGGGGCGCTGCGCCGCGCCGCGGGGGCGGCCACCGCGGCCGCGCTGGCCGTCGGCGCGTGGACCCAGGCCGGGGCGGCCGTGTTCGTCCTGCCGCAGGCCCGGCACGCGGCGGACCGCCTGGGGGTGCAGCAGGTCCCGCTCTTCGGCGACTACCGGTGGATCACGCCCTACCTCCGGTACGGGGACGTCGTCCTGACGGAGGACTACCACGCCCTGCGGATAGCACCCGCCTACGGCGCCACCACGGTGGCGCCGGCCTACCCGGACTTCTTCCTGCCCGACGAGCGGCAGCGGTGGAAGGACACCGCGGACTTCTTCGCCCGGGGCACCACCGCGGCCCGGGAGCGGGAGATCCTGATCCGCCGCCACGTGCGGTGGATCGTCACGTCGTCCTCGGAGGCGCCGGTGCCGAAGGGCCGCGTCTTCACGACCGTCGCCACCGGACCGCAGGGCGAGCGCCTGGTCCGGGTCGACCTCCGCGCGCTGCGTGCCGGGGAGCACTGACCGGCGGCGGGCCAGGCCGGCGGGCGGCACGGGCCGGACCACCGGGCCGGACGGGGATACTGGGGGGGTTATGCGCAGACGATCAGCCTTCCTCGCCGTGTCCGCGGTCGCCGCGACGGCGGCCATCACCGTGCCGTCGATCGCGACCAGCCCCTCGCACGGGGACACCGCGATCACGTCCGTGGTGGTCAACGACGGCCGGACCGTGGTGCTCGGGGCGGACCGGCGGGAGACCTTCCGGGTCTCCGTCACCGCCACCGACGACTCCGGCATCAGGTCGGTCTCGCCCGTCGGGGTGTGGGGGCCGAAGTACGGCATCCTCAAGGTCTCGCCGATGCGCTGCGTCCGGCAGTCGGCCACAACCTCCACCTGCACCGGGACGGTGTCGGTGGACACCGGGCGGAAGCAGGTCTGGAACGACGAGGCGGGCACCTGGTTCGTGGACGCCCAGGCCAACGCCAACGACGGCGACGACGCCCGGTCGGGCGCGGCGGGCGGCTTCTCGCTCAAGCGCGCCTCGCGCCTGGGCGTCTACGGGCTGCCCGCCCGGGCCCCGGCCGGGTCCCGGGCGACCGCGCAGGGGTGGCTCTCCCGCGTGTGGTGGGACAGCGGGGACTACCACGGCAGCCCGGACGACCACCTGCAGCTGCTGTTCCGCCCGGACGGCGGCGACACCTGGACGCCGGTGGCCGACGAGGTCACCAACCCCCTGGGGCAGGTGTCGGCCGGGGTCCGCCTCACGGAGTCCGGCTGGTACCGGTGGGTGTTCGCCGGCAGCAAGTGGACCGGGCCCGCCCGGTCGAAGGCCGTCCACGTCGCCGTGCGCTGAGAGCCGGCCCCGTGCGGGCGGCCGGGCCCCGCACCGGGGGGCCCGGCGTCCGGCGCTCCCGCGCCGGACGGTCCCTCACCGTTCCAGCAGGTCGAACAGCTCCTCCCAGCGGCGGACGACCGCCTCCGGCGCGTACCGGGCGATGTTGGCCCGCGCCCGGTCGCCCATGGCGTCCCGCAGCTCCCGGTCGTCCATCAGGCGGCCGAGCCGGTGCGCCAGCCCGGTGGTGTGGCCCATCGGCACGAGCAGGCCGTCCTCGCCGTCGCGCACGATCTCCCGCACGCCCGGGGCGCAGTCGAAGGCAACGCACGGCACGCCGCACTCCATGGCCTCCATCAGGGAGAGCGGGAAGCCCTCGCCGCGCGAGGAGAGCGCGAAGACCGATGCGCGGGCGAGCGCCCCGGGCACGTCGCCGGTGCGGCCGGCGAACTCCACCGAGCCGTCGAGCGCCAGCGCGGTGCACTGCCGCCGCAGGCGCTCCTCCTCCGGCCCGCTGCCGTGGATCCGCAGCCGCCAGCCCTCCCGGCCCCGGACCGCCTCGGCCCAGGCGTCGAGGAGCATGTCGTAGCCCTTCTCCTCGGAGAGCCGGCCGATGGAGAGGACGGTCCGCTCCTCGCGCGGCGACGGGGCGGGGGTCTCGAAGGGGAGCGGGTTGGGGATGCCGCAGGTGCTGTTCATGCCCTCGCGGATCCACCGGTCGGCGTCCTCCGGGGTAAGGACCACGAGCCGGTCGACGTCCCGGTACCAGCGCTTGACGCGGGCGAAGCGGGACGAGGCGCGGCAGGTGTCGAAGGACTCGTGGCTCATCCCGATCACGGTCAGGCCGGAGAGGTCGGCCCTGGCCACCCACTCCATCGCCCACACCTGGGTGACGATCACGACGGCGCCGGGGCGTGCCTGGCGGAGGACCGCGGACAGCCGGGCGGCGGCGGCGTCCATCCCGGCCTCCCGGGCCGCGTTCCGGCGGCGGGCGGCCAGGTCGAGCCGCCCGCGGACGCCGCGCGGCGACCAGGCCGGCGGCGGGTGCTCGGTGTAGAGCGTCGTCATCGGGTACGGCGGCTCGGCGGAGAACACCTGCCGGCGGTCCTCCGGGACGGGCACGACCCCGACGAGGTGCAGGCGGTGGCCGCGATCGGTGAGGAGGCCCGCCATCCGGTGGGCCCAGCTGCACACGCCCCCCATCTCGTCCACGCTGTTGGAGACGATGAAGACGTCGCGGGTGCGCGCGGCGGACGGCGCGGCCCCGGCGGGGGCGGTGTCTGCGGCGGTGCTGGTCACTTTCCGTCCCTCCTCGCGCCGGGGGCGGCGTCCCCGGGCGGGGTGCTGCCCGGGCGTGCTCCGTCCCGGGCCGTTCCGGTGAAGAACAGGTCGGCGATCCGGGCGGCGGCGTCCCCCTGGTCGTACTCGCCGTACTCCTTGACGAACCGCCGGCGGGCGTCGGCGTGGCGCTCCCCGGAGGCCTGCAGGTCCTCCAGCGCCGCGTACAGCGCCTCCGTGTCCCGCACCACCGGCCCGGGGGCCTTCTCGACCAGGTCGAAGTAGGTGCCGCGGGTGTCCTCGCTGTACTCCTCCAGGTCGTACGCGAAGAAGACCATCGGCCGGTCCAGCAGCGCGTAGTCGAACATCACGGACGAGTAGTCGGTGACCAGCGCGTCCGCCATGAGCAGGAGCGGGGTGACGTCGGGCACCCGGGAGACGTCGACGACCCTGCCCCGCACCGAGGGCGGCAGCACCACGGAGTTGAGATAGTGGCAGCGGACCAGCAGGGTCAGCCGGTCGCCGAAGCGGTCGGCGAAGTCGTCCGGGTCGAAGGGGAGGGTGAACCCGCGCACCTGGCCCGCGGCGTCGGCCCGGAAGGTCGGCGCGTAGAGCACGACCGGCTTGTCCGGGTCGATGCCGAGGCTCTCCATCAGCGCGGTGTCCCGGGGCCTCCGCTGCGCCAGGACGTCGTTGCGCGGGTAGCCGGTGCGCAGCAGGCGCTCCTCGCCGATGCGGTAGGCGCGGGCGAGGGTCCGCACGTCGTGCTCGCTGCGGACCAGGAAGTGGTCGAAGCGGTCGAGCGCCCGCTGGTACTCCTCCTGCTCGGCGTAGGGCATCCGCTTGAAGGCGGGCATGTCGAAGCCCATCTTCTTCAGGGCCGAGCCGTGCCAGGTCTGGATGTAGGTCGTCCCCGGGCGCTTGGCCAGCTTCAGCGGGAAGCCCTGGTTGTCGACCCAGAACTCCGCCTGGGCCAGGGCCCGCAGGTAGGGCCAGGACCAGCGCCTGACCAGCCGGGCGTCCTCGGGGAAGCCCTCCGGGCTGCCGGAGTGGGCCCACACCGGCCTGATCGGGGCGCCGCGGCGGCGCAGCTCCTCGTAGAGGGCCCGCGGGGAGTCGCTGTACTGCTTGCCGAGGTGGCTCTCGAAGACCACCTGCCCCTTGACCACGGGCAGCCGGAGCAGGACCTCGTGGTAGACGCGGAGCTTGGTGGAGCCGTCGTTGAGGCTGCGCTTGAGCTTCCGGGCGCCGCGCACCGCGGACTTGGCCCCGTCGACGGCGCGGCGGGCGCCGGCCCCGGCCTCGCCGCGCAGGGTGCGCCGGATGAGGTCGGTGGTGCGGCGGGCGGCTGCGCCCTCGGCGGTGAGGTGGAAGGCGAGGTGCCCGCGGGCGGTCACGGACGGCTCCAGCCGGTCGCCGACGAGCCGGGTGAGGCGCGGGCGGACGGGCATGCCGGCCGCGTCCTCCAGGCCGTGGTCGCCGACCGTGATGCGGGTGGTGGTGCGGCGTCCGTCCGCCTCCAGGACCAGCCGGACGTCCCACACGGCGTCGACGACGCCGAGCGGGCGCAGGCGCCGGGCGAGGTCGGCGACGGCCTCCCAGGCGATCCCGTCGCCCTCGTGCCGGAGCTCCCGGACGGGGAAGGCGAAGGACTGCAGGGAGCGCCGGCGGGCGGTGAACTCCAGGCGGGCCGCCAGCCGGGCACCGGGGGCCACCTTCCCCAGCGGGTTGACGATGCGCCCGGTGAGGTGCAGGCCCGCGGGCCCGACCCGGTAGCCCGTCAGGCGGTTGCGGAGGAAGAGCTTCTCCAGGGGCCTGGCGTGGTAGCCGGCCTCGGTGACGTCGAGGATCCGGCGGCCCTCCTCGTCGTCCAGGTGCTCGGCGCACCAGTAGACGCGCCCGTCGCGCTCGACCAGCGGCTCGGAGAGCTTGTCGCGGTTGAGCAGGGTGTCGATGGCGGGGAGGAGGTTGGCCCAGTCGTCGCGGACCAGGAGGTAGGCGCAGATCCGCTGGATGGGGGGCACCTGCTCCCACGCCTCGGCGGAGAGGGTGGCGAGGTAGTCGCGGGCGTGCCCGGAGAACTCGTGCCGGAACTCGGCCGGGAGGAAGGGCAGGTCCCTCAGGTGCAGCACGAGGTCGTGCTTGAGGAACTTGACGTCCTTGCGGGCCTTGAGGGCGGTCATGCCCCGGTCGGCGAGCATCCGGTCGATGCGGCGGTGGATCTCCAGGCGGTCGGTGAAGTTGGAGATCTCGTGGCGGCGGTTGCTGAGCGACTTGGCCGCCGTCCGCTCCACGACGTCCCACCAGTAGACGCGGTTGGGGATGAGGGCGATGCGGTCGGCGGCCAGGTAGGCCTGCGCCGAGAAGAGCAGGTCCTCGTAGAGGATGCCGACGGGGAACTCCAGGCCGGCGCGGAGCAGGAAGTCGCGCCGGTAGCACTTGTTGGTGGAGAGGGTGTCCCACACCAGCAGGTCGGGGAGCTCGTCGACGGAGTCCAGCTGCCGGGTGCGGCTGTAGAGCCACGGGTACCACTCGACGGTCTTGCCGTGCCGGCTGTCCAGGTGGCGGCGCACGCTGAGGCCGGAGACCAGGTCGGCCCCGGTGCGCTCGCCGGCCTCCAGCATGTTGCGGCAGGCGTGCAGGTCGAGCTCGTCGTCGCTGTCGAGGAACATGACATACCGGCCGCGGGCGGCGGCCACCCCGTGGTTGCGCGGCGCGCCGCAGCCGCCGCTGTTGGCGGGGAGCTGCAGCGCCCGGACGCGTCCGGGGTGCTCGGCCTGGAGGCGGAGGGCGACGTCGTGGCTGCCGTCGGTGCTGCAGTCGTCGACGATCAGCACCTCGGTGCTGCGCAGCGACTGGCCGAGGACGGAGCGCACGGCGCGCGGCAGGCGGTCGGCGTCGTTGTAGACGATGACGACGACGCTGACGTCGGGAGCCGCGGGCTCCACGGCGGCCTCCGGGGCCGCCTGGGTGGAAGGCATCGAGGAGTTCCTTATCAGCAGGTCGGCGGGACGGCAGCCACGCTCTGCGGGTCCCTGTGGTCTCGGCGACCGCCCTCCGGTTCATCCTGCCATGCGGCCGGAGGGGCCGCGGGCGCCTGCCGCGGCCCGGGGACGGGGCCGGACGGGTCAGTGCTGCAACCGGGCCAGCAGCCGGGCGAGGCGGGCGCCGGCCACCTCGCGGACGCCGGAGAGGCCGCCCGCGATCCGCAGGCCGAGGCCGCCGGAGGCGGTGGTGTGGGCCTGGACCAGCGCGAAGGCCGCGGGCGGCCGGTAGGCGAAGGAGCGGCGCGAGACGCCGCCGGGGGCGCGGACGGCGGTGGTGAGGGTGCGGCCGTCGGCGAAGCGGACGTCCGCCCAGAGCGTCCAGGCGGTCATCGGGGCGGCCGCCCGGCCGGCGCGGACCAGTTCGAAGACGTCCACCGGCAGGGCGGCGGTCCAGGTGTCGCCGGAGTTGACGGCGGCGCCGGGGCGGCCGGTGCCGCCCGCGCGGGCGGGGCCGTCGGAGGGGCCGGCGGCGGGGCCGGCCGAGCGGACGAGGGGCGCCGCGTGGCTCAGGGCGACCGGCGGGGCGCCCGAGCGGGAGCGCAGCTCCAGCGCGACCGACTCGGGCGCGGCGGGCCCCAGCCTCCCGTACAGCTCGTGGAGGCGCAGCCGCACCTCGCAGCGGCGGCCGATGCGGACCGCGCCGTCCACCGCGACCGGCAGCCTGGTCAGCGGGAGCCGGTCCAGGCCGTCCAGGGGGACGGCCGCGTCCCCGGCGCCGAGCACCGGGGAGCCGTCCGCGGCGGTGAGGTACGGCGGCACCAGGCGGGCGGGCCCGGCGGCGAGCTCGATGAGGCGGCTCACCTCGACGGGCCGGTCCGAGGCGAGGACCGCGGCGGTGATCCAGCGGGCCGCCGGGTGCGCCGCGGCGGCCGCGGAGGGGTCGAAGCCCTTGAGGTACTCCCGGGTGATCGTCCACCATTCGGCCAGGTAGGCGTCGGAGCGGCCGCCGAGCTCGCGGACGTACATCCGCAGGTCGTAGTCGAGGAACTTGGTGGCGGCGGCGTCGGCGAGGGACTTCTCCCCGGCCTCGCCCAGGGCCCGGACCGCCCCGGCGTGGGCGTCGACCCGGTCCCGCCAGTTGCGGATCTCGTCGCGGCGCAGCGAGATGGACTGGCGTCCGGCGCCGCGGCGGACGTGCCAGTGGTAGACGGGGTCGGGGATGGCCACCAGGCGCGGCCGGGCCGCGTAGACCATGGCGGTGAAGAGGAAGTCCTCGTAGTGCACGTCGCCGTCGGCGAACCGCACGCCGTGCCGCTCCAGGAAGGAGCGGTCGTAGAGCTTGCCGGCGGAGAGGGTGTCGCGCAGGAAGCCGGGCCGGGTGCCGATGCCGTCGGGGAGCAGCAGGGGCGCGGCGCCGTCGGGCGGGTACAGGTCGCGCTGCCAGGGGGTGTCGGGGCCGCCGGGCAGTTCGCGGCGGACCGCGACGCCGGCGGCGACGTCGGCGCGGTGCGCGGTGGCGGCGTCCAGCAGGGTGCGGGCCGCGCCGGGCGGCAGCACGTCGTCGCTGTCGAGGAGCATGACGTACGGCTCGCGGGCGGCGGCGATCCCCTCGTTGCGGGGCGTCCCGCAGCCGCCGCTGTTGGCGGGGCGGGTGAGGACGCGCACCCGGGGGTTCCCGGCGGCGAGGCGGGCGAGGACCTCGGGGGTGGCGTCGGTGGAGCCGTCGTCGACGACGAGGACCTCGCCGACCGCGTCGCCCTGGTCGAGGGCGGAGTGCACGGCCTCGGCGATGCGGTCCGCGTCGTCGAAAACGATCACGACGACACTGACCCGCGGCTCGCCAACCGACATGCGTGCCTGCTCCCTCGTGCGCGGCTCGGCAGGGCCGCCGTCCGGCCCTCCGCAGTCCCCCCGCGGCCGCCGTGCGTCCTGCCCGGATCCCTGACCGGTCCCCGGACCGGCCGGGCGGCGGTGGCCGGGCACGCTCCTCATGAGCGTACTGGTCCTCGCCCCACCATACCGGACAGCCGGGGAGGGGCTTCCGGGACCGGGAAGGGCGGCCGCCGACCCGTCCTATGATCCGAGTATGACCTGGTTGATCACCGGCGGAGCCGGCTACATCGGCGGACACGTGGTACACGCGATGCGCGCGGCGGGGCAGCCGGTCGCCGTGCTCGACGACCTGAGCACCGGCGACGCGGCGCGCCTGCCCGCGGACGTGCCGCTGGTCCGCGGCTCGGTCCTGGACCGCGGCGCGGTCGACCGCGCGCTGCGGGAGCACGGGGTCACGGGGGTGCTGCACATCGCCGCGAAGAAGCAGGTCGGCGAGTCCGTGGAGCGGCCCCTCCACTACTACCGCGAGAACGTGGAGGGCCTGCGGACGGTGCTGGACGCCGTCGTGGACGCGGGCGTGCGCCGCTTCCTCTTCTCCTCCTCCGCGGCCGTCTACGGCATGCCCGACGTGGACCTGGTGACCGAGGCCACGCCGTGCGCCCCCATGAGCCCCTACGGCGAGACGAAGCTCACGGGCGAGTGGCTGGTGCGGGCGGCGGGCCGGGCCCACGGGATCTCCACCGTGGCGCTGCGCTACTTCAACGTGGCGGGCGCGGCCTCCCCCGCGCTCTCCGACGACGGCGTCCTCAACCTGGTGCCGATGGTCTTCGAGCGGCTGACGGCCGGCGAGGAGCCGCGGATCTTCGGCGCCGACTACGCGACGCCCGACGGCACCTGCATCCGCGACTACATCCACGTCTCGGACGTGGCCTCCGCCCACGTCGCGGCCGCCGGGCGGCTGGCCGGCGACCCGGCGGGCGCGACGTCGCTGGTCCTCAACATCGGCCGCGGCGAGGGCGTCTCGGTCCGGGAGATGCTCGACGTGGTCGGGCGGGTGACCGGGTACGACGCCACCGGCGAGGTGGCGCCGCGGCGCCCCGGCGACCCGGCGCGGGTCGTGGCCTCGGCCGACCTGATCCGCCGGGAGCTGGGCTGGACCGCCCGCCACGGCGTGGAGGAGATGGTCTCCTCCGCGTGGGAGGGCTGGCTCCTCCGCCACCCGGAGGCCCGGCGGGGCTGACGGCCCGTACCTCCTCCCGCCCCGCCCCGGGCGGCCCTCACGCGCCCGGCGCGCCGGCGGACGGTTCCGCCGGCGGGCCGGGCGCGGTGCCGTCCGGGGGTGCGTCAGAGGGTGCGTCCGGGGGAGCGTCCGGGGACGGACCCGCCGTCACCGCCGCCCCGCGGTCACCGCCGCCGCCCCGCCGTCACCGCTGCTCGTCGGGGATGGCCGTGCCGTACACCGAGTCCAGGGCGTAGACGCAGCGGTCCTTGCTGCCGACGAAGACCCGGCCGTCGGCCGCCACCGGCGAGCCGGTGATCTCGCCCTTGGTGCCCAGCTCCCAGCGCAGCCGCCCGGTGGCGAGGTCGACGGTGTGCAGCGACCGGTCGCGGCTGCCGATGTGCACCAGCCCGCCGGAGACCGCCGGGGAGCCCACCACCTCGCCGCGCGCGGCGTACCGCCACAGCTCGCGGCCGCCGGCCGTGTCGAAGGCGAAGACCGTGTCGCCGCTCGCGAGCAGCACCGAGCCGTCCGCCACCACGACCGGCTCGGCGCCCTGCCGGCTGGCGGTGCGGCCGCGCCAGCGGGGGCGGCCGCTGGTGGCGTCCAGCGCGTAGAGGGTGCCGAGGTAGTCGGCGACGTACACGCCGGGGGCGGTGCGGGTGCCGCCCGCCGGGCCCGCCGCGGGCGGGTCGAGCGCCGGCGGGGTGAAGAGCACCACCGGCGCCTCGAAGCGCCAGTGCTCCCGGCCGGTGGCGGCGTCCAGCGCCAGCACCCGGGTGCCCGCGGTCACGTACAGGGTGCCCTCGCGCTCCACCGGCCGCGCCGGCACGTCCTCGCCGACCGGGACGGTCCAGCGGATCCGGCCGGTGCGCAGGTCGGCGGCGCGCAGCAGGCCGCCGCCGTAGTAGTGGACGGAGCCGCCGACCAGGGCCGGGCCGGACTGCGGGGTCTCGTAGTCCTGCTGGGCGTCTCCCGCCCGCCACAGCTCGGTGCCGTCCGCCGCCGAGAGGACCTGCACGCCGCCGCCGCGGGTGCCCGCGCAGACAACGCCGTCGGCCGCGTCCAGGGAGTAGATCCAGCCGTCGAGGGCGGAGCGCCACCGCTCGGCGCCGCCGGCGGCGTCCAGGGTGTGGAGGTTCGGGCCGTCGGCGGCGTGGACCCGGCCGTCGGCCACGGCCGTCGCCCAGGCCACGTCACGGGTCTTGAAACGGCGCTGGCCGGTGGCGATGTCCAGGGCGTGCACCTCGAAGCTGGACACGAAGAGGACGCCGTCGGCGACGACCGGGGTGCCCCACAAGGCCGGGAAGTTAGCCTGTTTGTGCTGGTGGCAAGGGGGTTGAGGTCCAGGCTGTGGCTGCGTAGAGGCCGGGTCCGAGTTTGTGGATGAGT